>JACPJO010000005.1 GCA_016187485.1 Candidatus Uhrbacteria bacterium | reverse complement strand
AGCACTTCGGCATCGAGAGCGGGGGAAGCCACATCGGAAAACCCGGGGTCTGTGTGCGCCTTGAGCTCCTCCTTCCCCCACGTGAGTAAATCAACCACGCGCATAGAGGAGGCTATTCTTCGCTTTCGCCAGACTCTACGAAGGATCCTTCGCGCTCGGCTTTTTGAAGCGCGACGATCAGGGGGTCGAGCGCGCCATCGAGAATTTCATCAATGTTGTGCCAGGATGTTTTAATACGGTGGTCGGTGATGCGTGATTGCGGAACATTGTAGGTGCGGATTTTTTCCGAGCGGTCGCCGGTGCCAATCTGGCTTCGGCGATTTTCCGACCGCTCTTGACGGCGCTTTGCCTCCTCATGCGCCCACACTCGCGCGCGCAGCACTTGCATGGCCCGTTCGCGGTTTTGCTGTTGAGAGCGTTCATCCTGGCAGGCCACGACAATGCCGGTGGGAAGGTGCGTGGCACGGATGGCGGAATAGGTTGTGTTGACGGACTGGCCGCCGGCACCTTGTGACGTTGAGGTTTCGATTTTCACATCCTTCAAATCCACGTCAAACTCTTCTGCCTCGAGTTCCGGCAGGATGGCCACGCTTACCGTAGAGGTGTGCACGCGCCCGGCTTTCTCTGTCTCCGGCACGCGTTGGATGCGATGCACGCCCGCCTCATATTTGAGGGCGCGGTATGCCGAGGGGCCGATGATCGAAAACACGGCCTCCTTTATGCCCCCCAAGTCATTTTGATTTTGCGAGATGAGCCGTGTCTTCCAGCCGCGTCGTTCCACAAATCGGTTGTACATGCGAAACAACTCCGCCGCGAACAGAGCTGCTTCGTCGCCGCCCGCGCCCGCGCGGATTTCCACGATGATATTTTTCTCGTCGAGTGGGTCCTTTGGCGCAAGCGCTTCCACGAACGCTTCTTCTTCCTTTTCTCTCGCGCGGCGCGCACGATCAGCTTCTTCCTCTGCCATTGCCCGGAGTTCTGGTTCTTTGGCATCCTTGAACACGTGCGTGGCCTGTTCATAGGCATCTTGCGCCTTCATGAATCTCTCGCCGATCTCGAGTGTTTCTGTGACAGCGCGGAAGGCCGTGGTTGTCTCACGAAGCTTTTTTGCATCATGAAAAATAGCTGAATCGGCCAAAGCCATCTCCAACTTTTGTTTCTCCTTGTGTAGACGTTGTACTTCTTCCGGGATGTTCATAGAGAAGGAAAAGACGCCTGCCGGGAAGCATAGCGTCTTTTTGTGAGCTTGTCTTGTTACGCGCTCTTTCGAATGCGGGCGGACTTGGTGACTTCCATTTCAAACTTCGGTTTGCGTTTTGCGGCGCGCTCTTGCTTTTTGACGGTGCGCGTACGTACGGCCACTTGCTTTTTGGTCCCGCGCTCCTTAAACTTCTCGACGCGTCGTGCGGTGTCCAATATCTTCTGCGTACCTGTGTAGAATGGGTGGCACGCCGCACACAGTTCCACGGAGATTTCTGGCATAGTTGAACCGACCGTGTAGGTGGCTCCGCAGGCGCAGGTAATCTTACTTTTGGGGAAGTATTCTGGATGGATTGCGTTTTTCATATGCAAAATATTGACGGAAGTGTAGCAAAGAGGGCTTTTTCTGACAAGGGGGGCCGCACCCCCACGGCGCTTTTTGACTATGATTTGCCAGAAGAGTGCATTGCCCAGCGTTCGGTTCTCCCGCGCGACGAGGCGCGTTTGCTCGTTCTTGATCGCTCTTCTGGCGTCCGGACGCACGCGTGCGTCTTGGATTTGCCGACATTCCTCCGTGCAGGCGACACCCTTGTCTTCAATGACACAAAGGTGTTCAACGCGCGGTTGATGGCCACCTGTCGAGGACGTGTGCACGAAGTCCTGCTTCTGCGCGCGCTTTTGGATGGACACGGAACATCACAGTGGGAGGTGATCCTGCGAGGGGCGAAGCGACTTCACGCCGGGGATGTCCTTCTGTGCGACGGGGTTATGTTCGTGCTCCGGCAAAAACCGACGGAGAAAGAGGCGGCGGCGGTGGAGGCGATGGCGTCTGTGGCAGAGGTGCATGCGCTGTGTGACCGCGTGGGGCATATTCCCGTGCCGCCGTATGTGAAGGAAGAACCGAAGCGTCTTGAGGATTACCAGACGATCTATGCTAAACATGTGGGATCGGTGGCGGCGCCGACATCGGGATTTCACTTTACGCCGCGACTTTTTCAAGCGCTTGAAAAGAGGGGGATCGAGAAGGCTTTCGTCACTCTTCACGTAGGAGGGGGGACATTTGTACCGGTGAAAACAGAGACGCTAGAAGAGCACCGTATGCATGCGGAGTGGGTGTCTCTCTCAAAAGAAACAGTGGCGTGTATCCGGCGCACAAAAGAGCGTGGGGGAAGAGTGATCGCGGTGGGAACGACGACGGTACGGACTCTCGAGGGGATTGCCGAGTGCTTTGGAGAACTCCGACCATACGAAGGGGAGATCAATCTTTTCATAACGCCGGGGTTCTCTTTTCGTGTGATTGACGGACTCGTGACAAACTTTCACTTGCCGCGCTCGACGCTTTTGGCACTTGTAAGTGCTTTTGCCGGGCGGGAGGGAATACTGCAGGCGTATCGCGAAGCCATCGCAAACGGGTATCGTTTCTTCTCTTTCGGCGACGCGATGTTTATACGGTAGAGAGGAGAGGTCCATGCGGATTTTGTAAACGAAAGAGAGCCCGAAGGCTCTCGAAGAAGAAAGAAGAAAGATCGCAAGGGTTGGCTAGTAGCCGGAGACGCTCGTGCCGCAGGCGCAGGTGACGCTGGCACCATCCTGGCGGTAGGGCTCGCCGCACTTCACGCAGGCGGTCCCCACGCGCGGCTCGCGCGAGAAGGGAAGGGCGAGCTGGGTCGAGTAGACCCGGCCGGATCGGACGAAACCGACAGATGAAGAACGGGGAGAAGTTGTGCGGACCTCACCACGGCATGCAGGCATGACTCTCCTTCGGCGATGGGACACCGCCTATGCATACTTTAGTTAAATAAGCCGACATTGACAAGACGCCGCATGTCCCTTAGACTTGCGCCATTAATCATACAGGCGGAATTCCACGAATCGGCTCCTCCCTCACATTGAGGGCCCGATCGCGCCGCTCACGTTAAAAGGAACATCTTATGCAAATTCCCTCACTCCCCGAGCTCCTCGAGGCAGGAGCGCATTTTGGCCATCAGGCCAATCATTGGCATCCCAAAATGGCGCCCTACATTTATGGCGCACGCGGCGGGGTCCATATTATTGATCTTGAAAAGACACAAGAGCGTTTGAAGGGAGCGCTCGAGGTGGTAAAGAATCTTGTGGCGCAGGGCGGTGTGGTGCTTTTTGTGGGCACGAAGCCCCAAGCGAAGTCGGTCGTAAAATCTGCCGCGCTTTCGTGCGGGATGCCGTTTGTGACCGAGCGCTGGCTTGGGGGAACGCTGACAAATTTCCGTCAACTGCGCGAGACCATCAATCGCTACGTGAAACTTCGTGAGCAACAGGAGAAGGGGGAGCTTGATGAAAAGTACACCAAAATGGAACGTTTACTTATTGCGCGCGAGATTGAAGAAGACCAGGTGAAAGTAGGCGGTATCGAAAACATGAAGAAACTTCCCGACGCCATTTTCATCTCGGATATTCGTCACGACAAGACCGCGCTCATGGAAGCCGTAGGAAGCCACGTGAAAGTAATCGGCGTATGTGACACGAATGTAAATCCGGAACACGTGGACGAAGTGATTCCCATGAATGACGACGCGGTGCGCTCTATCCAGATGGTGTATGAACTCCTGGCAGAGGCCGTGAATGAAGGGAAAGCTACAGCTGCACAAAAGGAAGGGAAAAAGGAAATAAAAGAACAGGAGGTATGAGTATTGACGCAAAGGCTGTCGCGATGCTCCGTGAGCAGACGGGGGCGGGGATGATGGATGCGAAACGCGCACTTGAAGAGGCGGCAGGAGACACGCAAAAAGCTGCAGAGATCCTGCGCGTGAAGGGGATTACAAAAGCTGCATCGAAGACAGAGCGTGAAACAAAAGAGGGCCGCGTGCACGCGTATGTCCATGCCACGGGCAAGCTTGGTGTTCTCGTGGAGGTGCAGTGTGAAACAGATTTTGTCGCGCGCACAGAGGGCTTCCAGGCGCTTTGCAACGACCTGGCGCTTCATGTGGCGGCGTCCGCGCCTCTGTATGTGAGTCGTACCGAAGTTCCGGCAGAAGTTGTGGAAAAGGAATGCGCACTCATGACGGCGGAGGTGGAAGCGCAGGGGAAACCGGCAGAGATTGTGCAGAAAATTGTGGAGGGCAAAATGGAGAAATACTTTTCAGAAATCTGTCTGCTTGAACAAGCGTTTGTCAAGGATGAAGAAAAGAACATCAACGATGTCGTCGCAGAGGCGGTGGCGAAACTCGGCGAGAACATCCAGATTCGTCGCTTCGCGCGTCTGCAAATTGGATAGTCACAGGGCACGCAGGGGTGTGATACAATACCCCTGCTTTTAATTTCTTCTTTATGCTCCGCGTGGCAATTAATGGCTTTGGACGCATTGGCCGCAATACCTTTCGTGCGGCGTTTGGGAATTCTCGCATGAAGGTGGTGGCTATCAACGATCTCACATCGCCAGATGTTTTGGCACCTCTCCTCCAATACGATTCGGTGTTCCGCACCTGGCCACATAAGGTTTCCTCTCGCGCAGGCGCCATCCTTGTAGAGGGAAAAGCGATCCCCGTATGGGGCGAAAAGGACCCGATGCTCCTGCCGTGGAAAAAGGAAAAAATAGATGTCGTCGTCGAGTCCACGGGCTTTTTTACAAGTGCGGAGAAAGCGAAGGCCCATCTTGCTGCGGGAGCGAAAGCCGTGGTAATCACGGCGCCGTCGGAAGATGTACCGACGTTTCTCTTGGGCTCCAACCATGACAAACTTTCCAAGAAAGATTCCGTCATCAACATGGCCTCGTGTACAACAAACTCTGCCGCGCCTGTGATGGCGGTGCTCGAAGAAGTGTTTGGGATAAAAAAAGCGATGCTTTCCACCGCACACTCGGTCACGTCCGGGCAGAATGTAGTGGATGGCGTCCCGCCTGGACGCAAACCTGACATGCGGCGCGCGCGAAGCGTGCTTGGCAATATAATTCCTACCGACACAGGTGCCGCGCACGCAACCGCGGCCGCCCTCCCGTTCCTCAAAGGGAAATTTGATGGAGTTTCTCTGCGCGTGCCAACTCCTGATGTCTCACTTACAACGATCACGGCATTGATTGGCCGTAAGACGACGGCGGAAGAAATCAACGCCGCTTTTGAAAAGGCCGCAAAGAGTGCGCGGTGGAAAGGCGTGCTTGGGGTGACAGACGACCCTGTCGTATCGAGTGATTTTATTGGTGACGCGCGCGCCTCGGTTGTTGATCTGGGAATGACGCGTGTGGTCGACGGCGATCTCGTTTCCGTTATGGCGTGGTACGACAATGAATGGGGGTACAGTGTGCAACTCGTGCGCATGATCGAGGAGGTTGGGCGTCGAGTATGCCGCGTGTCGTGATTTTGGGCGGCGGGTTTGCCGGGTTTTCCGTGGCGCGCATACTTGCGCGCCAGGCTTTTGATGTGGTGCTTGTGGATCGCTCCTCCTATCATCTCTACACGCCACTTCTCTACGAGGTGGCCACCGGGTTTCTCGCCTCCGACGAACGGCAACGGAAGGTCGCTCTGCGCGAGGGGGTAGGAATCCCGCTTACAGCGCCGGGTCTTACCATTCTGCAGGACGAAGTGGTGGGGATGGATCCTACGGCGCATCGTGTTTTTTTGAAAGAACAAGGGGAGACTTCGTATGATTTTGCTGTTGTAGCTCTGGGGAGTGAGCCGGATTTTTTTGGAATTCCGGGCGCGGCCGCACGCGCCATTCCGCTCAAGTTTTTAGAGCACGCTTTTCACATTCGTGACCGTTTGCATGACCTTATTGAAATGTGCCGTCAGGGGAAGCAAGAACGGTTTCGTGTCATTGTCGTTGGCGGGGGCCCTAATGGGGTGGAAACGGCAGCGGAGCTCGCGCGATTCGCGCAAGTGCATCGCTGTAACTCTGCCATGCTGGCGAACCATATAGAGATTTCGCTCGTGGAGGCAGGTCCCTGTATTTTGCATGCCTGTTCTGCGGCGGTGAGAAACGTTGCGGGAAAGCGGCTTACGCGTCTTGGTGTACGGATTTTGTCCTCCGCGCCGGTGGCATCGGTCCAACAGGATCGCATCCAGATCAAAACGCCCGAGGGAGAGCGCCATCTCCCGTACGATCTTTTAATATGGGCAGGCGGCGTAAAGCCTGTCTCGGTGGTCTCTTCCCTCGGCTTGCCAGTATCTCTGCACGGGTTTCTTTGTGTAGGGGAGACGCTTCAGGTAGAAGGCTGCAAGAATGTTTTTGCTTTGGGAGACTCTGCGTGCGTTCTAGACGAGACAACAGGAAGTTCGGTTCCCGGTCTGGCCCAGGTTGCTTTGGAAGAGGCAGAAGTGGTGTCGGAGAATATCAAGCGCGTGTCCGAAGACCGCACGCCTCTGCGCGCCGCGCGTTTTTCCTGGCAGACGATCATTCCTCTTGGCGGCCGGTATGCGGTGGCGGAGATCGGGGGAGTGACGGTGAAAGGCATCGCCGCCTATGCGCTTCGCAAAGCGGCGGATCTGCGGTACTTTTTACGTGTATTACCCCCGCTATCGGCTTGTCGTATTTGGTTTCGTGGCGCAAAGACATTCATGCACAACGAAGAACGTGGCGTGTTATACTAGGCCCGAATATGCGACTCCGCTGCCTGGATCCTAAGATGAAATTTGAAGGAAAGCGCGTGCTTGTACGCATAGACGCGGATGTCGCGGTTTCACGCGGGAGTGTCGTGGAAGGGCCAAGCGGGCGTCTGGCGCGCGCGGCTGTTGGGCTTGAATGGTTGCGCCAACGGGGAGCCCGAATTGTCGTGCTTGCGCACCGCGGACGGCCAGAGGGGAAACGCACCCCATCGCTTTCGTTGGCGCCATGCGTGAAACGCCTTCACCAATTGCTCGGTGGCGGTGTGGAATTGTCGCGAGAGATTACCGGGAGTGCCGTGGAGCGCCGCGTCAAACGTCTGTCGGATGGAGAGATTCTCGTGTTGGAAAATGTCCGATTTCTCAAAGGGGAGACAGAAAATGACAAGACGCTTGCAAAAGAGTGGGTACGGCTCGGCGATCTTTATGTTAACGATGCGTTTGCAAGTTCACACCGGCGGCACACGTCGGTCTCCTCCCTTGCACGTCTGCTTCCTGCCTACGCCGGTCTCTCGCTGTGCCATGAAGTCGAAGAGCTTTCGGGAGTTCTTGTGCGTCCGGCGCAGCCGTTCGTGTGTGTGCTGGGCGGCGCAAAAATCCACACGAAGATTGGAACGCTGCGCGCTCTATTGCGCCGCGGGGCCGATATCTGCGTGGGGGGCGCACTGGCGCATCCTTTTTTTCTTGCCCAGGGTTTTTCGGTCGGCACATCACGTTTTGACCCCAAAGATGTACCTCTCGCCAAGTCCCTGTTAAAAAAGTGGCACAAGCAGATCCTCCTTCCAAGTGATGTGCGCGTCGTGCGCGTGATTCGCCGGAAGGCGCCTGTCCGCACGGTTTCTCCAAAAGAGGTTGGAGCTAAAGATGCCATCGTGGATATGGGAGCGGAAACGCTTCGACGATACGCGGCCGCTATTGCTTCGGCGAAGACGCTTGTGTGGAATGGGCCGCTTGGCGTATGCGAGATTCCTGATTTTGCCACGGGGACAGAGCGATTGGCGAAACGTATGGCAGAAAAAAACGGGCGCGCCATCACGATTGTGGGTGGCGGGGACACCGTGCCTCTTGTCGACCGGTTGGAGCTTGAGACAAAATTCACTCTTGTCTCAAGCGGCGGGGGAGCCATGATGTCATTTTTAGCTGGCGAAAAGATGCCAGGATTAGAATATCTCTTTGTATGAAGAACACCATTGAACGCATTCACGCGCATGAGATTCTTGATTCGCGCGGCAATCCCACGCTTTCGGTAAGCGTTCTTTTGCATGACGGCACGATTGGGTCGGCGTCGGTTCCTTCAGGGGCTTCAACGGGCTTGCATGAAGCGTCCGAGCTTCGCGACGGCAATAAAAAACGCTACGGGGGAAAGGGAGTTTTGAAAGCGCTTGCAAACATAAAAAAAATAGAGAACGCCCTTGCGGGTCTTTCTGTCGTGCATCAACAGGAGATTGATGAAGTGATGTGTGCACTTGATGGCACGCGCAATAAATCACGGCTTGGAGCGAACGCCATTCTCGGCGTTTCTTTAGCGTGTGCGCACACGGCGGCAAAAGCCAAACATCTCCCCCTGTACGCCTATCTGCGTTCTACTTACAAGCTTCCCGTGACAAGCTACAAGTTTCCTCTGCCCATGATGAATCTTTTGAATGGCGGCGCGCATGCCGGATGGGCGGCGGACGTGCAGGAGAGCATGGTGGTGCCGCAAATGCGTCGTTTTGCTGATCGTGTGCGCGCGGGCTCGGAGATTTTTCACGCGCTTGGAGCCCTCCTCAAGGAGCGCGGTATTCTCCCACTCGTGGGGGATGAAGGAGGATATGTGTTTCCGAAATCAACAACTGCCGATGCGCTTGATCTACTGCTGGCAGCTATCAAGAAGACGGGCTACAGGGCAGGAAAAGAAATTACTCTTGCCGTGGATGTAGCGGCGAGTGAAATGTATGATAAGAAATCAAAGAAATATGTTTTTGTTGTGGAAGGAAAGACGCGCACACGCCAAGACATGTTGGTGTGGTACGGAGAACTGACAAAAAGGTATCCCCTTGTGAGCATCGAGGATCCGCTTGCGGAGGATGATTGGGACGGATGGGCAGAGGCGACAAGAAAGCTTCAGGGAATGATTGTGGTTGGGGATGATTTCTTTGTCACGAGTACTGAGCGTTTGCGAAAAGGTATTGAAATAGGGGCGGCCAACGCGATTCTCATCAAGCCAAACCAGATTGGTACTCTGTCGGAAACGATGGACGCGATTACCCTTGCGAGGGCAAACGGCTATAAAGTGATTATTTCTCATCGCTCGGGTGAGACTTCGGACACGACCATTGCAGATTTAGCTGTGGCGGTGAATGCCGAGTACATAAAAACAGGCTCTCTCTCCCGCGGTGAGCGTGTAGCGAAATACAATCGATTGATGGAGATTGAGGAGGAAACGAGGGGAATGTAGAGCGCTATGTGGATTTTTGTCGCGTTTCTCAACCCTCTCCTCCATGCCGGTGCAAATATTCTTGACAGCTATCTTGTCCATCGAGTCTTCCCCGTCAAGGTAACGCTCATTTTTTATTCCGTCTTGCTCAACCTTCTTTTTCTCCCGCCAATTTTTTTCTTCTTTGGGCTTCCCAAGCTTCCGGACGCGCGCACGTTTTTTCTTTTATTTGCGCTTGCGCTTATCAGTGTTGGGTATCTATACCCGTACTACAAGGCTCTTGAGAGGAACGATACGTCAGTCATCGTGTCTTTGTTTGCGCTGGGTAAAGTGTTCGTACCCATTCTGGCATTTTTTCTTGTCCATGAAGTTCTTGCCCCGGTGCAGTACCTTGGGGTGGCGATCGTTGTGTTGTCAGGCGTCTTCGTGAACTTTGAGCGCACAGCGGGAAGGAAACTTAATAGTTCGCTTTGGTGGATGATCGGTTGCACCATGATTTTGGCTATCGAGGCTGTTTTGTATAAGTATGCATTTCTTTCTGTAGACTGGATCACGGGTTTTACGTGGCCGGTGGCGCTTGCTTTTCTGTCTGTGCTTCCAACGCTTATTGTTCCGCGTTTCCGTCGGGATATTTTTAATGGCGCAAGGACATTCGTACACAACGCCCCCCTCTTTGCTGCCGAAGAGTTTCTCACCTTTGCCGGTATGGGAGCAGGGACGTACGCTATTTCCGTGGCATCCGTTACGGTAGTGCAGACGGTCATGTCTGTTCAGCCTATCTTTGTTTTAGTGTACGCCTCGGTATTCCATAAGCTCTTCCCTGGGGTGTTTAAAGAACAGCTTGATCGCGGTTCGGTAAAGAAAAAAATCCTCTTCTTTATTCTCATGATTCTGGGGGTTGCCCTCACTCTTGCCCCTGCCCGTTGAGCCGACGCTTCCTGTGTCTCGAATATCTTGGAAAGAAAGGTGAGGGTTATTCTCCAATCCAGGAAAATATAAAAGAGGGGCGAGTGTTTGACACAACCCTCTTTTTTTGCTAAAAAACGCGGTTCAAATAGTTGGGCGTTTTTGGGCCTGTTTCAGCCATGAAACGGGCCCGAAAGGGCCAAACCCGACCTTTTCCCAACCCCACGCAGTCCCTGGACCCTTGGGACTGCAAAACCCCGTGACTGGCATCCGCCAGCTCACACACACGAGAGGAGCGCACCATGCGCCCGGTTTTCCTTTTGTTGGCTACGGTGACGATCGTTTTCCTCACGGGCTGTCCCGGCTACGTCTCCATCGACGACCGTGATGGCGACGGCTACCTCGTCTCGCATGATGACTGCGACGACAACAACGCCGCCATCTACCCTGACGCCACCGAGGCGTGCAACGGCGTGGACGACAACTGCGACAGCGTGATCGACGAGGGCTTCGACCAGGACGGCGACGGCGTGACCCTGTGCGGCGGTGACTGCGACGACGTCAACAACGGCGTCTTCCCGAGCGCAGAGGAGTTCTGCGACGGTCGCGACAACAACTGCGACGGAGCCACCGACAACAACTGCGACGGAGACGACGACTCGACCGAGCCCCCGCTCCCCGACGACGATGACGCAACGATCGCCGACGACGACACGACGGAGGAACCGACGCCGTCCGACGACGACTCGGGCGATGACGATTCCGGTGACGACGACAGCGCCGACGACGATGACGCCACGCTGCCACCGGTGGATCCCGACGGGGACGGCCGCATCGGCTCTGCTGACTGTGACGAAGCCGACCCCGCGGTCTACGACGGGGCCCCCGAAATCTGCGACAACCAGGACAACGACTGCGACGGCGACACGGACGAGGAGTCCGACCAAGACGCCGATGGCTACACGACCTGCGAAGAACCCGTGTCCGACTGTGACGACGCGGACGCCTCGCAGTACCCCGGCGCCCTCGAGCAGTGCAATGGCGAGGACGACGACTGCAACGGCAACCTCATCCTCGATGAGTCCGACCTGGATGGCGACGGCGCCATCTGCGGTGAGGACTGCGACGACGACGCCCCGACGGTGTTCGAAGACGCGCCGGAGCTCTGCGACCAGCTCGACAACGACTGTAACGGCGCAGTGCCGAGTGACGAGACGGATGATGACGGCGATGGCATGATCGAGTGCGACGGCGACTGCAACGACGAGAACAACGACATCTTCTTCGACGCGCCCGAGCTCTGCGACGGCGCCGACAATGACTGCGACGGCGCGGTGCCCGCAGACGAAGTGGACAACGACGGCGACCTGCGCATGATCTGCACGGGCGATTGCAACGACGCGGACCCCACGGTCTCCGACGTGGCGCCAGAGATCTGCGACGGACTTGACAACGACTGCGACACCGTCATCCCGACCGGCGAAGCCGATGCGGACAGCGACGGCTCGCGTGTCTGCGAGGGCGACTGCCAGGACAACGACGCGGACGTGAACCCCGACGCCATCGAGAATGCCACGACCTCCTGCGACAACGGGGAGGACGAGGACTGCGACGGGGCGGACGCCGCGTGCGACACGGACAGCGACGGCGTGCTCGACTCGCTCGACTGCGAGCCCGGCGACTCCGCCATCTACCCCGGAGCAGACGAGCTCTGCAACGACACGGACGACGACTGCAACGGCATGGTCGACGAGGGACTTCTCGTGGACCAGGACACCGACGGGTCGAGCGATCCCACCTCGTGTGGCGGAAGCCAGGACGACTGCGACGACAACAACGCCGCCGTGAACCCCGAGGCCTCCGAGGCCTGCGACGGGCTCGACACCGACTGCGATCTCCTGACCGATGAGACGGCCATCTGCGACGCCGAGACCGACGACGACGGTGACAGCATCACCGAGAACGACGGTGACTGCGACGACGGTGACCCGAGCCGGTTCCCGGGCGCGACGGAGCTCTGCAACGCGATCGACGACGATTGCGACGGCGTGGTGCCCAACGATGACGTCACGGGCGAGCTCGACGACGATGGCGACACGTTCTCCGAGTGCCAGGGCGACTGCAACGACAACGACGAGGACATCTTCCCGGGTGCCACGGACCTTCCCGGCAACGGCGAGGACGAGGACTGCGCGGGCGGCGACGCCGTGCCCGACACGGACGCCGACGGATCCCTCGATCCAGACGACTGCGACGACGGCGACCCCGCCAACTTCCCGGGCAACGTGGAAGTCTGCGACGGCGCTGACAACGACTGCGATACCGTGGCCGACAACGGCTTCGACCAGGACAGTGACGGCGTGACTTCGTGCGGCGGCGACTGCAACGACGCCAACCCAGCCGTCAACCCCACGGCCGCGGAGCTCTGCAACGCGACCGACGACGACTGCGATGGCTCCACCGACGAAGGTCTCACTTTCGACGCGGACGGCGACGGCTTCACGTCGCTCGTCTCCTGTGCCGGAAGTGTCGACGACTGCGACGATGCCAACAACACCGTCAACCCGTCAGCGGCCGAGGCCTGCAACGCGATCGACGATGACTGCGACAGCTTGACCGACGAGGGCCTCTCGCCCGACAACGACAGCGACGGCTTCACGGCCGATACGGGCTGCGTGCCGGGCGGAGACTGCGACGACGGCAACGCAGGCGTGAATCCTGCCGCCACGGAGACGTGCAACGGCGTGGACGACGACTGCGTGGACGGCCTGCCAAGCGACGAGGTGGACAACGACGGCGACGACTTCATGGTCTGCGAGGACGATTGCCAGGACGGCGACGCCCTCGTGAACCCCGACGCCACCGAAGTCTGCGACGGGCAGGACAACGAATGCGATGCCCTCGTGGACGAAGGATTCGACGCCGACGCCGACGGCTGGAGCACGTGTGAAGGCGACTGCGCCGACACGGAACCCACTGTCTTCCCGACGGCCTCGGAGATCTGTGACGACCAGGACAACGACTGTGACAGCGTGATCGACGAGGGTTTCGACGGCGACGCGGATGGCTTCACCTCCTGTGAGGGCGACTGCGACAACCTGGAGCCGCTCACCTATCCCGGCGCGCCGGAACTCTGCAACGGCAACGACGACGACTGCGACGGCGGGCTTCCCGCCACTGAGTCCGACGCCGATGCCGACGGCGTCTCCGTCTGCGCTGGCGATTGCGACGACACCGATCCCGCGACGCTCCCGGGAGCTTCCGAGCTCTGCAACGGGGACGATGAGGACTGCAACGGTTCTCCGGCCGCCAACGAGGCCGACGCGGACGCTGACGGCTCAATGATCTGTGAGGGTGACTGCAACGACGCCAACCCAGCCGTCAACCCCGCTGCTACGGAGACGTGCAACGGCGTGGACGACGACTGCAATGGCGTTGTGGCAAGCACCGAAGACGACGCCGACGGCGACGGCCAGTTCGAGTGCCAATTCGACTGCGACGACGCCAACCCGACGATCTTCACCGGTGCCGCCGAGATCTGCGATGGACTCGACAACGACTGCGCCGGCGGTGTGCCAGCCAACGAACTGGATCCCGACGGGGACGGACAGAGCGCGTGCGAGGGCGACTGCAACGCCTCGGACGCCACTGTCTTCACCGGCGCTCCCGAAGCGTGCGACGGACTCGACAACGACTGCAACGGGAACGTGCCAAGCAGTGAGGCCGACAGCGACCTCGATGGCTTCCGGGTCTGCGAAGGGGACTGCAACGATGTCCTCCCGAGCGTGAACCCGGCCGCTGCCGAGGCCTGCAACGGGGCCGACGACGACTGCGACGGCGCGGTGCCCGCAACCGAAACGGACGACGACGGCGATGGGGTGGCGGAATGCAACGGCGATTGCGCCGACACTTCCGCGGCCATGTTCCCTGGCAATCCCGAGATCTGCGACGGACTCGACAACGACTGCTCGGGTTCCGTTCCCGCCACCGAAGCTGACGGCGACGGTGATGGGTCGCGCGTGTGCGCAGGCGATTGCAACGACGCCAACCCGGCCGTCAACCCCGCTGCCACGGAGACGTGCAACGGCGTGGATGACGACTGCGACACGTCTGTGGACGAAGGGTTCGACGCCGACGGCGATGGATTTACCACTTGCGCCGGCGACTGCAACGACGCCAACCCCGCCATCTCTCCCGGCGATCCCGAGGTTCCCAACTTCGCGGACGACGACTGCGACGGTGACGTGGACGAAGGCACCCCCTTTGTGGACGACGACGGCGACGGGTTCTGCGACGCCACTCCCGTCTGCAGCGACGGATCGGCGCCGGGCGACTGCGACGACACGGATGACACCGTCTTCCCGAGCGCTCCCGAAGCGTGCGACGGCGTGGACTCCGACTGCGATGTGACCGACCAGGACCTCGAAGAGGACCAGGACGGCGACCTCTACGTCGAGTGCTCGCCCTGGGTCGGCGATCCGCCTGCTGTGGGCGGTGACGACTGCGACGACCTCGACCCGTCGGTGAACCCCGGTGTGGACGAGGACGCGGACGGAACCAACGTCTGCGACGATCCGGACGACACGAACCCGCTCGTTCCGTAGAGCAGGTTCTCGTACAGAGTGTTCTTTCTTGGTGGAGCGGGGCCTGACCCAGCGTTAGGCCTCGCTCTCACCCAACCCCGCATATCCGCGGGGTTTTCGAATTGTTGTGTACCTATGTTGTCCTCCTTACGTTGATCTCTTTTTTGCTATACTACCCTTATGTCTCATCTTCTTGTGAAAGATCTGGGAGACGAACGGGAGGCAACGCTTCACGGGCGTGTTTTTTTTGATGGGCGCTGGCACACGGACGGCGTGACGTTCCGCACCCCCTACCGCAAGGGGACTCTTGACGCGCTCTTTGCGGCAAAGGGAGACTATCTCTATGACGAGATTCTCCGCGTTGACGACCCGGGGTACGTGCAGGAGCAGTTTCTCGGATTTGTCCGGCGCCAGACGGATGTAGCGGGGAAGTCTGTACTCGATTTTGGAAGCGGGTGCGGGAGCTCCGCGATTTTTTTAGCGCGTGAAGGAGCGGCCGTCACGTCTGTCGAACTTATGCCGCTCTACCGCCAAGCGGCGCGGCTTCGGCTGCGGGATGAAGGTCTTGCCGACCGTGTGGGCATCGTGGGGGAGCATGATGTAGGCACTCTGCCATTTCCTCGTGCATCGTTTGATCTCGTGACCATGAGTGCGGTTGTGGAGCATATCCACCCAAAAGATCGACGCGGTCTGCTGCACCAGCTTTGTGCATTTTTAAAACCGCACGGCCTTCTTATTATTACGGAAACCCCCAATCGTCTCTGGCCGTACGACGGACACACCACGCGTCTGCCGTTTACAAGCTGGATGCCGCTTACTCTTGCGTGCAAGGCAGCACGGATACTCCGTCCGGAAGAGTTTGGGAAAAAGACCAACGACGAACTTGTCTACGACGGTATTGTCGGCGGCACGTGGTGGGGCATTCGGCGACTGCTCCCAGAGGACATGCGACCAGCTTTGACCCGCCCGCTTGAAGAGTACCGCGCGTACTTCAAGCGCCTGGGGGAGCGTAAGCGCGGTCCAGTGGCACTCCTTGTTTTTCTCTTGCGTATAATGTTTTTTGTGCTTGCTATCTGCTTTTCTACGTGGAGCCGTCGTGTGCCGATTAACGCGCTCTTTCCGTACTTGAACATTGCTTTTGAAAAAACGCTATGAAGGCTCCTGCGTTGTGGATTATTTTTACTACGGCTCTCACGATTGTTCTTGCCGTCTTCTTGTCCCCCATAACCGCGCTCGCTGTGCTCATCGGCATCTTGTGTTTTGGTGTTGCCCTTTTGCGACCTCTGTGGATTCTTGCTGGTCTTGCGCTCTATTTTCCTCTTGAGCCGTTTGTTCTCAAATTTGTCCCCGACCACCTCTTTGTCTACGCCAGGTTTTTTCCTGAAGTCTTGCTCTACGGTGTCGCGGGCGTTGCCATTGTTTCTGTTCTTGCATCTTCTCGCCGGACATGTACTCCGCTTGATCTCCCGTTCGCCCTTTTTCTGGTCACGATGCTTGCGTCTATCGTCATTAATCTTCTTCCGCCCGAGACGGCTCTTCTTGGCGCACGCCAGATCCTCCGTTTTCCCATTGTCTATTTTGCCGCAGTTTACCTTCACCCCTCGCGCACGTTCATGAAACGCCTCACCATAGCTCTCTTGGCGCTTGCTCTTGCGGAAGCCGGACTCGGTATTCTCCAAGCCATTGTTGGCGAGCGGCTCGATACGCTGCTCTTTCCTTCGGAAGGGAGATTTTTTGGGGAACTCACACTTGCACCCAACGCATTCCGGTTTTGGGATCCCGGGTCGCGCGTATTTGCCACTCTTGGCCGCTATGATCGTCTTGCGACCTTTCTTTCGTTTGCGCTTCTTCTTGGCGCGGGGATCCTCTATGAAATGCGGCATCTCGTCCATCGGTTTGAATTACGCGCACTCTTTCTTCTCGGCCTTCCGGCGCTTGTTCTTACGTATTCTCGCAGCGGCTGGTTTGGATTTGTCTTAGGGTTTCTCCTCATCGGTTTTCTCCTCAAGCGTGATATGCGCGTGCGCGTGGCGCTTGTCACTTTTCTTCTTTTCACAAGCGCGTATGTACTTTTTTCTGGAGTCGTCGTTAGCCGTCTTATCGATGTGCCGCGGCAGGGAGTTGCGGAGCGGTTTTTTGAAGCGTTTTCTCTCTCGCGTTGGCAAGGGGAATATTACGGACTCGGCCGCTTGTTTTGGATCGTGAATACGCCGCTGCATGTCGTCCCGGCAGCGCCGCTTTTCGGCCACGGCCCCGGGCAGTTTGGCGGCGGAGCTGTGCTCGCGCTTCGAAACACGCGTGTCTATGATATGCTTGGACTCCCGTTTGGCGTCGGTGGAACGGAAGGCTATATTGATAACAACTGGCTATCCTTGTGGGGCGAAACGGGAACCTTAGGCCTCATCTTTTATCTCTGGATGTTTGCAGCGCTCGGCGCGCTGGCGGCGCGTACGTGGCGTGGTGCGCACGATCCATTTGCGCGTGCCATGGCGCTCGGGTTTATGGGGATCATTGTCGCTATGAGCATCCATGCATTCTTGGCGAGCTTTCTTGAAACCCGAACTCTGGCATATCACTTCTGGCTTTATGGGGGGTTTGTGACAGTTCTTGGAAGAAAAGAAGGTGTCTTATGAACATCCTCAGCATACATAAGTATTATTGGGATCGTGATGGCGCCTCGCGCTATCAGTTAGAAGTAAACCGGCTTCTTGCAGAGCGCGGGCATGCTGTTGCTCCATTTGCGATGCAAGATCCTCATAACCTGCCAAGTCCGTGGGCAAAGTATTTTGCTCCGCCGATGGATACACACGCTGCGCAATTCACCGGTGAGGGCGCGCGTGCCTTCGGTCGCATGCTTTACAATTGGAAAGCGCGTGACGGCGTGAAGCGCCTTGCGGACGAGTTCCACGCAGAGGTGGCGCATGTCCACAATATTTACACGCAGCTCTCTCCGTCCGTGTTGGACGCGCTTCGTGACGCCCATGTTCCTGCGGTGATGACGGTGCATGATTACCACATGCTTTCTCCAAATTACATGCAATGGCGCGCACCGCATGAGCGCTTTCACAAAAACTCTTTTGCTGCGCATCTGGCACAGGCGACCGTGTTTCATACGCATCGTTTTCTTCGCCTGTATGATCGCGGTATTGCCACGTTTGTTTGCCCGTCCCGGTTTGTTCTTGAGCAGATGCGCGAAGCTGGGTTTGCTCCGACAAAGCTCGTACACCTCCCGCATTTTGTGGAAACAAAAAACGTCCCCATCTCGTCGCGTGGGGACGGCTCTGTGTTGTTCGTCTCTCGACTCGTAGAGGAGAAGGGGACGCGGTTTGTCGTGGAACTTGCACGTGCCATGCCAGATGTAAAGTTTGTGATTGCTGGCGATGGACCGTTGCTCCCCTTTATAAAAGGAACAGCGTCAAAAAATTGCGAGGTCACCGGGTGGCTTCTGCGGGAAGAACTGGCGGCGTGGTACCTCGCGGCATCTGTGGTAATCGTTCCCTCACTCTGGCCGGAGGTCTTTGGCCTTACAGCTCTTGAAGCAATGGCGCACGGAAAAGCCGTTCTTGTGAGCGATCAGGGAGGATTACCGGAGGTCGTAGAAGATGGGGTTTCTGGACGTGTGGTTTCTGCCGGAAATGTGGATGCGTGGAAGAAGACCATCGAGATTCTTTTGCAAGATCCTCTGTCCGCCGAAACATATGGCCGCGCGGCACGCCTGCGTGCAGAGATGGTTTTCTCTCCAGAAAAACACATAGACCGTCTTCTCGAAATTTTCAAAAAAACCCAAAACGGGGTCAGGTCTTGAATTTTGAATTTTCAACTTTATGGCTCGTCCACTTCGGATTGAGTATCCGGGAGCGCTTTACCACGTCATCTCTCGAGGCAACTCACGACTTCCAATTTTTCTGGGTTCAAGAGATAGAAAAGATTTTCTTCGTGTACTGGCAGACACCGTGTCGTCTTATAAGTGGTCTTGCCATGCCTATTGTCTGTTAGATAATCACTACCATCTTCTTGTCGAGACGGGTGAAGCAAACCTTGCGCGTGGAATGAAACAGCTCAACGGTGTTTACTCTCAACACTTCAACAAGGCTCACGGACGAAATGGACATGTATTTGAAGGGCGTTATAAAGCTTTCGTAATCGAAAAAGAGCCCTACCTTTTAGAAGTGGCAAGATATATTGTCCTTAACCCCGTACGCGCTCGAGTCGTGAAGTATCCGCAGCAATGGCGGTGGAGCAGTTATGGGGCAACCTCTGGTCTCGTGTCTATCCCTCCGTGCCTCTCGGTGAATTGGCTCCTCTCCCAGTTCAGTACAAAAAGGCGACAGGCGCAGATTCTTTACAAAAAGTTTATCAGCGATGGCATGTTTTTGGATGATGCTGGACTCACCGATGGTCCTCTCGGATACCTGCAATTTAAACACGCGTTGCGTGAGTCCATTCATGACGTGGATGACCTCATTGAGATCCCGGTGGAAGAGCGTATGATTGGTCGCCCTTCCCTTAAGGAGATCTTTTACAGAATAGGGGACAAGACGGATCGCAATAAGGGCATCGTTTTGGCCTATTTTCGAGCAAGATACACTCAAACGGATATTGCAAAGTATCTTGACCTTCATTACTCCACGGTGAGTAAAATTATCGAATTAGCTAAAATTCAAAATTCAAGACCTGACCCCGTTTACGGGAAAGCTAGAAAATAACCTCGGGGGTTGCGATAACATTGCCAAGCCCGCGCGCCATGGGGTCATCAGGCAGGTTTGTTGTTACGCGGGCGCCGAAAGCGCGCACAATTTCTCCCGTGACAGCATCAATGCCAGTAAGAGTGATTTCATCGAGGACAGACAGCGGACGGCCGAGGTGCGCCTCGTTTGGCGTCACTCCGATCTCGAATGCCGCGCCGGCACGGGGGCTTCCTGGCGCAAAATTTGGGGCAAGTTCTGGAATTTTCCAGCGCACATACTCTCCCTCCTTTGCTACACGTGCCCCGGCGGAAATTGTCTGCTTGCCGGTGAAACGCGCGTACGGCGGGAGCGTTCCTTCCACCACAATATTCTTGATGGGGTTTGTGGTGCCGGCAATGTTCCAAAACACCCAATAACGTGTTTCCTCCCCCACGCTTGGCGGAAGCGGGCCGCGACCTAGCTGGTCACCTTGCGCTGTGGCATAACGACCAAATGAGGAGAGTGCTATGGGTGAGGTGATAGGAAGGACAAGCTCGCGTGATCGGACTTCTATAGAAATTCCCGACGAACGCAGGGCGAACGAGGCGCCTGATTGCACGGTGCCTGTTAATCGTTCGTGTGTTTGTACCGATGATGCGGGAATGGAGAGCCGAACGGGCAGACGCACGCGAGCGGAGACTTCCTCTCCAGGCTCAAGCGTGCGCGGGAGATCGGCTTCAACGCGCCAACGGTTCTTGGCCCGGTCGTATACCGTGCCCTCTCCGTCGCGCGCCGCGAAGAAAGGGGAACGAGCCTCGAGAATATACACGATATTCTCGAGCGTCTCCTCGCCGATATTTTTGAAGGTCACGTGTGCGGAGAAGTCCGTTCCCGGATTCAAAAAGGTATGATCTGCCTCGAGGTTAGCAGAGAGCGGAGAGGGGATCAGACGGAAATCGTGCACGGTTTTTCCTTGCGCATACGTGGAGTTCTCAAACGTGAAGGCGGCTTCGAATCCCCATTGCTCCACGGACTCCTCTGTACGATTTGGGGCGCGACCCAGGACACGAAGAGTGCGTGTCGACGCCGCTTTGAGGGAGGGAATGATCCATGTAACGGTACCGTCTTCTTGTCGTGTGCGCACATCCCCATCGTGCGCCACAAATCCAAAATCTGTCCGGCGTGAACGAATAGCGATGGCGCCGAAATCTATCGTGCTCGTGTTTGCTACCATGATGACACCCTCCACGTCTTGTCCGGATACAAGGGTATCGGGGAGTGTGTCAGAAATAGCAAGAGCCGATGCGCCGGGAACAAAATCGTGCGTCACGGACTTTTGCACTCGCCGGTTCCATTTCCCGTAACGGCCAGAAAGTGTAGTCGTGAACGATTGCTGTCCGCCAACATCTCCAAACATCACGCCGCGGATTTTCACGGCCCCCGAACCGCCCGGCGGGATGGTTCCCACACGGATGGTTTGTTGGTCTGTCTCGATACCCCCGAAGTACAAGTTCTGTACCAGGAAGTGATCAGGATAGAGAAAGGTAATGTTGGCATCGCGTAATTCCTCTTTGGACGTGTTCTGCCATTCCATGAGGAGGGTAGAGGGAGAACCTGAGCGGATCTCTGTTGGGGCTACGCTCGCGGTAAAATCTACTTGGTCAATAATGCGCGCCGGACCAAAAAAAATAACAAAAGCGGCAGAGGCAAGAGTACCGATCACGATGCCAAACAGGGTGAGGTCTATGCCAAAGACGATCTTTGGGTACGTGTGCTTTCCGTGATAGTGGCGGTGATAGCGGCGATGCAGAGGCGCGGTGATCCATGAGCCCGGGTGACGCGCAAGTCCAAGAGTTTTTTGTTTTATGTTCTGTTCTGGCATAGGTCTAGGGGGCAAAAGGCTCGTCACTGAATCCAAGAATTTCTGCGGTGCCGTCATGATCAAGATCCGTGGCGGAGACCTCTACGCCCGCACGTGAATTTTTGTCGAAGGCAAAGAAGGCGGCCGAACGTTTTCCGTTTCGATCAAACACGCGCACCTCTGGCCCGCCACCTTTCCCCGGCCCTGTAATAATATCATCTATCCCATCTCCCGTAACATCGGCAGACGCAACGTTGACGCCGCCGCGAAAGGCGGGATCGTAGGCGAAAAATCCGGGGTTGATAACCTTGCCGTCCTTGTTAAAGACGCGCACATGCGGGCCGCCGCCGACGCCTGCCCCCGCAATCACTTCCGAAATCGCATCCCCGTTTAAATCACCGATAGCCACGTTCACTCCGCCGCGGAATGCTTTGTCGTAGGCGAAAAATCCGGGGTGGATCAAGTTCCCATCTTTATTAAAGATGCGGATCTGTGGGCCGCCGCCCCGCTCAGTGCCCGTGACAATTTCCATGCTCCCATCGTTTTCCAAATCTCCCACAGCAATATTCACGCCGAGTTTGTAGGCCTCGGTATAGGGGAAGAAGCTTTTATATTTGCTGCCGTTTTCGTCGTACAGATCTACGCGCGAATTTCCTGCGACAATCCACTCGCGGCCGGTATCGCTGTCAAGATTCACACGCATGACGCGCTCCCCGCCGCTTGCGCGATCATCGAACGGGAAGAACCCGTTGCGCTTCACACTTCCGTCTGCGCGAAAAACGCGGGCAAAGGATCCATTTTGATATACGGCGTCCATGATTTCTTCGATAGTGCGCAGCAGAATCACCCCGTCTTTCGCATTCACGTCTACGCTTGAGACGATGCGTCCGCTGTTGACCGTGGAATCCTGGGTTCCGCGCAAGTGTTCATACTCACCATTCAGCCGAACGCGTTTGCGCTCGGTCGTGGAGTTCACAATTACGGTACCGCGCTCGAACCGACGTTCCCACACGCTCGGCTTAATAGTGGTGTTGCCCGGCGTCATGCGATCGCGTCGCCCCTCGCTTGGCGCGCCCAGCCACGCGTCGTATTCGTCGTAATACCACAAATCATTGTGGCGTGTCGTGCCGAAGTCATAGCCAAAATATCCGCCGCCGAGCAAGGTGGTCGTAAGCCCGTAACGCATGTCTGCATAATCATTCTGCCGTCCCGTGTTATCTGTGCCGCCATTGACAATATTTGTAACCGGCGACTTCACACGACTCTCCTCGGCAACATATTTGCGCGTCACCGTCGCCCAATCGCCTTCCCACGGTGTCGGGAACGATTCGAACATGCGCCCATTCACATACGGAGCGAGTTCCGTTCGTGAAGAACCGTTGGTAAGGATGAGTTTGCCTGGTCCTGCCAATTCGCGCGTTCGTGCGGCAAGGCGCACATACCCCGCGCGCCACAGAGCATCGGCGCTCCCTGCCTCGTCGGCACGTCCGTCCATATTCACATCAGCTGACCCAATCGAGCTGATGCCCTCCCCCACATCGTCATACATCACACCGTCCCACAACCCTGTAGCAAGAATCTGCGTGGCGGTAAAATTTGCCAAGTAGTCCGTCCACCCACTGTGGAGATTAAGGAGCGTGAGCCCAGGCCAGTTTGATGTGCGGTTTCCGTTTCCGTCTGTGAGCCACCATGCATCTGCAATCCCTTGCCGCATGCGCGTGTGCAGTGTGTCATTCCAGTACAAGTTATTCCAGCTTGTCGAGACGACGTATGCCAAAATAATGATGTCGGGATTCATTTGCCGAGCGTGCGCAAAAAATGCCGCATTGTAGACCTGCGCTTCTACCGGTAAAATGAGAAGGTCGAACTTGGGAAGGGTAGCCTTCGCTTCGGGGGTTTCGAGCGCGCGGCCCGAGAGTAGAAAGTAATTTGCCGTGCGTACGTATTTGTCCGGGTCGGTTTGTACCGCGGCGTGGACAAAAAGGGTTGGGAGCGCGAGGAAGAGGGTGGCGAGGATGAGCCGTTTCACATGTTCGTTGTTTTCTCCTCGTTTTCTAAGGCCTTGGGGTTTGGCGAAAACAGTTTGTTCTTGATCTTCCATTGCCCGACGTATTGGCCAATACCCTTCTGTTCCAGCTTATTTTTCGCCGTTGTGGTCGTCTGGCTCCACTTCAAAAGCGACTCGAAATTAATTTTGTACCGTCCCTGAACGACTACATAGGTAATCTCGCCTGCAGCCAGAGCCCGTCGGATGGTTCGTTGGCTTACCCCAAATAGGCGAGCAGCCTCGGAAACAGACAGGCGAATGATGGCATTGATTGGCATAGGGTAATCTCACTTAGTTGTCTCTTAGTGACAACTAAGTGATCACTAAGAGACGGTGATTTGTGTACGCTAGTGTAGCCAAAAAAGGATGTAAATGTCAAGGTCCGGGTTTGAAATATTGATTTTTTAAAGCTTTTCTGCTATTTTTAGCCACCATGTAACACATGGGCCGAAAAGCGCGTCATCCTACATGCAGACTTTGCGCGAAAAATTCCTGCTCTTCCGCATATTGCGGTTCCGCGATAAGCAAGCCTATGGCGAGCTTTACATGGAGTTTGCGCCTCGTCTGCGCAGATACCTTACCTTCCGCCTGCCGGCTCCGTCCGATGCGGATGATGTCCTCTCGGACGTCTTTCTCAAGGTTTGGGACTATCTGACGGCTACGCCGGTGGATAGTATCAGCGGACTCCTGTTCTCGGTGGCGCGAAACCGCATTTCAGACTTTTATCGCTCACGCGGTCGAAAGGAGACGGTGAGTGCAGATCTTGAGGGGGAGTTATTTTCAAGCGATGCCGGTGTAGAGGCAAAACACATTGAGAACCTTGCCGATGCGGAAGTGGTCCGGCGGGCGTTGAAAGACCTGCCAGAAGATCAGCAAGCCGTTGTTCTTCTCCGCTACTTCGACGGGTTGTCCGTAAGCGAGGTTGCCGATCATCTACAGAAGACAGAAAACAACGTGCGCGTGCTCACACACCGCGCGCTCCGGACGCTGGAGGAGCGTCTGTCAAACCCATGAACTCTCAATTTTTCAAAATAAATCTCCGCTCTCTTCGCTCGCGCGAGGAGTTTGGTGCGACGACTGACGCCAAGCTTGAGGGGGGCCGCTTGGCGCTTTTGCGTTCTCTTGGTGCTGAAGATGTGGCGCGCCCTGTTTATGGCGGGCAACATGTGTGGCAGTTTGTATTGAGCTTTGTTGCTGAGTCTGTCGCACGCCCTCTGGCGGTGGGTGTTTCTTCCATTGTTCTCACACTTGGCGGCTGGGTCGTGGCGGTTAATGCCTCGTCCGAATCTGTTCCCGGCGACACGCTTTATCCTATTAAGATGGCTGCCGAAAAAGTTCACCTTACCCTCACAACGTCAGTCGAACAACGCACAAAGCTTCAGCTCGAATTTGCCGGCCGTCGTTTGGCGGAAATCAAGAATGTCCAGTCGTCCACACGCTCGGGCAAACAGGTGCGCGTGCAAAGCGCGGTAGATCAATTCCGCAAAGAAATGGCCTCCGTAAATTCCCACTTGGCATCGGTGAAAGAGAGCAATCCGTCTGAAGCGGCGGCTCTTGTTGAACTTGTGGGCGAGAAGACGAATGCGTATGCGGCGACCATCCGCAAAGATGTGGCACCGGCAAGCGACGTGCGTGCCGATGAACAAGTATTGGAAAACGTCCGTGGTGCCCAGCAAGATGTCGTTTCTGTGGGACAACGGGCAGTCGAGACGCTGGTGGAGAAACAAGAAACGGTTCCCGGGGGGGAGAGTAAAGACGACCTGCAGAATGTCTTCCGCAACAACCTGAACGATTTGCAGGCGCGCGTGGCGATAGTGAAAGCACGGTTGAGCACAATTCAAGCGGTGTTGGATCGTGGGCAAATGGATGGCGAACTGGCGGCCTCCGCGCGTGCACTCGTGTCGAAAATCCGTGCACAGCTTGTTTCCGTACAGCCGGATTTGGATAAAGCAACGAATCAATTGGTCGCGGGTGGATTCCGGTCGGCATTCGAGACTCTTTCTCGTCTGCAGACCACGATGCTCGTCGTGGACGACCTGTTGGTTCAGCTGGAAATTCAGATCAGTCTACAACCGAAAGAAGAACCCCTCCCGCTTCCCCCAGCCGAGTAATTTCGACGTCCCTTCCCGCTTGTGTGCGCCAAGCGTTCACGAGCGAGAAGGTCTGTTGAACCAACGGTTCAAACGGCCAAGGGCCTCTTGTTAACTCTGTGTCTCTGCATAAAAGGTCGACCCGTAAAAGGCGGGCGCAGGACACTCCGACCTAAAAGTCTCTAATACACAAATGTTACGTATGGATAATTCCCTTCGTTTTGGGAAGAAGGCGCTCACGATGATTGTCGTGGCGGCCACGATCCTTTGGACGGTGGGCATCGCTGCCTTTGCGGTTCCGCAAACGGCCAGCGCGGCTGCTCCCGGCTCATTGGTAAAGGGTTCTCTTTCCACGGTCTACTATTATGCAGCCGATGGACAGCGCTACACCTTCCCGAACGTGAAGACATTCAACTCTTGGTACACGAGCTTTGCTGGAGTTGTAATGCTCTCTGACAGCGAACTGGCAGCGATCCCGCTTGCCGGCAATGTTGTCTATCGCCCGGGCTCACGCTGGGTGAAAATTCAAAGCGACCCCAAGACCTACGCCGTTACGCCAAACGGAGCAATCCGCTGGATTGAAACCGAGGCCGTGGCTATGGGTCTTGCCGGTGCTGCATGGAACACGTTTATTGACGACGTTCCAGAAGTCTTCTTTGTTGATTACTCTGTCGGCTCCTCGTTGATGAGCGCCGCAGCGTATGACGGTATGTATGTGTCCTCTGGTGCCAGCAAGTATGTGGTTTGGGGTGGCCAGAAGCGCTTGGTGTCAGCGGCGGGTCAATCTGCCAATGGCATTCAGGATCGCTTCTTCCTCACGCCGAGCTCCGATGTGCTTGCCTCCGTTCCCGCAGGAGCTGAAGTGACGGGTGCAGAGAATGCTCTCTCGAATCCGGCACAAATCGCGAGTTCTTCGACACCAGCCGCTGGTGGTCTCTCGGTAAGCTTGTCGTCTGACACGCCTGCCGCCGCTACCATCGCGGACGGTGCTTCGCAGGTTCGCTTCATGAGCTTCAATCTTTCCGCAGCCAGCGGCGATGCGACGGTTACGTCTCTCACCGTGACGATGGCGGGACTTGGAGTGACATCGGACTTGAGCTCCCTCTACCTCTTTGAGGGCAACAACCGTCTGACCAACGCTCGCTCGATTAACTCGACGACGCGTACGGCCATCTTCGGTGGTATGTCGCTCAAAGTCTCTGCCGGTCAGACCCGTACCATTACGGTGGTGGGTGACATGACCAACGGTATCAATGGTGGTAATACCATCCAATTCCAGATCGCTTCGGCGGCCGCAGTTGCGTCCAATGCCACGGTGTCTGGTTCGTTCCCGGTTGCAAGCAACGTCATGACAACGTCTGCAACAGACGTCGGTCTTGTGACGGTTGATGACACAGGAACAATCTCCAACCCCAAGGTTGGTGAGATCGCCAAAATTGCGAACTTCCGCCTGACAGCCAACTCCACAGAAGGGTTCAAGCTTTACCGCTTGCGCTTGGAAGTAGACGAGGCTAAGGATCACTCGCAATACGAACTCCGCCAGAACAACTCCGTGCTTGCCACGGGTGCCCAGTCTGGGAACTACGTTCTCTTTGAACTCACGACGCCTTACGAAGTTGCGCAAGGCAATAACCGTGAATTCGAAGTGTACGCAAAGGTTGGTGGGGAAAACAGCGACGGACTTCGCGTCCGCGTTGAGGAAACAACGGACGTCTATGCCATCGGTCTTAAGTACGGGTTCGGTGTGCGCGTGACGAACAACTTCGGCACGGCGTTTACAACCTGTACAACTGATGCTGCTGGCTACGACTGTTCGCAAATCCAGGCTGGTCAACTCACTTTTGCTTTCAACGGTCCTTCGACCGGTGACATTGGGGAGAACCAGAATGGCGTCGTGATCTGGGAAGGAACGTTCACGGCACAGAACCTTGTGGAAATCCGCAACCTCCAGTTCGACCTTGATGGTGGCTCTGGAACGGCAGACTTCTGCACGGGTGCTTGCGGCACGGCTTCTACCACGCACAACTATCAGAACGCCCGCTTGGTCAGTAAGACCACAGGCGCCACGATCAGCGGTCCGTATGACATGACGGTTACGTCTGACACTGTTGCTGCGGTTAACCTGACGGATGACTTTACGATGAATGCCGGTGAGTCCCTGGTGGTCCAGCTCAAAGTGGATGTCCAGGACAACGCCACGTTCACGGATATCTCTGCCAATGACGCCATCCGCGCCACGCTCGATGTCTCTGAAACAACCGCCCGCGATACCAACAATGACTCGCTTACGGTTGGAACGGACATCATTCCTGGCTCGGACCTTACAGGCAACATGCTTACGGTTCGTCTTGCCAGCCTCACCGTAACGGTGGCCAGCACGCCTGCGTCCTCCACGTACGTGAAGGGCACAAGCAACGTTGATGTGGTCGGCTTCAGCTTCTCGGCTGGAACAGCTTCCTCTATCACCGTTAGCTCCACGACATTCAAGATGTATGGAGATGACGATGCGGAACACACAACGAACGACAACAAGGACGTCAACGTGCGCAATACCGTAAACAGCTGCTCTGTTTACGATGCAGCCACAGGCGCCTTGATTGACGGCCCAGAGTCTCCAGCGGCCTTCACGAGCGGCACAGGTTCCGACATCACCTTCAGCGGATTCAGCTGGACGGTGCCGGCGAGCCAGTCGCTTAAGATGGTGCTCCGCTGTAACTTGGCAAACGTGACGCCGACAAGTTCAACGAACGACTCGCTCACGGCCGAGGTTGATGCGGCAGGAGACATCACGGCGGTGGACAAGGATGGTAATGCGGTCAATGGCTCTACGGCCAACACGACGCAGACCATCTTCCAGACGGTTGCCAATGCTGGTTCGCTCACGATCGCTCGCGACGGCGGAAGTCCGAACTCGACGATCCTTCTTAGCAACAGCACGGGTCTCAGCGCTTCGAAGTTCCGCTTTACCTCAAGTAACGAAGCCTTCGTTGTTGATCGCTTGACGATTGACAATACGAGCGGTTCCGATACGGCAGTGGCGAGCGTGGAACTCCATTACGCCAACCAGGCTGGTGAAGCTAAGGTGGCCTCTGGGTTCCTTACGTCGAGCACGTACACGTTCAACGGCCTTGACTTCTATGTGCCGAAGGATGACAACGCCGTGCTCACAGTGAAGATCAACACAGGCGAGGTCAGTTCCTCGAACAGCGCGTCTGGCGACTTGGTCAACCTTGACATGTCCAACCAAGACACGACGGAAGGCGAATTCCGTGCCGTCGGTTCTGGATCTGGCACAACGATTGATGACAGCGATGTAGATGCCTCGTTTACAGGCTCTGGCGCTGGAATCATCGCGGCTTACGATCATGAAATCCGCAAGACCAAACCGACGATCAGCCTCGCAAGCGGCTCTCCGTCCGGCGCGGCCATTGCCGGTATCATCGAAGTGCTCCGCTTCAACATTGCGGCCGACTCTCGTGGCGACGTCAACGTGGAAGAACTCACCTTCAAGATGAGCTCCACGGCGGCAAGCAGCGGAGTGTGGAACGAGTGTACAAGCGGCGGGGCCAGCATGGAGGCGGGCGACGTCTACCTCTATGATTCCGAAGATCTGGCGACAGACCTTGCGGAAGACTCCGACGTAAGTCTCTTGGATAGCGCAGGTGCGTCTTGCGGCAACGGGGAAGACTTGACTTACATCAACATCAACTTCGACGGTTCTACAACGGTCGGAGAAGAGAACATTGCGGCGGGAACAACCGCAACGTACATCTTGAAACTTGATGTACAGGACACGAACTCTCCGAGCGCCGTAAACGACGACTCGCTGCGCATTGACATCCCAGATGAGGTTGCGCTCGATGCGGCCCTCACGACAGATTTCGATGCGATTGTGTGGAACGATTCCAATGCCACTTCTGGCGATATGGACGCTGGCTCTATCGGAGCAGGCGCCAACGACCAGGGCGGCACGAACGGTATCGATGGCGACATGGTGAAGAACCTGCCCATCACCGGTGGATCGCTCATCTTCTAAGCACTCGCTTAGTAAGAACCATAACTCCCCGGGAGACCGGGGAGTTTGGTTTTGCTATCCGTTACTTTCTTGCGTATACTATCGGCATTATGGCCACCAGGCATTATCATGGCGTTGTAGCGGCGGTTGCCGCTGTAGGGGTTGCTCTTCTCCTTATCTTCATTGTCCGGCCTGAGCTTGCGAACCGTTCTGATGAGAAGTTTAAAACCTACATTGACAAAGGACTTACGCCAGAGATGCGGGCGGAATACGATGTGCGCATCGCGACTCTTAAAGCCTCCATCGCGGCCGATGAAAAACCGGATATAGTGAAACTTTTGCGGCTTGGGAACCTCTACTACCAGACGGGGGAACTTGGATTGGCGAAGCAGGAATACAATGCCATTCTTGCGATTAATCCTAAGGACGCGGCGGCACTGGAAAACTTGGGACAGACGCTTGCGGACATGGGTGACGTTTCAGGCGCCGAGGCGCGGTGGTTGCAGGCGCTTGAGGAGAGCGCGCAGATTGTTACCGTTACCCGTCTTGTGGACTTGATCAACGAATCCATTCCAGAACACAAAGACCGCGTAGGAAAAATTCTTGAACTGGCAGTCGAGCAATTTGGGCAGGACCTCTCGCTTGTGGTTCGTCTCGGACACTGGTATCGCGAGGGGGGGGATTATGTGCGGGCGCAGTCGCATTATGAAGTAGCCAAGCAGATAAGTAGTACGACGGACTACGATGAGTTAATTGAGGAAATGCGCCAACTTTCTATTGAAAAGCGCCAAGAGGCGACGCCGTAGAGTATGTGGAGGATGAAACGTGCACTGGTCGTAGGTCTTGCCGTCTTTTTTGTTCCGTTCTCTGTTTTGGCGCGCACGCCCAACGATTTCTTTTTTGGCAACCAATGGTTTCTCCCGAAAGTGCAAGCGCTAGCGGCGTGGGACACGACAACGGGCAGCCGTGAAGTGGTGGTGGCGGTGATTGATACAGGCGTAGATCTAAACCATCCTGATTTTGCAGAGAATCTTTGGAAGAACACGCGCGAGATCCCCGGAGACCGTATAGACAACGATCTGAACGGCTACGTAGACGATGTGGACGGATGGGATTTTGTGGAAAACGACAACAACCCGTCGCCAACAGATCAGATACCGTTCGATCCGGCAGCGATCAATCACGGAACGCTTGTGGCCGGCATTATCGGAGCAGTGGGCGACAATTCCGAGGGGGTGACGGGGATAAGCTGGCAGGTGAAGATTATGCCGCTTCGTATCTTGAATGCGCTCGGTTCCGGAACTGAAGACGCGGCGATTGCCGCAGTAAATTATGCGGTGGCCAACGGTGCCGAGGTAATCAATTTAAGTTTCACTGGTGACCGGATTGACAATACGTTTTCACAGACGATCAAGCGCGCGTACGATCATGGCGTGGTGGTGGTGGCAGCAGTGGGGAACGATGGGCGCAACGGCAAAGCCGATCTCGATGTCCATCCTATTTACCCTGCGTGTCTTTTTGGCTCCACCGGCGAGGATTGGGTCATCGGGGTGGCGGCGTCCACGCGCACTGACGAGAAAGCGGATTTCTCGAATTACGGCAAACGCTGTACGGACATTGCCGCCCCGGGGCTTGAGATGTTCGGCCCTATTTATCAAAACGATCTTAACCAATTTTTCCGTGACTATTATCGAGGCAACTGGCAAGGCACGTCTACAGCGGCGCCGGTTGTAACGGGAGCCGTTGCGCTTCTCCTCTCCCGTTTTCCTTCGCTCACGCCGGAAGAAGTGAAAATTGTACTGCAACTTTCTGTGGATCCCCTGCGCACGGCCGGAACTCCTCACGCGGCAAAAGTGGGGGCAGGACGTCTGAACATTGCTCGCGCATTTGAGATCGCTCCGCACTTTGCGCCGCCTGTCGTGCGAGGTCTCACGCGTTCGCCAGTAGTTTTTGCCGCAGGCCCCGGCGCGCGACCCGAAGTGAATGTTTTCAATGCGGAACGCGAGCATCTTGGGAGCTACCTTGTGTATGATGAGTCATTTACGGGCGGCGTGACGGTGACTGTTGCTGATATTGACCAAGATGGAGAAGCGGAAATCGTGGTCGTTCCGGCAAGCGAGGGAACGGCGCATGTACGATGGTTTGAGATGAATGGAGCGCTCCGCGGGCAGTTTCAAGCGTTTGCCGGTTTCCGCTCCGGGTTTGACGTTGCGGTTGGCGATATCGGCGGTGACGGGCAGATGGAATTCGTCGTGAGCGCTTTTGAGCCTACGGCAAGCCAAGTGGAAATTTATTCGCTTACGGGTGAGCTGGTGAAACGCCTGCCGATGGACCCCGCGCTTCGCGGTGCGCATGTGGCGGTAGGGGATGTGGACGGGAAACTCGGTGACGAAATCGTGCTTACGTCGGCCAATGGGCTTAACCAGGCGATTATCTTGCGTGGAGACGGCACGGAACTCAATCGCATCGAAGTCTTTAATGCTACGGATGCAAAAGGCGTCACGCTGGCGCTTGGCGACGTGGACGGGAACGGGCGGAAAGATATTGTTGTCGGAAGCCGTGACGGCGTGATGGAGGCACGGGCCTTTACCTATCAAGGCACGCTTTTGTGGACGCGCAAACCGCGCTTTGTGGATGTGGCTAAACTTGTACAAGTTGGGGTGGGAGATATTGACGGGAACGGCACGGACGACCTTTTAATGACGGACGATCAGGCGCGTGAGCTTGTGATGTATAAGGGGGACAGCGAAGAAAGATGGAAGACCAACGAGGTGAGCGGGACGGGGGTTACCGTAGGTGCGTGGACATTCTGATATACTAGGGCCTATATGAGTCAAATGCATACAGCGGTAGTGACGGGCGGGGCGGGATTTATCGGCTCCTTTTTGTGCGAGGAGCTTTTGCGGCAGGGGATGCGAGTGGTATGCGTGGATAATTTTGCCACGAGCCATGTGCGCAACATTGAGCCTCTCCTTCAGCATCCGAACTTTCAGTTCTTGCGGTTGGACGTAAACGAACCGTTTGATCTGGAGCGTTTCCGCGAACTTTCCGCGTTTCGGATCCCCTACGACGGCATTCAGGAAATTTACCACTTGGCGTGCCCCACTTCCATTAAACAGTTTGACCAATTTAAGATCCAAACACTTCTCTCAAGCTCGCTTGGAAATTACTATGCGCTGGAAATGGCCGTGAAGTATCGCGCAAAAATCTTACTTGCCTCAAGTTCCGTCGTCTACGGCAAAAGGGAAGACAACACGGCAGAGTTTTTGCCTGAAGAGGCGAAAGGCATTGTGGACCACCTTTCCCCCCGCGCGTGCTACGACGAAGGACGGCGATTTTCCGAAACGATGTTTGAAACGTATCGGCAGGTGCACGGCATTGATGCGCGCATTGCACGTATCTTCCGCACGTATGGTCCGCGCATGCCGCTCTTTGACGGGCATTTGATTCCCGACTTCATTCTGAACGCCATCGAGAGCAAGCCGCTGGAGATTTTCGGCGGCCGACAGTTCCGTACGTCGCTTGTGTATGTGGAGGATGTGGTGGACGGTCTTATCCGACTTATGCGGGCGGCAAAAGTGGAAGGCCCCATTAACATTGGGTCCGACCAAGATCTTCTTCTGTCGGATGTTGCTCAAAAAATTAAGGACATGTTAGGATCGGCTTCGGAGATTGTCGAGCAGCCACCCCTACCGTTTTTGAGCGAGCTTGTGCTGCCGGACATCCACAAAGCGAAAGAGCTCGGCTGGATCCCGCTCATGCGGCTTGAAGATGGTTTGCGTAAAACGGTTGAGTACATCCAAGCCAACAAAATTGTTCTTGCTGCCATGTGAAAATTATTGCGGTTATTCCCGCGTACAATGAGGCGTCGATGGTAGGATCGGTGGTGAGAGCCGCTCTTCCTTTTGTTTCCGAAGTTGTGGTGATTGACGATGGATCGAAAGATGAAACGGCCAAACGGGCAAAAGAAGCAGGGGCTTGCGTGTACGCGCACATAATGAACCGCGGACTTGGGGCGACCCTTGCCACAGGGATTTCTGCAGCGCTCAAGCGCGGTGCAGACATACTTATCACGCTTGACGCCGATGGCCAGCACGATCCCTCCGAGATCCCGCATTTTATCCGCGCAATCGAAGAGAAGCATGTAGATGCGGTTATCGGCTCGCGGCTGCTCCAGAAATCTGGTATGCCGGCGTATCGCCGTTTGTATAATTGGATTGGCAATGCCGTGACGTGGGCACTCTTCGGTCTGTGGGTCACGGATTCGCAAAGCGGTTTCCGCGCGTTCACACGGGCGGGCGCCTCGCGTCTGACGCTTCGGAGCAATCGCATGGAAGTCTCGTCTGAGTTCATTAAGGAAATCCGCGATAAAAATATTTCTTTCTGTGAAATTCCTTGTTCGGTGAAGTACACAGACTACTCTCTGTCAAAGGGCCAGAGCTTTTTTGTGGGACTCTCTACGGCAGGGAAACTTCTCTTGCGTAAACTGATGTAGTTATGCTCGGTATTCAAGTTGCTATTCTCTTGTTCTGTCTGTTTGCCATCGTGCGCGCGCTCGGCCAAGTGCGGCGAGGCCAGCTTTCCCTTGTGCGGGCCGCGGGGTGGGTGTTGTTTTGGCTTGCGGTCGGACTTGTGGCGCTTTTGCCGCAGACAACCCAGTGGTTTGCCAATCGGCTTGGAGTAGGCCGCGGTGCAGATCTCGTCATTTATGTCTCGCTTGCCGCGCTCTTTTATCTGGTCTTTCGTCTCTTTGTGAAACTGGAGCGCGTGGAACAGGACATGAGCCAGCTTGTGCGCTCCATTGCTCTTAAGGAAGATCCTCATGACTAAGCGTGTCGCCGTCATCTCGCTTACCTATTACGACGAGCCTCGTTACCTCAACGAGGCGGCTTTGTCTTTGACGGAGACGGTATACCCGCGTGACCACGTGGCGTGGGTGATTGTAGACAATTCGTGTCACGGCCCTTCCGCGCGATATGTGCGTGAGCATATCGTGCCGCGTTCCGGTCGTAATCTTCCCGAAGTCATCTTTGTGGAGAATGACGAAAACGTTGGCTTTGCAAAAGGGAATAATCAAGGCATCCGCTGGGCGCTTGATCACGGCTATGACTATGTGTTTCTCCTCAACAACGACGCGAAACTCGCTCCTACAACAATCAGCGAAGCTGTTCGTGTGGCAGAGGTGCATCCACAAGCCGGTGCCGTGCAGCCAATGATTCTTCTGTGGAATGATCCGACACGTATCAACACAAGCGGCAACGATATACACTATCTTGGGTTTGGCATCACACGTAATCTTGGAGAGTTCCGCACGTCATATGCCTACAGAGAGGGAGAGAGGATCGGGTACGCAAGCGGTGCGGGAGTGCTCTATCGCGCAAAAGCCCTTCGTGATGTTGGACTACTGGAAGAGTTTTTTTGGATGTACCACGAAGATTTGGAAATGGGGTGGCGACTGCGACTTGCAGGGTGGGAGAGTATCCTTGCCCCTTCGGCGGAAGTTTTTCATGATTACGAATTTCGCCGCAGTACGAAAAAAATGTACTGGATGGAGCGCAACCGCCTGCTCACGCATATTTCCCATTTGTCGTGGCGGAGCCTCCTTCTTCTTGCTCCGGCCCTTCTTTTTATGGAGGCAGTTGTGTTCGCAGGCGCGCTCTCTGGCGGCTGGGGAGGGCAAAAAGTGCGCAGTTGGTTGTGGATGGTAGACCCGTGCTGCTGGCGCTATATACGGAAAACGCGCAAAATGATAGGGCAACTGCGTATGCAAAGTGACCGCGAAGTTTGTGCGCTGTTTGTTGGGCGCATCAAGCATCAAGAGGTTGATCGGTTTTTTGTACGCGCGCTTTTAAATCCCTCCCTCGCTCTCTATTGGATTATTGCAAAGAGATGTCTATGAAAATAGTACAGGTGACCCCCGTGTATCCTCCGTATGCGGGAGGAATCGGAGCCATTGCGCAAGAATACACGAGTCGGCTCCGCGATGCGGGGATGGATGTGCATGTGACCACGCCTGCATACAGGACGAATCACTATACGGAGGATCCTCCGTATGTGCACCGCATGGCACCGCTGGTGGAGTGGGGAAATGCCGCATTTATTCCACGTCTGCGCAGTGTCTTGTCGCAGTATGATCTGATCCACTTGCATTACCCGTTTTTTGGAGGAGCGGAGGTCGTGGCGTTTGAGGAGCTGACCAACAAAAAAATTCCGCTTGTCGTGACATACCACATGGACGTTGTGGCGCATGGCGCGAAGCGGCTTGTATTTGCGGCGCACCGCCGCGCGCTCATGCCGTCCATCATGCGTCGTGCGGACAGGATTCTGGTGAGCTCGATGGACTACGCCGAGTCATCCGACATCCGGCTTATTTTGGACGATATGCGCGTGGAGGAGATTCCCTTTGGCGTAGACCTTGAACGGTTTTCGCCCGGACGCGCCCCCTCTATTCGTGCGCGCCATAATATCCCCGACACGGAGCCGGTGATTTTGTTTGTGGGTGGCCTTGACGATGCGCATTACTTCAAAGGTGTCGCCGTTCTTCTGGATGCGCTTGAGAAGATGGCCGATGTGGGCTGGCACGCGCTCATTGTGGGCGAGGGAAATGCGCGCGCAAGTTATGAAGCCATGACGCAAATAAGCGCCGTGGCCAAGCGCGTGCATTTTGCCGGCAAAGTGGCGCACAAAGATCTTCCCGATTATTACCGCGCCGCAACGGTGCATGTTCTGCCTTCGACCGACCGTTCGGAGGCGTTTGGCATGGTGACGCTTGAGGCGGCGGCAAGCGGCATCCCCTCCGTCGTGAGCGATCTGCCCGGTGTGCGCACGGTCGTGCTTGATGGACAGACGGGACTGCGAGCCGCGCCGCGCGATGCAACATCGTTGGCCGGTGCGCTCCGCACCTTTGTGACAAACCCGACGATTGCGGAGCGCATGGGGGAACAGGCGCGCCGCCGTGCCGAGATTGAGTATGCCTGGCCGCCTATCATTGAACGGCTTGCAAGTGTGTACCGCGGCCTTGTGAAATCCGTGTGAAGATTCTTCTTCTCTCCAATCTTTTTCCGCCCTTCGTGCGCGGCGGCGCGGAGCGTATCGCCGAGCTGCAGGCCAAGCTTTTAGCACGTGCCGGCCACGAAGTCGTGGTTCTTTCCACCACTCCGTCCGGCGCGATGCCCGAGACACGTATGGAGTCGGGGCTCACGGTTCGGCGTTTCCGGCCGCGCAATCTGTATCACACGCTACACGATGCCGGGCAGCCGTTTTGGAAACGCATGCTGTGGCACGCGCGCGACACGTTTGGAAGGTTTCCCGCGGCCCTTGTCGTTTCTGCTATCAAGACGGAGCAGCCGGATCTCATTGTGACGCATAACATGAAGGGATTTGGTCTTCAAGCGTTCCGCGCAATTCAGTCAAGCGGCATCCCGCACGTGCACGTCCTCCACGATCTTCAACTTCTTGTGCCAAGCGGGCTCAAGATATGGGGGGCGGAACATCATTGGCAGACCGAGAGTTTTTTTCAGGGCCGCTATATGGCGACGACGCGTTCCTTGATTGGCAATCCCGCCCTTGTCGTGTCACCCTCGCGCTATCTTTTGGATGAGCACCGCGCGGCAGGATTTTTCCCGGATAGCCAGACAGCCGTTGTGCAAAATCCCGTGTCGTGGGATCCGACGCTTGTGGCCGATGAATCTGGAGGGGAGACAAAAGAACCGGTCGTGTTGTGTGTAAGCCAGCTTGAGCCTCACAAGGGACTCCGTACACTGCTTGAGGCATGGCCACATGTGCAAGGCGCGCGATTGGCCGTTGCCGGAGACGGATCGCTCGTCAAGGAAGTTGCGGCGTTTGTGGGAAGCTGCGCGTCGGTGGAAGTGTTGGGCCGGCTCTCGCCTGCAAAAGTACACGCGCGCATGCAGCACGCGCGCGTGGTTGTCGTCCCGTCTTTGTGTTATGAAAATACCCCCAACGTAATTTTGGAATCCTTATCGGTGGGCACGCCGGTGGTTGCTTCGCGCATTGGGGGTATCCCGGAGTTGTTAGAAGTGGGAGATGGTGAACTGGTGACGCCGGGAAACGCGGAAGAACTCGCGCAGAAGATCAACGTGGTTCTTACGCGACCCAACGCGAGAGAAGAAATCAAAACGCGCGCGGAACGATTCAGCGCGGATCTTTATCGAGAACGTTTTCTTCATCTTCTTTCAACGATCTAGCCGATTGTAACGAAACACGTGCACTGCCCCCTCACGAAGGGCGATCCATTCGTCCGCGTTAGTTTTTGCGGTCTCAATAATCCGCGGCGCCTCCCACCAATAATTGTCTACGACATAATACGCCGTGTACACGCTGGCTTTCTGCATGGCTTCGAGCATAATCTCGCGTGTCGGCCGTTCGTTCATAGCAAGAAACTTCTGGTACATTTCGCCGCCGGTGGGAATAGGGTAGTAAAAGGCGTCATCGTAATATCGCAGGAACCCGTAGCGCTCCACAGCGGCTGCGGCTACCTGCTGGTTGGAGAGCACAAGGTAGTCCGTCGGCGCGTTCTCGTGAATGTATTCCACAGCGGCAACATCTGCCACACTTGTGTTGAACCCGTGGCTCGTCTCGTAGTTATCACGGCGTGGGTAGGTGAGGTAGAACTGGCTCGTGAGGAGGGATGCAACGATGATGCAGAGGAAGGCACGACTCACCACAGGGCCATTCGCTACACGTTCCCACGTGCGCGACAAAAATAAAAGGAGGTAGGGCGCCAAGAAAAAGAACACAAGAACCAGAAGGCGGTTGGCGTAGTTGGACCGTTCGTAATCAATCAAGAAACTGAACTCGACGGCACTCGATAAGAATAGATAGTTGATGAGCATGACGCCGGCCATGATGGCGGGGAGACGAAGAGAAGCCGGCATCGCATGTCGCAAGCTCCAGAGCATCCAGCCACCGATGAGAAGGAAAAGAAGGAGGTGGTTAGCAGAAAAGAGATAGACAACGTCAAGCAAAATGTCGTAGCCGCTTTGGAAGACTAAATTGAGACGCATGGAGTCGAGCCAGGAGAGAGGAGAGACAGCGGAGAGGTCAAACCGCATGGGAAGGCCGGAGATGGCCGAGTTGATAGCAAAGATGATGGGCAAACTCACGCTTCCTCCGAGCGCGACAAGCCAAAGGACTTTTTTAGAGCTGTGCACATGCGCGATGACGAGGGCAAGGTAGAGAAGGGCGGGAATGCCGGCGAGCGGATGGATGGCGAGTGCGGCGGCTGTGAGGAGGGCAAGAGGGCGGAGGCCCAGCCCTTCGCGGGTGGAGAGATAGGGAAGAGAGAGAAGGATGAGGAGGAGCGTCCAAAGATTTGCTAGTCCCTGCGGGGTCGTGACAATCCATCCAGAGAGCGGGAGAAGAAAAACACCAATGAGGGAAAAGAAGCTCCCCCGTTTATTTTTTCCGAGCGTACCGCTTGCGAAATACCACGCGGCGGGGATGAGCAGAGCGGCAAGGACGGGAACGAGAAGCCGATCAACAAGGGGAAGGGAAAGAGAAAAAGCCGAACTGGTGAATAAGACGAGCACATATTGCCCGATGTAGTACAGAGGTTTTGGATCAATAGAACCGAACTGTGCGATGTGGGATTCCGTGGCACGGTGAAGGAAGCTGTCGAATCCAAATCCGAGGGGATAAACGAGAATGGCGACCGCGAGGACCAAAAAAAGAGACGTGACAACGAGGGGGAAGGTGAGCGCGCGGCTCCGTCCGTAGAAACAAAGAGTAGAGAGGATGAGTGCAAGGAGACCGAAAAGCCAAAAAACAACGAGGGGGACACGCTCCCATGGGGACCGCACGGCGTCGAGAATTTCAACATTTCCCACAAGCAGAAAGAGTCCGACGAGAAACGCGATTCCCGCGGCGACGGAGAGAAGAAGGGGGCGGGCAACGGCATGCGGGCGGCTCTTCCAAAATTCACTCAAAGAGGCGGGGTAATGTGGATGAAGAAGCCAGACCGCCACAGGTGTAAGAAGGACGAGCACAACCCACAGTTCTTCTGGAAGAAAGGCGACGTAGTAGAGCGTTGTACCGGCAACCATGAGTGCGCTCAGAAGCAACACGCTCCCGATCGCGGTTTGCCACCACACGGAGAGATTCCGCACACACCACGCGCCAAGCTGTCGGCCAAAGAGAGCAAAGAAGAGGCCGAGGAGAATGACACCGATGAGGGGAGATGCGAAAACAAATCGGTTTGCCACGAATACCGCTAGATAGAAGAAGCTGGCGATGGTATAGTTGATCGGCGCTCGTGCGAGCATATGCAGGCTATTGTATCCCAAAACTGTGCTTCTTATGAAGGACCGCGATCCGCTTAAGCTCTATCCGTTCGACCACCTCTTACGCGTGCTCACAGACCTTTTTCCCTTGTGGCTCCGGCCGAACCACCTTACCGTTCTACGCATGACCTTGACGCCGCTTGTGCTGTGGCTCTTAGCGGAAGAAAGTTATCGTGTCGGCGTGCCGCTCTTTTTGTTTGCGGCCTTCACGGATGCTCTTGACGGCACACTGGCCCGCACCCGAAGGCAGATAACGGCGTGGGGCACATTTTATGACCCCGTGGCCGACAAACTTCTTATCAGCTCGGTCGTGCTGCTCATTGTCATGCAACATATTAACATATTGTTTGGCCTCCTCATCATTTTTGTGGAGCTTACCATTGTCATGGGCGGTCTTATCCGCAAGCGACAGGGGATTGCGGTGACGGCAAACGTGTGGGGGAAGATTAAGATGTTTCTACAAGTGGTCGGCGTAATGTCGCTTTTGGTAGCCGTGTGGCTTGGGGTGGATTTGTTTATTCCGGTTTCGGTGGGGACGTTATCGCTCGCGATTGTTTTTGGGATCATCAGTTTGTTTACCTATGGTCTGTAAAGAGCGATGGGTATGGCGTGTGGCTCTCGTTCTCTTCTTTTTTGCAAGCCTTATTTTGTCGGTGGGCGTGCCGGACATGTACAACTCGCCGGATGAACGCGCCTTTGCCACCGTGATCGAGCGATTTCGCGACGAGGGTGTCTTTTGGGAGCGAGAGTTCCTAAATCCGTCGGTCGGTGGAGTTTTGGGGCCGCGAAGCATGCGCTCTTTGGGCGACCGCCTTTTGCCGGTAGGATTTATGGGGCTTCCCGTGTGGTATGGCATTCTTGGCGCTCTTTTGCCGTTTGCTATGGTAGGCTGGATCACGCCCGCTCTTGCTGTGCTTGCGCTCTGTGCGTGGCGTCGCATTGTTGCCCGTGTGTTTGTGTCGGAACGCGTGGGGACGCTTGCAGGGTGGATCGCTCTTCTTTTACCAGGCTTCTTGTTTTATAGCGCACGCCTATTCATGCCAAGCGTGCCGTTCGTCTCGCTCCTTATCATCGGACTTTATTTTCTCTTGGAGCGTCCATTAACGCGCCGCTCTGTGAGGGTTGTTTCTTCGTGGCCCTCTCCATGCTGGCGAGACCTCTTTTTTGCTGGGGCTGCTCTTGGCACAGCCCTTTTTTTCCGCACTTCCGAGGGGATATGGATTGCCGGTGTTGGTGCCGTCCTCCTTTTCTTTTTCCCCCGAGCCCTCTCTTGGAAACAGATTAGTCTGCTTTTTGTGAGCGTGCTTCTTTTCGCCGCCCCGTTTTTTCTCTGGAACACGATTGCCTTTGGCTCGCCCCTCCGAACGGGATACGCAACGAACGTTGCCAGTTCCTCGTTATCAGTTTCTCGTAGCCTGTTGTCTGTTCAGAGCGAGGATACACGCGTTCTTTTTCCCTTTGGGATCGCTCCGAAGGCGGCTCTCGGGAAGGTTGCGACGTATCAATTTGAACGGATGTGGTGGATTGCCCTTCTCGCTCTGCTCGGTCTTCCCGCTCTTTTTGCTACCCGCTCTGGGCGTGCCATAGGGCTTGCCTCTCTTCTTGCCGGGACCTATCTTGTGCTCTTCTACGGCTCGTGGAATATTTCCGATACGCCGGACCCCACAGCAGAGACGCTGGCAAATTCCTATGTACGGTACTGGCTCCCGCTCTCGTTTGCTATGACGATCCCCGCCGCGCTTGCCCTGGATAGTTTTCTGGCGCGTGTTCGCCATGCTACCGGCCGCGGGATGCTGGCATCCGCACTTATTCTCCTTGTTGTTTTTTTCTCCATTCGTATCGTCTACTTTCACCCCGACGATGGACTATTAGCTACGCGCCGCATACTTTTGGAGAACGTAGAGGTGCGCGCAGAAATTATCTCGCGTACGGAAGCGGACAGTGTGATTGTGGTTGACCGCGCGGACAAAGTTCTTTTTCCACGTCGCCGCGTCGTGACGCCGTTGCGCAGAGAGGCGACTCTGGATGTCCTCCCTCTTCTTGTTACGCGCGACGTACCTCTGTATTACTTCGGTCTCACTCTTCCCGCAGACGACCTCTTGTACTTGAACGGCACACTGCTTTCTCCTCGTGGTCTGCGAGCAGAGGAACGTTGGACAATGGGAGATCAAACGCTGTATCAATTTGCGTCGCTATGAAGACGGTTGTCTATCGTCTCTATCAAGGCGTTCTTCTTGCGGCCGCTGTGGGGCTTGTCGGTTTTCTTCTTTCTCGTGAACTTGTTCCCACGGGCACGCTTACTATCCAAAGAGAAACGGGGAAGTCGTCACCATTCTGGAGTCGCCCGTTGCCTGACGAACGTACCGAAGAGGTATATGTGGACGAGGACGGCCGGTCGTTCCAGTCAGTTGTTGGGGATCCCGTGTATATCACGCTTGCTCCGCCAACCGATTTTGAGACGGTGAAGGTGCAAGTGGCCTATAAACCCACGGAACTTCCCGTGGTGGAAATCGGCGGGTTGGTAAATCCAGAAAGCGACGCGTACACCCTGAAGCCTCTGGAAAACAAACTGCTTGACGCACTTGATTGGACGGAGCGCCGTGAGGGAGATGTCGTCCTCTACGATCGAACGGGGGTTTACGCTTCCCTTGCGGACTTTTTAGTGAATCCGCCGCCGCTTTCAGAGATTGCGACGTATCATTATCGGTTCGATCGCCCGTTCCGATTATCGGGATACCGTCCCATGTCTGTACCACAGACATTTTCTGTCTCGCTTCGCGGAGCGCACGAGGCGCTCACCTACATCTCTGGCGAGGAGCTTCGGTTTACTGTTGCTTATACCGACATGAACCGAACGCAGGGGGAAGACCCGATTGAACTTCTTGTGTTCAACCAATCAAACGAGCTTGTGGCCGCTAAGGCTATCGGGGATGATGGGAATGTGGGAAGCGGAGGAGAGGGGAGTGCACTTCGCGAGGTATCCGTGCGCGCACAGGTGCCCGATGGCGTGTACAAAATTATCTGGAAAGCCAATCGAGACATCTTTATCCGTCGTATCACGACGCCGCAACAAAAGCTTGTGTTTTTGCATCAGATTTTTCTTGGTGATGAAGTGGGGTATCGTGAGGGTGTGCGCGCAACACGCGTGTGGACAGACGCAAAAAATGTGAGTCTGGAAACGCAACATGCGGAGGGCGTGCAGGAAGTGACCTTTGGGCGCATGCTTGTGGCGGTGGAGGAACCGTTTGTGCAGGCGCGCGTGCGCGTGCGCGAGGCAAACGTGGTGGTGGCAGACATTCCAAAGGGGGACATCCTTCTTCGCGGCGCCGGGCATTTCGCTCTCTCCGCAGAATCTTTCTTCAATCCGGAACCTCTCCGTCTGGAATGGGATACACATCTTGATGCACGCGGGATTAATTACGTCGTGGCGACCTACACACCGCCGGAAGAAAGGGACGGGCTTGTGTTGGCACAAGCGACATTTGATGCGCAGATGCTGGCGAAGATGCGCGGAGCGTGGAAATTTGCGCTTTCGCTTCCTGGGATTTACGATACACAGGGGTCGCTTGACGTGCATAGTTACAAGGCGACCTTATCGCGCACCCCCCTCACTCTTGCGACGGCTTTGCGCCGCATATGGCAGGCTGTGCGCCCTTGATATGTATATCCGCTTTGCGTTTCTGCTCTCCATCGCCATGTATTTCTTGCTTGTTTTTTTAGACGTGACATTTCCGGGCCTTGTATCCAACTATCTCTCGGCGCACTGGCTTTTGTTGATCGGCCTCGCCCTCTACATTGTCCTCGCGGCAAAGGGTATTCCTATCGAGCGGCATGCAGGAGTCGAGCGTGGCATCGTCGTTCTTTTCGGATTTGGGGCCACGATCGTCACATGGAACCTCGGCCGTCCGCTTGAGGAGTATCGGATTCTCTTCACCTTCCTAAGCGCCCTCATCCCCTACATTGCTTATCGGGTTCTCCTCGTTTCAAACTCCTAAATATATGCCTTGTATTTTTTGCCAAATTATTGCGGGCGAGTTGCCCTCGCACAAACTCTACGAGGACGATCATGTCGTTGTATTCCTCGATATTTTTCCAAGCGTTCTCGGACACACGCTTGTCGTTCCCAAAAAGCACTCCGAAAACATGCTTGGTCTTGAACCGCACGAAGCGGAAGCTGCGGTTGCGGCGGTACAAAAGATTACTCCGGGAATTTTGAAGGCCGTTGGGGCGGAAGGATTTAATCTCACGTGCAATACAGGCAAAGTATCGGGTCAAATGGTGATGCACACGCATTTCCATATCCTTCCGCGCAAGGCAGGTGACGGAAAGGCGCTGTGGGGACAGATGGATCCCAAACCTGACTTGCCAACTCTTGCCGAGAACATCCGTGCCGCGTTATGAAAAAATGGAAAACACTTTCGACGAAGGTCGTGAAGAAAAATCCATGGTGGGAATATCGGCTCGATCGATTTGAGTTGCCGAGCGGGAAGAAGGGTCGGTTTCATTACATGCATACGCCCGGGGTTGCTTTTATTGTTGCGGTAGATGCAGAGGGAAGGGTCGCATGGATTAACAATTATCGTTATCTCTTTCAAAAGGTCGGTCTGGAGCTTCCGGGAGGTGGAGTGAAGCCAGCGGATACGTTTCGTCAGACAGCGGCGGCGGAGCTTAAGGAGGAGACGGGTCTTACCGCGCGACATCTCAAAAAAATCAGAGATTTTTACTCCAACAACGGTCTTTCGGATGAGAAAGCGCAGGTTTTTCTTGCGACAGGATTGACACAAGAAGAAGCTACCTTTACCGAAACGGAGCAGATCAGCTTATGCTGGCTCACGGTTCTGGAGGCGGATCGTGCGATCACAACGAATCGCGTGAAAGACAGTCTGACTATCGCTGCGTGGGCTCTCGCACGTCCGCATGTTCTCAAATTGATTAAAAAGAGGTAGGGTGCGGGAGTCATCCATATTTTGTACCTGGTACCGATTTATGAAGGTTCTCATTACTGGCGGAGCAGGGTTTATGGGCTCCAACATGGTGCATTACCTGTTGGGTCGCCAGGAAAACGTCGAAGTGGTTGTACTTGATAAACTTACCTATTGCGGTAACCTGGAAAATCTTCGAGATCTTGATGGGAATACGCGCTATCATTTTGTAAAAGGAGACATTGCCGACCAAAAGATTGTGGATGAGGTTGTTGGAGGGGGTGTGGATGTCATTTTGAACTACGCGGCCGAGACCCATGTGGACCGATCGATTCTCGATCCAACCGCTTTTTTGTACACAGAGATTATTGGGACGTACAATTTGCTTGAATCCACAAAAAAGTTCGGCATTAAAAAGATGGTGCAAGTCTCTACAGACGAAGTGTACGGCTCGACGGTGGACGGATTGTTTACGGAAGAAACGCGCTTTGATCCAAGCTCGCCATACTCGGCGGCAAAAGCGGGAGCGGATCATTTGTGCAGCGCCTATTTCAAAACGTATGGCACGCCAGTGGTTGTCACACACTCCTGTAATTTCTATGGTCCCAACCAGTATCCCGAAAAGGTGATTCCACTTTTTATCACCAATCTTATTGAGGGCAAAAAAGTGCCACTCTACGGCGACGGCAGTAATGTACGCGAATGGATTTTCACAGAAGATCACTGTTCGGCGATTGAAATGATTATAGAAAAAGCGGCGTCTGGCTCGGTGTACAACATCGGAACGGATTACCGCATTTCAAATATCGAGCTCACACAGAAGATCCTCGCGCTCATGGGAGTCGGCGAGGAGATGATTGAACGAGTGAAAGACCGTCCGGGACACGATTGGCGTTACGCCGTGGATCACACAAGGCTTACGCAAGAGCTTGGTTGGAGGCCACGGGTGGATTTCGAAGAGGGGTTGAAGAAAACCATTGCGTGGTATCGGGAGCATGAGGCGTGGTGGAAGCCGCTCAAATCGGGTGCTTACCTGGAATATTATAAACAGAACTACGCCTCGAAAGGGCACATGGTATGAGCGTACCAACTACCCAAGTCACGGGCCATACGACCGAGATTTCTGGACTCATTGTGTTTGACGTAACGTCCGTCGGAGACGAGCGTGGATGGTTTCAGGAAAAGTATCAAAAAGAAAAGCTCGTGGCGGCGGGAATGCCGGAGAGTTTCCATGTCGTGCAGAACTCGCTTGCGTACAACAAGAAGGGCGTCACGCGAGGGATTCATGCGGAACCGTGGGACAAATACGTTTCTGTGGTGACGGGTCGTGTGTTCGTGGCGTATGTGGACTTGCGCAAAGGCGAGGCTTTCGGTCGTGTCGTAACGCTTGAACTCGACAACAACAAAGCCGTCTTTGTGCCACAAGGTGTGGGAAACTCGTACCAATGTCTCACCGACGAGGTGTATTATCTCTACAGTGTCAACAAACACTGGAGCGAGGAGGCGTACAAAACAGCAACCGCCGTCAACCTCGCCGATCCAACACTTGCTATCCCCTGGCCGGTCCCACTTTCTGAAGCGATCATCTCTGACCGCGACCGCAAGCATCTATTTCTGAACAATCTTTCTTAAACAGCAACCCCGCGTCATGAGGACGCGGGGCGCTCTAGTCCAAGGTTGTACGTTTGGTGGAACGGACGGGGATCGAACCCGTGCCCTCGAGTGTCAAATTCGATGAGGCTACCACTACCTCCACCGTCCCGTACGTCCTTGGATAACAAATACAAACTCCCTTTGAGGGGGAGTTTGTATGACACTCGAGGTAGGCTTTCGCCTCATCGACGGAAGTATTTCATCACACTTTTCTCAAAAAGTCAATGGTGGTTTGTGGAAAAGTAGTCAGTTCGTTATGATACGCGCGTTATGAAAACACTTATTCTCGGCGCGAAGGGGATGCTGGGGCAGGAACTGGTGAAGGCGTTTGCCGATCACGAGCTTACGGCTTGGGATCGGGAGGAGTGCGATGTTTTAACTCCGGTTAGTGAAGAAAAAATCAGGAGCTTAGCTCCTGATTTGATCGTGAATGCCGTGGCTTACAACGATGTCGATCGTGCCGAGGAGGAAGGAAAGGAACTCGCGTATAAACTCAACGCCGAAGCGCCGGGGAACCTTGCACGGATTGCGCGAGAGCTTAATACAACGTTTGTGCACTACGGGACGGATTTTGTCTTCGATGGAGAGAAGGGATCCTACTCGGAAGAGGACGAGCCGCATCCGATCTCCGTCTACGGTGCGAGCAAGCTCAAGGGTGAACAGGCCGTGCTTGCGTCAGGCGCACGCGCCTATGTCATTCGGCTTGCGCGACTCTTTGGCAAGCCTGCCGTGAGCGAAGGCGGCAAGAAAAGTTTTGTGGATTTGATGCTCGATCTCGCTTCAAAAAAAGATCACCTTAACCTCGTGGATGACGAAATTGCGAGTCCGACGTACGCGCTAGACCTTGCACGTGCCACGCGAGAGATCGTCGAAAAATATCCTCCCGGCCTCTACCATGCCGCCAACAGCGGCAAGTGCAGTTGGTACGAGTTTGCCAAAGAGATCTTTCGTCTTAAGGATATGGTGATTGACATTTCGCCCGTCTCTGGCAAGATGTTTCCTCGAGCCGCTTCTCGTCCACACGACGCATCTCTTGTGAGCATCAAACTTCCACTCCAACGTTTGTGGCAAGAGGCATTGAATGAATATCTCTTATGAAAGCTCTCATTGCCGCTGGCGGGCACGCCACGCGATTTCGCCCGATCACGTGGACCATGAACAAACATTTGATTCCGTTGGCCAACCGCCCGCTAATTTTTAATGCTATCGAGAAAATTTCTGAAGCGGGTATTAAAGAGATCGCTATCAACATTAATCCGGGCGATGCGGAAATGGAGCGCGCGGTTGGCGACGGTTCGCGCTGGGGTGTTTCGATCACGTACCTTGAACAGCAAGGTGGACCGAAGGGCATCGCGCATGCCGTCAATAACGCACAACATTGGATCGGCGAGGAGCCGTTCGTGTTCTACTTGGGCGACAATATTATTCTGGGTAGCCTCAAACGATTTGTGGAACGATTTGAGCGCGAAGCGCTTCACTGTCTCTTAGCTCTCTCACACGTCCCGAATCCCACGCACCTCGGCGTAGCGGAGTTCGATGCGGAAGGCAATCTCGTGCGCGTTCACGAAAAACCCAAAGTGCCGCCGAGCGAGATGGCGGTTACGGGCATTTACCTCTACGACAAAAGTTTTTTTGAGGCGTTCAAAAATATCCAACCGAGTGATCGCGGCGAGTACGAGATCAGCGATATCCACACGTGGTTTTTACAAAATGGCTACAAGGTCGGTGCGGAAGAAATCACGGGGTGGTGGAAGGACACGGGCATGCCGCGTGACTTTCTTGAGGGGAACCAGCTCATCATGAACGACAAACCAAGCGCGTTTTGGACGATCGATGCGGGAGCGACGGTTGAGGTTGGTGCGACGATTCAGGGCCCCGTGCGTATCGAGGCCGCCGCTCATATCAGCTCCGACGTCGTGATTCGAGGTCCGGTGACGATTGGCGAACGCGTTGCCGTTCAGAACGCGTATCTCGGTCCCTACACCGCCATCGGAAATGACGTCGTCATCGACGGGGGCGAAATTGAACACTCGATTGTGCTTGAAGGCGCGAAGATCACTTCGCCAGAGCGTATTGTGGATTCGATTCTCGGACGCAACACCGAAGTGACGGCAAAGGGGGACTCTCTCCCGCATTCGGGACATCGCATGGTTATTGGCGAAAATTCAAAAGTGGAACTTTAGCGCACGCGTATTTGGTAAAGCCCGTTGGCCTCATTCACGTTCCCCAAAAACCAAAACGCTTCCCCGTCTTTTTCAAAGATAATTGTTGATACACCGCGTGCAGCCGTGAGAGGCGTTACTGCACGACCCACGGAGAGGTCATACGCGACAAGTTCTTTTGCTTCTGCTATCACGAGCGCTGTGCCTTTCGGGTGCCACGCGAGTGCGGTTGAGGGGTCGCTTGTGTGCGAAAGGATTGTTGTCTTTCCAGACGGCAGATGCAGAAGGGCGGTTGTGTACCCATTACTATACGCAATACTTTTCTTGTCTGGACTCCATGCAAACATGGTGGCGTCGGTTTTAAGAACGAGCGAGTTTTCCTTTGATGCAAGAGAGAGAACCACAAGCGATGTTTTATCAGAGAGCGTCAGATATGTTTCTGGACTTTCCGCAAAACGATAAGAAGAGGGCGGAAGGCTTGCGAGGGGCATCCCTTCCAGTCCGTATCCTTCCATGACAACTGTTCTATTTTTGTCCGTGGCCAGCGTGTAGATGCGCTCACCCCGTTTTGCGAGCACGGCTTCAACGGGAATATTTTCCGCTGCTCTTCCTGGTTCCCACAGAAGGCTTCCATTTTTTGTCGTGGCCAGAAGTCGGTGGGGATCTCCTTCTATCCAGGTGATGGAAGAAAGCGGGGAGGTTAGAGCTTTTGAAATGGTTTCTGCTGTGCGTGCGGGCTGTGTCCCGTCGAATCGCACAAAGAGAGAATCTGCGGGCCTGTCCTTCGGCACAAGCAGAATCCACTCGTCGTCTGGCGACCATTCAATGATAAGGCGACCTGTTGCGAGTGAGGGCAGACGGGTGATCAAGAGACGTTTCTTGGGATCGCGAAAATCTACCATCCATACTTCGGTCCAGTTTCCGCTTGTGACGGCGAGGGCATATGTTGTTCCTCGGTGATTGGGGGTAAGAAGAGTGGGGTCTTGCTCAAGCGGCGTCGGCACGCTTCTGCGCCATAGGACAATGTCTTCAAGCAGTGCGGTCTGTCTGCGCACAACGGGGAAGCGCATATCGAGAGGCAAAAATTCCTCTTTGGAAATCCGCAGAGTTGCGGCTCCTGGGGGGACGAATCGTAGAAGCGCTGGAGAGAGATACTTTGTGCGTTTGCCGTTCAGTGTAAGCGCGGCTCCGCGCGGGATGGAAGTGACAGAGATTCCCCCGGTTTGCGCCAAGCGTTTCGTGGCAGGGTTATAGCGGTAACCTGATGTATAAAGAATCACCAGCGGAGCGATGAGGAGAAAAACAAAGAAGAAGCTCCAGAAAAGAATACTGCGTGCGTGCTTCTCCATAATGGGCGGCATTGTTGCAGAAAAACGGCAATTTGAAAAGCCCGGAAACCCGGGCTTGGGAGAAGCGCTGGTCTATGATTCCCAGCGCAGGAAAAAGTACGTGCGACTTCCCGAACCCCGTCGGGTCAAGTCGCCTTGTGCTACCAGATCTTCCAACGCCACGCGGATGTCCTCGCGGGATGGAGAGGGAGGAGGACTTTGGCCCATGAGCCAGCTTACGACTGACGCTGGCTGGCGCGTCCGGTCGCCAGGACGTGCTTGGGCGAGGCGTTCCTTGAGCTGATCGAGCGCCCATGTGGCGAGCGCGCCGTTGTGGAGAGGCACCGGACTTGGAAGGCGGAGCGGGATCACTTCTTGTGGAAGTCCCAGCTCTGCCTCTGTGGTGTCGGGTGCCGTCTCTGCGGTTTCCGACATTGTCGTATCGGTCGCCGGCTCTGTGGAATCCGCTCCGGATGTCTCGGCGCCCATGACAGGCCCTTCTGCATCTGCCGGATCCTCTGTTCCAGGCGTCTCACCGGTTTCTTCCACAGGGGAAGGGCTTTCCTGCAGAATTGCCTCCTCGATTGGCCGCCACTTTTCCAGGATGAACTGGACGAGAGGGTGTTCCACTCTAAGAAGGGCGATGTGGTCTGGAGTTTTCCTTGTCCAGATTCTGTTTATGAACCCGATGTTTGAGACTGTCAGGTCGAAGAAGGGTATCTCGATGGTCTCGAGGTACGCCGTCCTCGAAATCCGATGCAGAGCTACCGCCAGATCCGTGTCCGTGAGTGCCGAAGGCTGCGACACGTGGTAGTTGATGGCGATGATGAGTGCGCGCAGCAGGCGATACTCCGCGGGGGTAAGGTGACGTGTCTTTCCAAACCCCTGTATGCGCAGGCGCAGGTCCTCGAGGTGCTCTTGCACAAAACGGTGCAAGGCAGCGTGCCGCGCGGCCGCGCCTGCTTGTGCGGGGTGACGCAGCGAGTAGGAAGCATCTGCCGCCTCGAGGAGAACTCGCGCGGCGTGCCCCACATGGAAAACCATCACGAAGTGGCCATTGTTGCGAAGGTACGTGGCGGCATCGGCAAAGTCGCCGTCTCCCGAACCCAGAATCACCTGGTGCGGACGAATGCCCTCTCCCAGAAGCATCTGGAGTTCACAGAGGATGTGCCGATCCACACTCTCTTTGCGTGTCCTGCCCACGAAGGGTGGGCAGTGCTGGATGATGAATCCGAGCCGCGCAGCTTCTTCGGCAACCGGCTCCAAGATTGGCTCGAATGCCACGACGTCCATAAAGAGCACCATGCGCCGGATACGTCCGTGCCGCCGTGCCACCATGTGAACGAATCGCATGCGCTGGGTGAGGAGGCTCGGGTCGAGACCCTGCCCATGGCGCATGTTTGCCAAGTCGAGGTATACGAGAATCGGTTTTTCAGAGGTCCAAGATTCCGGGAGGCTCATCGTGCGCTCCTTTCTGCAGAAAGACTCCTGCAGACCAGCGACTCTACCAATTCCTTTGACCAGGGTCAAGGCCTCCGGTACACTGGGGGAGATTATGAAGCGAACATTTTCCCGATCAGTCTTGGGCCTCTTTTTTGCCGTGCTGATTATTGTCGGATTTGCCACGGGGTTTTTTGTGGGGCGTGAGACAAGCGGCCGCGCGCGTGTGCCAGAGGGGGAAGGGCGTGTTCTTGGGATCGGCAACTTTGCCAGCCCCTCCTTTTCCGAGGATGTCGATTTCGGTCTCTTCTGGGATGTGTGGAACTACATCAAGGACAATTACTATCGCCAGCCGGTGTCCGACAAGGAATTATTTTATGGCGCCCTTCGTGGACTTGTGGCGGGGGCCGGAGATCCGTACTCCACATTCTTTAACCCCGAAGATACAGAAGCATTTCAAGAAGAGCTGAATGGAAGTTTCGAGGGAGTGGGGATGGAAATTGGCATTCGCGATGAGCAGCTTCAAGTGATCGCACCGCTTCCTGAAACTCCCGCATCCCGAGCCGGTGTGCTGGCAGGCGACAAGATTTTTGCTATCGATGGAGAGGATACGTCTGGTATGACGGTGGAAGACGCTGTGCGAAAAATCCGCGGTCCGGGAGGGACAGCTGTGACAATTCTTTTTGCGCGCGATGGGCGTGGCGAAGCATTTGAGAGCACGATTACGCGCGGCACCATTCGCATAAAAAGTGTGAAGTGGGAAGTGGGAGAAGATAACGTGGCGCGCATCACTATCGTATTCTTTAACGAAGAGGTGTTCTCTCTCTTTGAGGAGGCGGTGCAAGACATTCTCACGAAGGATGTAAGGGGGATCGTGGTGGATGTCCGCAACAACCCCGGCGGTCTGCTTGATGAAGTCGTGCGTATTACCGGCGAGTGGGTTGCCGGTCGACCGGCGGTGATCGAGCGCGTACGGGGTGTGGACACGCCTATCCGCGCGTCGGGGCAGGCGCGTCTTGCCGAGATGAAGACCGTGGTGCTGGTCAATGGCGGCTCGGCGAGTGCGTCGGAAATTTTTGCCGGGGCTCTTCAGGATTATGGTCTGGCAACGATTGTGGGAGAACAGACCTTTGGCAAAGGCTCTGTGCAGGACTACCAAACACTGCCGGATGATTCATCTGTGAAGCTAACCGTGGCGGAATGGCTTACGCCAAATGGCCATTCCATTCACGAAGTGGGGATTACACCGGATATTTCTGTAGCGTTTACGGCAGAAGATGCGGCAGCAGGGGAAGACCCGCAGATGGAAGCGGCGGGGGAAATCATTTTAGGAACGTATGCAAACCTTGCCGGTAGAAACTGAACTCCACGAACAGGAACCCGCGGCGAAACCTGCGCCCAAGATGCGCCGTGAAGTTGCGGCGGGCGGTATCGTGTTTAAGCGCACGCAACGTGGCGTGGTGTTTGCGATGATCGTGGATTCTTATGGCAAGCTCGCGTTCCCGAAGGGACATGTGCGTCGAGGAGAACGGTTGGTGGAATGCGCCGCGCGCGAAATTTATGAAGAGATGGGCGTGCGCAATCTGCGGTTGCTTCGGCGTCTTGGAACGAACGACATCTGGTTCCGTGATCGATTCGTTTACAAGGGGTATCTGATTCACAAGTTCATCCATTACTATTTGTTCGAGACGGATCGCCATGCCAACATTCGCATTGAACGGCGTCTCGGCGGACACGGTGAGCAGATCAAACGCGGGCTGTGGGTGCCTATGTACGACGTCCTGAAACGGTCGAGCTACGAAAATATGGAAGACATTGTCCGGCAGGCGATTCGCACCATTGAACGCCGCTATCATCTTCGTCCCTATGAAGGAGGTGCAGAAAAGTCTTAGGGCGTTTGCCTGGAGCTGGCGGTTCGTGATGGATTCGGCGGATCGCCGTCGTCTGTTGTGGGTACCGGCGCTTATAAACGCGGTTCTCCTTATTCTCTTTGTTGGTCTGGGGGTATGGGGAGGGATGGCGTTGTTTGCCTTTCTTATTCCTGCCGGGACGCTCACGAGTGCTCTTGCGATTGGCGCAGGGATTCTGTTAGGACTCGTTATCCTTATAATGGGTATTCTTTTCTTTAGCGCCACAACGCTTATTATCGGTGCTCCGTGGTATGGGGACATTGCCCGTGCTGTTTTGCACGAGGCAGGGATGATAACAAAGGAAGTGTCCGCTTGGCAGGAGATACAACGCGGTATCGTCTACACCATCCAGCTTATTCTTCTGTTTCTCTTGGGCCACACGCTTCTTCTCCTCATCAATGTTTTGCCCGGGATCGGTTCTCTCATCTATGCCATTGGAGTGATTCTGCTCGGCGCCCTCTTGCTTGCTTTTGAGTTTTTCGGCGAGGCGTTCACCTTGCAAGGAGAGCGATTTCCCGCGCGTGTTCGTCTGCTTCTTACTCACCCGGTATCCGTGGCCGCTTTCGCACTTCCTCTCGTGCTCCTCCTCCTTATTCCGGGCGTACATATTCTCGTGCCTCCATTTGCCGTTGCGGCTGCGGGCAAACTATATGCAGAATGGAAAGGAAGTGAGGCTGTGCTATAATCCCATCGTTTATGAAGGTGATTCTGCAAAAAGAACATAAGGGGTTAGGCCATGTGGGTGACGTGGTGAACGTTGCGCCCGGCTACGCGCTTAACTTTTTGTTCCCGGAGCATATCGCGGTAGAAGCATCTCCGGCGGCGCTTGCTAAAATGAAAGCACAGGCAGCCGCGCGCGTGCGGGAAAAAAAGAATACAGAAAAAGGATCCCGTGCATTGGCGGCGAAACTGGATGGACTCGAGATGACGTTGGCGTTTAAAGCTACCCCAGAGGGCGCTCTCTACGGAGCAGTGCATGAAAAAGATGTCGCAAAGGCTCTTCGCAAAGAGGGATATGCCGTGTCGCCCGAGCAAGTGGAGATGCGGCCGATCAAGAGTACGGGAGAGTATCCGGTTCTCATCAATTTTGATGGCGGCTTTGAAGCCAACATCCGTCTTACTATCGAATCAGCCCCGACCGGCTGATTTGTCTTTATGAAGCACCATAAATTTATTTTCGTTATTGGCGGGGTCATGTCTGGCGTGGGCAAGGGAGTGACGACGGCGTCTATCGGACGCATTATGCAAGCGCGGGGGTATCGCGTCACCGCCATCAAGATTGATCCGTATGTGAATGTGGATGCCGGCACCATGAATCCTGTCGAACATGGAGAAGTATTTGTGACGAACGATGGGGATGAGACGGATCAGGATATGGGGAACTATGAACGGTTTTTAGACACCGACCTTCTTTCGACGAATTACATGACAACGGGGCGCGTGTATCTGTCGGTGATCGAGCGCGAGCGCAACCTTGGGTATCACGGGAAGTGTGTGGAAGTCGTTCCGCATATCCCTCTTGAGGTGATTGACCGCATCAAACGTGCGGCAAAAATGAACCAAGCGGACGTGACGATTGTAGAAGTTGGTGGCACGGTGGGGGAGTACCAGAACATTCTTTTTTTGGAGGCTGCACGCATGCTGCACCTGGAGCAACCAGATGATGTACTCTTTGTTCTGGTGAGTTATCTGCCTGTACCTCGACATCTGGGCGAAATGAAAACGAAGCCGACCCAATACGCTACACGCTCACTCAACTCGGCAGGAATTCACCCGGATTTTATTGTGTGCCGTGGAGAGCAGGACATGGATCGGCCGCGCCGCGAGAAGCTCTCCATCTTATGCAACGTGAAACCCGATGATGTGATTTCTGCTCCTGACGTGCCGAGCATTTATGAGATCCCTCTGCGTCTTGAGGAGCAGGGGATGGGCGCGCATATACTGCGTAAGCTTGGTCTTCCTCCGCGGCGCGCAAACATGAATGCCTGGAAAAAAATGGTACATGTTTCTCTGCACGCAAAACGCGCTGTGCGGATTGCCGTGGTGGGAAAATATTTCAACACGGGGGATTACACACTTTCGGATTCGTATATTTCTGTGATCCAGGCACTGAAGCATGCCGCGTGGGCAAATGGTATCCGTGCGGAGCTCACATGGATTAATTCGGAGGAGTTCGAAGACGGAACGCGCAAAGTGGCCGAATTGAGGAATTTTGGCGGAGTATTGGTGCCGGGAGGATTTGGCACGCGGGGGATTGAGGGGGTTATCGCGGCGATTCGTTATGCGCGTGAGCAGAAGATTCCCTATTTTGGTTTGTGTTACGGCATGCAGTTGGCGTGCGTGGAGTTTGCGCGGCACGTACTCGGAAAGAAAAGGGCGCATACGGTTGAGGTGGATCCGAAAACACCAGACCCTATTATTCACATCAATCCCAAACAGGAAGAAAATGTCCGCAAGAATCGTTATGGCGGGACCATGCGACTTGGGGCTTATGCGTGTGATGTCGCGCGCGGATCGAAAACGTTCCGGGCGTATAAAAAGTCGCATATCTCCGAGCGTCATCGCCACCGTTACGAATTCAACAACGACTATCGCGCAGACATGGAGCGTAAAGGACTGGTGATATCGGGGGTGAATCCGGAGTCAGGACTTGTAGAGATCATTGAGCTTAAAAAACACCCGTGGTTTGTGGGCGTGCAGTTTCATCCCGAATTTCTCTCCCGCCCTCTGCATCCGCATCCGTTATTTCGAGAGTTTATCAAAGCGGCGTTGAAGAAGTAAATTTAGGAGAGTAGACTGTGGATATATGACGGATCGCGATATTACAACAAATGAGCTTCTGGAGTTTCTTCAGGAGAATATGGTTACAAAGGAAGATGCGAAGTCTTTTGTTACGAAAGATGATGCGAAGTCCTTCGCGACAAAGGAAGATCTTCGTGTTATGGAGCATCGCATTCTAGATCACATGGATGATAAGTTGGCTGATCTTGAGGGTTCCATTGTGGCTCGTCAGCGTAAGGAAGATAATCGCTTTAGGCGCCTCTTGGAAGGTCTTGAAAAATTCAAGGTTCTCCCAAAGGACGAGATTGATGCTGTGCGCGCCATTCAAGTGTTTCCGCAGATTACGCCGTAAGCGCTTTGTGGCCCAACCATGTTCTCTATGAATAGAACTTTTTGGATCCTTGTCCCACTCCTTTTGTTGGGGGCAGGATGCGCACAAAAAACGCAGGTGCCGATAAACTCCGGCGTCTCTTCGTCATCGAGCGCCTCTGTTTTGACCGGGGAAACCTTTGGCGATGGAAACGTGCTGCTTACTCTTCCTACTGGGTGGAAGGTCGAGTCTTTTGAACGAAAACCAGGGAAGACGATATCAACAACAAAGATTCTTGTCGCGGAGAAACCATATCAGACGAAACTTGTTATGCAGATTGCCCCAGAAGACATATCGATCTATAGAGGGCAGACACCTATTGCAACAACACAAAACGCCACGTTTTATACTGGCGCATGTGGGGGATGTTGGTTTGGTGTGGCGATGGATGTGAAAGACGATGCGGAGAGCGCGCACGATTATTTTGTCTTTCTTGGTGTTGAAAGCACAGAGCCGCCCCCAGAGAATTATGATGCTCCATGGATGTCAAATCCCGTTGTATCCAAAGAAGAAGTCATGGAGATGTTGAAAACCGTAAGACCGGTTCCGCGATAAAGGTGCTCAAGGCAGCCAGTTGGCTTTGACAAAAATTCCCTTATCCGGTACCTTTCTCACCATCCTTTTTACCCTCTCAAATTTGTATGGCCCATAAAAAAGCGGCTGGTTCTACACAAAACGGCCGGGAGTCCCAATCTAAACGGCTTGGCGTAAAACTTTCTGACGGTGCAAAAGCACACGCCGGCGCTATTTTGGTCCGTCAACGCGGTACGACGGTTCACCCGGGACGTTTTGTACGTCGCGGGGGAGACGACACGCTCTACGCAGCAATCACGGGCATCGTCCGTTTCAATCAAAAGCGATCGGCCACACATTCGGGAGCTCTGAAACGCCGCACCTACGTCCACATTGAGCCCTTTCAACCCGTGGCCGCTTAAGACAAATGAAAGAACGAGGTTCGACGGAGAGCCTCGTTTTTGCTACCATAGCTCTCGCATGGAAGCGGAAATCCAAGCTCTTCTTGAGGAAGCAAAACCCGCCCTTGCGCGGCATGGCGGGAGTCTTGAGTTTGTGTCTTTCGATGCAAAGTCTGGCACGGTGTTTATCCGATTTCACGGCGCCTGCAAGGGGTGTCCGCTCTCCTCTTTAACGCTTAAGATGGGAATTGAATCTCTGCTCTGTGACTCTCTTCCCGCTGTACGCAGTGTAGAGGCCGTGGACGATACCTATGAGACAACGGCGTGAACAGTTTTTTCTTTTTTGGCGCGCTCGCGGTGCGTTCTTCTCGCACGCGAAATGGCCGACACGCTCGCCCTTTCTTCTTGGCATCGTTCTTCCACTTGTGAGTGCAATGCTGCTTCTGTGGCGCCTGTATCCAAGAGGCGAGAGCGAGGTTTTTATCCCTCTCCATTATAATGTGTTCACCGGTATTGATCGTTACGGGCCGTGGTGGCTTGGATTGAGTATCCCGATTATTGGACTTGCGGCCACGGCTCTTCATGGCGCGCTTTTGCCGCGTTTTGAAGCATACGGTTCACGTGTTATGATCGGCGCCTTTTTGTGGGGGCTCGGGCTTGTGCACGTGGGCCTTGCGGTCGCGGTCGTCTTTCTTCTTCTCCTCAACAGTTAATATGGTCCAAGCATTTGCTATGGTGCGGGTGCTCTTTGTGAGTGTTTTGACCTTCGGCGTTTCGATGGCAATCACACCCGTGGTCACGCACATCCTTTACCGTTATCGTATGGGGAAGACCATTCGGGACGCCAAAGAGGCGCCGATCATGCACGCACTTCATGCCAAGAAAGCGGGGACTCCCACAATGGGAGGCGTTGTCGTCTGGATTCCGGTGCTGATACTTTCTCTTGGCATTGCGTTTCTTTCTGGCGCCGACGTGTTTCCCAATGCCCTTTGGGACCGCTTGAATTTTTTTGTGCGATCGCAGACGTGGCTCCCGCTGGGGGCCCTTGTTGCTTCGGCGGTTGTAGGACTTCTGGACGATTATTTGAATGCGCGGGGTATCGGGAAACACGGCGGCGGCCTCCGCGCGCGCCATCGTCTGCTTATTTTCACTGCCATTGCTCTGGTCGGCGCCTGGTGGTTCTATGCAAAGTTGGATTGGGACACTTTGCACATTCCCTTTGTAGGAGATTGGGCGCTTGGGCCGTGGTATATACCCGTGTTCGCGTTTATTCTTGTAGCCACGGCGTTTTCTGTGAACCAAACCGACGGGCTTGATGGACTGGCCGGCGGCGCCCTTCTCACCTCGTTTGGTGCCTATGGGGCGATTGCCTTGCTGCAAGGCCGAGAATTTTTGGCCGCGCTCTGTGCGGCCGTGGTCGGCGGGCTCTTGGCGTTTCTGTGGTTCAATATTCATCCCGCACGTTTTTTCATGGGGGACACCGGGTCTATGTCGCTTGGCATTACGCTTGGCGTTATCGCCATGCTCACAAACCAGCCACTTCTCCTGCCGCTTATCGGTATTATTTTTGTGATCGAATCGCTTTCGAGTATCCTTCAGATGTTCTCCAAAAGGATCCGTAAGAAAAAACTTTTTCTTTCTTCGCCGCTTCATCATCACTTAGAGGCGGTTGGGTGGCCCGAGCCAAAGATTGTCATGCGCGCATGGGTAATTTCGATGGTGGCGGCGGGGATGGGTGTGGCGTTGGCGGTGCTCGATGTTCTCTTGCGGCCATAATATGCGGGGGAGCGCACATGGCATGGACGTTCCGTTTCTCCTTGTTGCCGTCGCGTTATTGGTGCTTGGTCTTCTCATGTTGGCCTCCGCGGGCGGGCCGACAGGATACGCGCAGTTTGGAGATACGTATTACTTTTTGAAACATCAGCTGATCTTCGGATTTCTCCCGGGACTTGCCATCATGATTGTCCTTTCACGCCTTCCGTATCAGTGGTGGCGCACATGGGCGTGGGAGCTTCTTCTCGTGAGCATCGTTCTGCTGGTGCTCGTTTTTATTCCCGGATTGCGCGCGGAGTTTGGCACCTCGCAATCATGGATTCAATTTGGCGGGTTGTTTTCTCTTCAACCGGCAGAGATTGTGAAGTTGACGTTCTTGTTTTATTTGGCAGCGTGGCTTGAGCGGCGTGACACATCAAATGTACAAGACCTTTCATCGGGGCTTTTGCCGTTTGCGACAGTGCTCGGCATCATCTTGTTTCTCATGGCCCTCCAGCCAGACGTGGGGACGATGGTCATTCTCGCCGCGATGGCGCTTGCGGTATTCTTTGCGGCGGGCGCGCGCCTCTCGCACGTGGGGATTCTGGCGTGTGCCGGTGCTTTCATTGTAGGGATTCTTGTGCTGGTTGCGCCGTATCGTCTGGCCCGCTTTGTTGCTTTTCTAGACCCACTCCGTGATCCACTTGGGATCGGGTATCATGTGAATCAGGCACTTCTTGCTATTGGAACGGGCGGGTGGATCGGGCGAGGGTTTGGTCACTCCATTCAAAAATTCCAATATCTGCCGGAAGTGGTTGGGGATTCGATCTTTGCGGTTATTGCCGAAGAGCTTGGGTTTCTTTTCACCGTTCCTCTCATCCTTCTTTTTGTCGCACTGTTTCTGCGAGGCTTACGTATTGCTGCCGGCGCGCCAGACCGCTTCGGCCGCTACGTTGTGGTAGGGATTGTCTCGTGGCTTGTTCTCCAGGCGTTCGTGAACATTGGCGCGATGATGAGCCTTCTGCCTATCACGGGTGTGACGCTCCCCCTTGTGAGTTACGGTGGCACATCACTTGCCATTACGATGGGCGCAATCGGCGTTGTCCTTAATGTTTCACGCTATGCAAGAAGGTAAAATTATTCTTTTAACAGGCGGAGGGACGCTCGGTTCCGTGACACCGCTTCTTGCCATTGCGGAAGCGTGGCGCGCTCTTGATGCATCCGTGGAATTTGTCTGGGCGGGGACGCATGAGGGGCCGGAGGAGCGGTTTGTGCGCGCGGCCGGCATACCGTTTTACGCGCTTTCTGCGCCGAAGCTCACACGCTACCCGAGTCTTTCGTGGCTTCTTATCCTTCCCCGCACGGTGAGGTCTTTGTGGTTATCGTGGCGACTTGTCCAGCGTCTTCGCCCCGCGTGGATTCTCTCGGCTGGCAGCTACGTAAGCGTGCCGCTCGTCTGGGCGGGAAAAGGGTGTCGCGCGCGGGTTATGGCCTACCAGCTTGATGTAAAACCCGGGCTTGCCAATCGTTTGATTGCTCCGATTGCCGATAGATTCTATGGTGTGTGGGAAGGGACACGACGGCAGTTTGGTGCAGATGTACGAGTAGTGGGGATGGCGATAAGCGCGGACCGCACACATCTGCCATCGCGCGAAACAGCGCGTGCGGCGTTCCCTTCTCTTACGGAACATCGTCCAACGATTCTGGTTCTTGGTGGAGGGTTAGGGTCATCCTCTTTGAATCATTGTTTTGAAGCTGCGGCGATGACGTTAACGCAGGCGTACAATGTCATCCACCTGACGGGAAAGGGGAAGCATATTTTTATCGGGCGTGTGCAACCGGACGGCTACGTAGTTCATGAGGAACTGCAAGAAACGTATAGTCACGCGATGGCGCTGGCCGATGTGGTGGTGACGCGTGCGGGCATGGGTGCGCTTGCTGATGTGGTGGCCGGCGGGAAAGCGGCGGTGCTTGTCCCTCTCCGTGGCGCGCAAGAAAAAAATGCGCACATTGCAGAAAAAGCCGGGGCGGCTCTTGTTCTGCGGGATCCGTCCCCGACATCATTGCTCCCAAAGATTCACGAGGCTCTGAATCGACGGCAAGAATTTGAAAAAAATATCCGTTCGCTTTTTCCTGTTATCGGTGTCGCGCGCCGTATTGCCCAGGACCTTCAATCATGGTGCGCCGGGAGGGGATCGGACCCTCGACCTTGAGCTTAAAAGGCTCCTGCTCTACCACTGAGCTACCGGCGCATACGGGTCAGAGCGTACCAATTTTTCTATCTCTTGACAAGATACTTGCCTTCCGTTCTATGCTTAGTATAATACGCTCCATCTAATTCATAAGGTTGGCCGCCCCTATGGACGACGACATCATGCCAAACGACGACATGGAGTCCACCGAAAGCGACGAGAAGGAAGTGGATCTCGACGCCGATGAGGGTGAAGACTCCGCGGATGATACGGCAGACGATGCAGACGAAGAGTAAAAGAACCCCCGCGTGTGCGGGGTGTTCTTTTTTTTTAACCCACGCTACAATGCCGTATTATGCGCATTGCGATGATTGGACAAAAAGGGATCCAGACTGGCGCGCGCGGCGGAGGCATTGAAACGCATGTGGAGGCGGTGGCGACGCGGCTTGCGCGTGGAGGGAAACATGACGTATTTGTCTATGCGCGTCGGCGATACATGGAGCAGAAGGGGACACGCGTGGAGGGTGTGTATATGGTGTATCTTCCCACGCTTTATCGAAAAAATCTTGAAGCTATTGTTCATTCCTTTTTGGCGACCGCGCACGCACTCTTTGGATCCTACGACATTATCCACTACCACGGCGTAGGTCCGGCGACGCTTGCCTGGATTCCACGGATTTTTTTACATCACACAAAAATTATCGTGACGTTTCACTCCCAAGATCGTTTTCATGCCAAATGGAGTTTTTTCGCACGTTGGTATTTGTATTTTGGCGAGTGGGCTGCGGTAAGATTTCCCCATGCGTGTATTGCCGTGAGTCATACGATTCAAGTCTTTTGCCGGGAACGTTTTGGGCGCGAAGTCATTTATATTCCAAACGGAGCTGTTGAACGTACGGTGACGAGTGACGCGTGGGTCACGCGCTTCGGCCTTCGTCCGCGCCATTATCTTCTGCAAGTGGGTCGGATGGTGCCGCACAAGGGCATACACGTTCTTATTGATGCTTATCGCGCACTGAAACAGGAGGGACATGCGCTCCCAGACCTCGTATTTGTGGGGGCTCCGAGTTTTACCGACGCGTACATGCACGATCTTAAATTTCGCGCCGGCGGAGATAGTCAAATTCATTTTTTAGGCTTTCAAGAAGGGGAATCGCTTGCAGAACTTTTTGCGCACGCAGCTCTTTACGTGCACCCTTCCTCCGCAGAGGGGCTCCCGCTTGTGGTGCTTGAGGCCATGAGTTACGGGCTTCCTGTTCTTGTGAGTGATATTCCGGAGAATCTTGAAGCTATGCACCATGCGGGATTTTCTTTTGCGAATAAAAACGTGGATGATTTGAAAGACAAGCTTCTCCATCTGTTGCGCCACCCGCACGAACTTGAGTCAGCGCGTGCGCGTTCTCGTGCGACGGTCCGCGCGTATTTTCACTGGGAAAATATTGTGAAAGAGACAGAGGAGGTGTACCGCACGGTGCGTCACTGAGGTGTATGTTGTTTCATACGACATCCGAAATGCATGTGCTCGAACGTCTTCGTGGGCGCGCAACTGGCCTTTCCGCAGACGAAGCCACCGAGCGTCTGCATACACACGGACTCAACACTTTGCCCCGCAAGAAACCTGCAGGGTCGGTCACTATTCTTCTCCGCCAGACGAAGAGCCCTCTCATGGGAATCCTCCTTCTTGCGGCGGTGGCAAGCGTGTTTGTGGGAGATCTGGTCGATGCCTTTTTTATCGTTGGCGCTGCTCTGGTTAATGTCACTGTTGGATTCTTGCAGGAGTACAAAGCCAACCATGCGCTTGAAGAGTTACAGAACTTTTTCGTGCAAACGTGTCGCGTGCGGCGTGCTGGTGAAGCACAGGAAATCGAGACGATGCAGGTTGTTCCCGGTGATGTTGTATTGCTCGGGCTTGGAGATCGCGTACCGGCGGATGCGCGGCTGTTGCGCGCGGAGCATTTGGAAGCGGACGAAGCGCCGCTTACCGGAGAGTCCCTTCCGGTAGCAAAGGCGACAGGGGCGCTTTCTCTTGAGACGCCGCTTGCTGAACGGACAAATATGCTCTACGCGGGCACTCTGATTGTGGCGGGTCGCGCCGAAGTGGTGGTGACGGCGACGGGCAAGGATACCGAGATCGGCCGGATTGCAAAAATGGTGGGAGAAGCTCGGGAACCAGAGACGCCGCTTCAAAGAGAACTGCGTCAGCTCGGGCGGTTTCTGTCTGTGCTTTTCTTATCCCTTTCTGTTCTCATCTTTTTTGTGGGATGGGCGAGTGGCACGACAGTGTCGGACATGTTTTTTCTCGCCGTAGCGCTCGCGGTCGCCGCAATTCCCGAGGGGCTTCTTGTGGCCGTGACCGTTGTTCTGGCCGTGGGCATGCGTCGCATGCTGGGGCGCAAGGCTCTTGTCCGACGGCTTATTGCCACCGAGACTCTCGGGAGCGTGAGCGTGATTTGTGCCGACAAGACAGGAACGATCACCGAGGCAAAGATGCGCGCATCCGTACTCATGACACAGGAAGGTCCCGCGGAAGTCTCGGCGCTTTCCCAGGCCGGCATGTCTCATGCGCGCCGCAAGATGATCGAAGTCGGCATGATCTGCAATGACGCGACGTCTCCCGAACTTGGATCGCCTACCGAGACGGCGCTGTTACTTCTAGGAAAAGATCTTGGATACAAAGTGGATGATCTTCGGCAACGGCATCATCGGGCAGATGAGATCCCCTTCGATTCTGCGCGCAAGTACATGGTGGTACTTACAGAAAATATGGAAGGTTCTCACGAAGTGCTGGTGAAAGGGGCGGTAGAGCATGTGCTTGGTATGTGTTCGCGTACATTGGGAGTAGGGGGAGTGGAGATGCTTTCGCCCGAGCAGCGTGAGCAATTTCTCCACAAAGCCGGGGAACAAACACGGCGTGGGCTGCGCGTGCTTGGCATTGCTTTTATGCCCGCCGACGGGGAAAAAAGTTTGGATTCTCTCACGCTTGATCAATGTGTGTTTGTCGGTTGGATAGCGCTTCACGACCCGGTGCGGGCAACCGCGGCGGACACTATTGCACGGGCGCGTGCCGCCGGTGTACGCACGGTAATGATTACGGGCGACCATCCTGAAACTGCCGAGACAATAGCGAAAGAAATTCGCCTTGCCGCTGTTCCGCGCGTGCTTGTTGGCACAGAGGTTGACCGCATGACGGATCGTGAGCTGGCGGAACACATCATTTCTGTGGATGTGTTTGCGCGTGTTCTGCCGGAACATAAGGTGCGTATTGTGCGGGCGTGGCAGACCAACGGCGGCGTCGTAGCCATGACGGGCGATGGCGTCAATGATGCGCCGGCACTTGCGGCTGCGGATGTGGGGGTGGCGCTCGGCACGGGTTCGCAGGTGGCAAAGGAAGCGGCAGACATGGTGTTGCTCGACAACAACTTGGAGACGATTGTTGCCGCGATCGAGGAGGGAAGGACGATGTTTGAAAATATCCGCAAGATTGTAAGCTTCCTCCTGCTTACAAGTTGGACGGAAATGATCCTTGTGATCCTTTCTATTTTTACAAAGCTACCTGCTCCGTTGCTGGCAGCCCCCATTCTCTATATCAACCTTCTCACGGATTCTGCGCCTGCGTTGGCGCTCACGATTGATCCGGCAGAAGCAAGGGTAATGGAGGAGTCCCCGCGCCCCCGTCGCACGCCTATTGTCGATGTGCAGATGCGTGGGCTTGTCTTTGGTCTCGGTCTTGTTCTCTCTGCGATCCCTTTTATCCTTTACGCTATTCTTCTCTCGTTTGGAACAGAAGTTTCGTCTGCACGTTCCGTCATTTTTGTGCTCGTCTCACTTCAAACGCTCGCTTTAGCATTTCCTTTGCGGCGTTCGCGCACAACGTTATGGCAAGATGGTTTCTTCACGAATCGCTTGCTCAATCTCTCTTTTCTTATCGGTGTTGCACTGACGGCCGTTGCTTTTCTGCCGGTGTTTTTCCCCGTGTTTGGTTTTGTTCTGCCAGTGCCCGTACACCTTGCGTGGATCGGCGGGATTATTATTGCGGAGCTTGCTCTTGTGGAGTGCTATAAGTGGGGTATGCGGGTTTTTCGTCGCCCGCTTACCAAACCGCTCGCTGTATGAAATCTCTCACCATCGTCATTCCTGCCTACAATGAAGAAGCTACCGTTGGGGATGTTGCGGCGGCAGTAAAGAATGCTCCGCTTGTGGAGGAAGTTTTAGTTGTCTCGGATGGTTCAACGGACAGGACAGTGCAAAGGGCTCATATGGCTGGCGCCCGCGTGATTGAGCTTTTGGCCCGCGGAGGAAAGGGACACGCCATGTGTGTGGGGGTCGAGGCAGCGCACACGGCATTTGTCATGTTTTTGGATGCGGATATCTACGGTATCACCCATGAACACGTGCAAAAACTTTTTGAGCCCGTGGAGCGAGGGCAAGCCGTGATGAGTGTGGGGCTCCGGGATCGCGGAGCCTTGCTGGTTGCGCTTATGCGTCTTCTCCCCCTTGTGAGCGGGGAACGATGTCTGTCGCGCACCCTTTTCCTCTCGTGCCCGTCTGGACAGCTCTCGGGGTATCGTGTGGAGATTGCTCTCAACGCATTATGTCGGGAAAAAGGAGGGAGAATACAAGCGATTCTCCTTACGGGTGTGCGTATCCGGACAAAAGTGGCGAAGGTCGGGTGGCGGCGCGGACTATGGCAGTATGTGCGCATGTGGGGCCAAGTGGCCGGAGCGTTGGTGGCATCTTCTTGGCACAAGAGGTAAAATGCTTCTGTTTTATGGAGGTCTCCAATATTCAAGATGCTGTTGTGACGGTCATGGGGCTTGGTCGCTTAAAACGCGGAAGCGGCGTAGGCGCAACAAAGTGGCTCATCCGTCATGGCGCGCAAGTGGTGATTACCGATCATCGAACGAACGAGGAGCTTCGTGAATCGGTGGATGAAGTTACACGGTGGTTTGAAGAATATCGCCAAACACTTCCCGACCGGGAGTTGTACCACCCGATTTTTGTGCTGGGCGAACATCGTGAAGAGGATTTCACGGATGTGGCGCTTGTCATCACGAATCCCGATGTGCCGCATGATTCGCCGTGGGTGAAGATGGCGTATGCGCATAGGGTGCCGGTGGAATCAGATGTGAGTTTATTTTTTCAGTTTTGTCCGTATCCGGTGATCGGTGTTACCGGGGCGCGTGGCAAGACGACCACGACGGCATTGATCGGCGAACTTCTAAAAAAGAAGAATCCTCAAACGATTGTGGCGGGAAACATGCGCGTGTCGCCACTTGAATATTTGGACGAGATTCTTGCATGGAAAGAACCCGCGCCGATTGTGCTTGAGTTGTCGTCCTGGTTGCTTGAGAGTCTCGATCATCTTGATCGTGGGCCAGAGGTCGGGGTGTTGACCAACATGTATGCCGATCACTTACATCGCTATGCGTCGATGGAGGCGTATGCGGCATCAAAGGTTGGGGTGTTTGCAAAAGGGGGAAAGGATGGCATTGCCGTGTTGAATGCTGATCAAGATCAAGTAAGAGGATTAGCAGAGAAAGCACCAGGACGCGTCGTTTGGTTTTCGCTCTTACTGCTGGAAGGGAAGGAGGGGGTGTGTGTGAAGGATGGGAACGTCACCTCTTTGAATGACATCATCATGCCTGTCTCTAACATTCATCTCGAAGGCGACGATAATGTGCGTAATGTGCTTGCGGCGATTGCGGTTGCAAAACTTTACAGCGTGGAGAATGCATCTTGCGCGGAAGTTGTGAAAGCGTTTTCTTCTGAAGATGATCGCCAAGAGATTGTCACTGATGTGTCGGGGGTGATCTATGTGAACGATGCGCTTGGGTCCTCGGCCGAAGCGACGACAAATGTTCTGCGCCGATTTGGCGAACGCGGGCGTTCGATTCATTTGATTTCCGGTGGAGACGTAAAGGAAGGGAACCTCGACGAGCTCGCAAAGGTGTGCAAGCTGGTGTGTAAGAGTGTTGTCTTGTTGCCGGGAGCGGGGAGCGATGCGTTTGAGCATGTGATGGGAAAAACTGAGGAGGTCAAAATACTGCGTGCAGAAAATATGCCAGATGCCGTTGTGACGGCGAGTCAGGCGGCCACAAGTGCCGATGCTGTCATTTTCTCTCCGGCGTTGGGCTACAGCGATACGTCAGCTGCTAAACAACTCGGCGAGGCATTTGCCAAAGCGGCGAGGGAACTAAAATGAGAGACTTTTCTCCAGAAATTGATGCGTAAGCCAAGATAGGCGTATTCTGTTTCATACTTTCTATCTCGCGTATCTCGAACAGAACGGCTAACCGTCTTCTCTAATTCGCGCGAATAGGCGAATAGTTACTTTGTGAGCAAAACTCCCAACTACGATGCCAAAGTAAAAGCGATTCTCGATACTGTACAACCAGGCGAGCGAGTTTGTGCGTTGACGGGGGAGAAATGGGAGATGACGGAGGAGGAAATTGGGTGGTACAAGAAGTTCAATGTGCCACCGCATCCGTGGTCGCCGGAAACGAGGATGAAAGAAGTCGTAGGGTATTTTGAGATGTATCAATTTTGGTATCGCACGCACCCAAAGACAGGGAAGCGGTTTGTCTCGACGGTCCATCCGTCCACCGGTTTGCAGACGCTTCCTGACGAGGAATGGTTTGGGGAAGACTTTTCACACATTGTTCAGGACGTTATCCATCTCGAGCGTTCCTTCTTTGAACAGATGCGCGAGCTTCAGCTGAAAATCCCTTATCCTGCCTCGCGCAACATCGAACAGCCGCACAACTCCATTACGATCTCCTCCATCGGTGACGTGAACAGTTACTTCGTCTGCGCGTGCAAGTCGAAGAACAGTTTTTACAGTACCGATACCTACATGCTCGAAGATTCAGCCGAGTCATCGGCCGGGAGTAATATAAGTTCCTCGTTTCGTATCTTGCAGTCTCACCGCATGCACAACTGTAAGTTTGCGCACATCTGTTTTGATTGCATCGATTCACTCTTTCTTTTTGACTGCCGCAACTGCCAAAAATGTTTTGGAGCAACGAACAAGCGCAATAAACAGTACCTCTGGTTCAATGAGCAACTCTCAAAAAGCGAGTACGAAAAACGCCTTGCGGAAGTTGATCTCTCTCGACGGTCGGAACTCGAGAAATACAAGGCGCGATTCCTTGATCTCATGGAAAGGAATACAGTATGGCCAGAGAACTTTAATGAAAAATGTACCGATGTCATCGGTGAGTACATGGTTAACGCCGTGGACTGCAAGTTCGTCTTTGCTGGCATGAACGGTCCGTATCGAGACCTCTATCACGTCTCCTATCCGTACGGGGAGTGTTCTGCCTGTGCGTTCTCTGGCGCACCGATGAGTGCGAGTGAGATCTATCTTTGCAATATCGCCCCACGCTGCGCGAAGTGTGCGTTTTCGTACTCTATTCAGGATTGCCAGAGCGTCGAGTATTGTTACTACTGTTACAACTGTGAAGATTGTTTTGGATGCTTCGGACTTCAGCGAAAACGATTTTGCCTTTTCAACAAGCAGTACACGGAAGAGGAGTACTACGCCAAACTTGACGAAGTGAAAGTGGCGATGCTTGAGCGAGGGGAGTATGGGATGTTTTTTCCCGCGAGCTTTTTCGTCGGTTACTGGCCGGACGGTGGTGTTGTGCAGTATCCGGAAACGGCAGCAAGGAACGAGGACTTTCATCCTTTGGATTTTGAGCCGGAGTCAGGTGGTGCTGTTGGAGAGATTGACGAGAGCAAGTTACGTAGCACAAACGACGTTCCGGATTGCATTGACGACATGAAGGATGAGGACTGGCTTGGTGTTCCGATCTACGACGCGAACATCAAACGACGTTTTTCCTACCTCAAACCCGAGCTTGATTTCTACCGCAAGCACCGTCTTGCGCCTCCCACGAGTCATTTCATTGACCGCGTCTACTCTTTCTGGAGGGAAGCAAACTCCGAGGTATGGAAAGAAACGACGTGTGGCAAGTGCGCGAAGGCCCTGCTTGTAACAATTAACCAGACGTACCGGAAGAGAACGATCTATTGCAGGCCGTGCTATCTGGAGTATCTCGAAAAGAACAGCTAACTCGGCTAATTCGTGAGAATAAGAGAATAGTTACATTATGAGTAAAACTCCCAACTACGATTTGAAGGTAAAAGCCGTCCTCGACGCCGCAAAACTCGGTGAGCGGGTGTGTGCTTTGACGGGCGAGAAATGGATGATGACCGAGGAGGAAATCGGGTGGTACAAGAAGTTTAATGTCCCGCCGTCGGAGTTGTCGCCGAATACGCGATGGAAATGGGCAGGGTATTTTGATATCGGTTTTCAATTTTGGTGGAACAAACATGCGCGAACGGGGGAACCTATCCTCTCCTTTCATCACCCAGCCTCCGGCATCCGCGTGCTGCCCGATGCCGAATGGTATGAGCAGGATTTTTCGAATACCCATGAAACGCTTGACCTCTCGAAACCATTTTTCGAACAACTGCGTGCGCTCGAACTCCGCGTACCGTTTTTTGCAACCGCAAACATCGTACCGCCAGAAAACTCACTGGCACTCCTCTCCTTTGGAGATCAGAACAGTTATTTTGTTTTTGCATGTCAGAGCAAACGCACGTTTTTCGGTGTCGGTGCCATGGACACGGAAGATTCCTCGGTCGTGTACCTTTCCTCTGGCGTGAAAGAATCACACCACATTTCACATTCTCATCGCATGTATCGTTGTCGGTACGCGCGCGAATCACAGGACTGTCTCGAGTCAGCCTTTCTCTTTGACTGCCGAAATTGCGAACACTGTTTTGGCGCCACGAACAAACGGAATCGAAAGTTTTTATTCATGAATGAACAGCTTTCCGAAGGAGAGTATCGAGCTCGTATAGCGGCGATCGATCTTGGAAAGCGCTCGATTGTTGATGAATGGTCAAAGCGATTCGACGAACTGCTGCTTACACACGCCTTTTGGCCCGAAAACTTTAACGTCGGCGGGACAGATGCAACGGGAGACTATCTCCACAACGCGACACGATGTCATTTCTGCTTTGATTCGGAAGACACGGCCGTGGATAATTTTCGCTCTGCATGGTTATACGGCGCTTCGCAAGGCAACGCGTATGCGTGGGGAGCTGTGAATACGAATGAGAGTTACAGCGTGGAAACGTGTCCAGATTCGAATCGTCTCAAGTTTTGTTATCGTTCCGTGCGTTGCGAGGACAGCGAATACTGCATGGTCTGCCGCGATTGTCGAAACTGTTTTGGATGCGTCGGTCTGGCGCACAAGGAGTTTCACATTCTGAACAAACCGTACACGGAAGAGGAGTACTGGAAGACGGTGGACGCAATGGAGTGCGCGATGATGGACGAGGGTACATACGGATCTATTTTCCCAACGACATTTTCCTCCTCGTACATTCCCGAGTCTGGCTCGGTGTTGTATGCAGGCTCCACAGAAGAAGATCTACGCATCCTTGGAGGTAACCAATTTCTTCCGACAGACGCGGGTGCAACGGGTGTCGATCGATACGATATGTCTAAGACGCGCCAATTAGCGGACATTCCCGACAATATTGATGATCTCACGGACGCATGGATTGGCGTTCCGATCTATGACGAGCAGGCAAAGCGTGCGTTCTCCTTCTTGAAGCCGGAAGTTGAGCACTACCGAAAATGGAGGATTGCTCCACCCGGCGAGCACTTTATTCCACGTATGCAGCAGATGTCGTGGTCAGCGCAAATCGCGCAGTTTGAGAATCGCGTGTGTACAAAATGTAGCAAGCCGCTTCTTGTAACTGTTTGCCGTAGGTACCCAAACCGACGTATTCTGTGTCGTGATTGTTATCTGGCGTATCTCGAGAAAAACGGATGACTTTTCCCCAGAATCGGTTGACAGAAGAGAAAAAGTATGGTGAAATAGGGATACCGTAGCGAGGTCTTTGGGTGAAGCCCAAAGGGCTCAACTAGGTGGCAAGATACAACTCTCCCTCTTCATGAGTAGAGTTGTATTTATTTTTACCTCGGGTACGGGCCTGTAGAGGTAATCGGTAACCTCGCTATGGTTGCCACCTAGAGTTGCCGGTTCGACCCCGGTCAGGTCCACCAGAGATCGAAAGATTTCGCCCGAGACCGCCAACCCCGCCCTTCGCGAAGGGCGGGGTTTGGTTTGTGCACGAATGGGTGTATCCTAGAGCGGCTATGAAACCATGGGAACTCGTATCGAAGAAACTTGTTTATGATGGGTATCGGAAAATCGAACGGCGGACGTATCGGTGTGATGATGATCGTGAGATAGACATTGATGTAAAACTGGAGGGCAATACGGTCTGTAGTCTTCCTATTACGGAAGATGGACACGCTGTTCTCGCCGCGCAATTTCGTCCAGGACCCGGGAGTATTTTACGCGAACTTCCTGGCGGTGGTATGAATGTGGGGGAAGAGCCTCTCCAAGCCATGCGTCGTGAGCTTTTAGAAGAGACAGGTTACGAAGGAGATCTCGTCCTCGTGGGTTCAACATGGGATTGTGCATACTCAACTTGTCGACGATATCATTTTCTTGCGACCCATTGCCGGAAAGTAACAGAACCTCATACAGATGAAGACGAAAAGATCGATGTGATTCTCATGCCGGTCGACGAATTTCGCAATCACCTTGCTACGGGGGATCTTACTGATACGACAACAGGGCTTCTGGCGCTAGCGGCTCTCGAAAAAACGTCCATCCTTCTCTAATTCGTGCGAATAAGCGAATAGTTAACTTTGTTTTACTCCATTTTAACCTCTCCCCAAACATTCAATTGAATGTTTGTTAGGAAGCTCACTTGGCTACTTAGAAAGTTTTTGTCCTTGCATATCTGATAAGAGCGGTGAATGGAAGTATTTGTTCTTCTTAATGGTTTCCGTGTGTTTACGAATCGCAACATCGAGTAAATCTAAAATAAGTTCTTTCGGTTCGACACCACTCTTCTTCCACAGATGCTCGTAGAGTGTTCCTGGCATCGGGTTGATCTCGTTTGCATAGAGCTGGGACGTCTCTGGGTTATACAAGAAGTCAACTCGCGAAATTCCCGAGAGGCCGAGCTCTTTAAATATCGCAACGGAAGTCTCCTGGATATTTTTAGAGGTTGCCACAGGTATCTCTGCGGGAATAGTGAAACTTTCTCCTGCTCCGTCCAGATGAGTGCCGTCGCTTTGCAAGTATTTCTCTTTGTACGTAAAAAACTCACTTTTTCCAAAACTGGAGTCTTGAACGAGCGACGCTTTGGGAGAGCTACTCGCACACTCTCTTACACAACATGTCAAGTCGCGAACCGGAGAAATACCGCTTTCAATAACGCAATGAGTATCAAATTCAAAGGATGCCTCTATTGCCTCCTCTATAGCCTCAAGTTTTTTTACTCGTGAAATGCCAATAGACGAGCCCGCATGCGATGGCTTCACAAAAACCGGGAAAGTCAGTGTCTCATTGATCCTTCGTTTGATGGAGTTTGCGTCTGACTTCCAGTCCGCTTCGGAGAAACCGACGAAGGGCGTGGTTTGTACCCCGTGCTGCTGAAAAAACTGTTTTGTAAGAATCTTATTCATTGCGATGGCGCTTCCCTCAACGCCGCAACCCACGTAGGGCACGCCTAGAGTTTCGCAAAGTCCCTGGAAGCAACCATCCTCACCGTATGCCCCGTGGAACACGGGGAAGGCAATGTCAATGATCTTTTGCTCTCGGCGTGAGAGAAAAGATGGCCTTCGTGTCAAAATAAGCCGTGGTGTGCGGTGGCGGGTATCCAACGACCACCTTTGAAGAGGGTATAAATCGTGAGAATGGATACCTTGGAGAAAGCTTCTTTCTCGTAACAGCTGACCCATACACCACGCGCCATCTGTTCCTATGTAAATCGGCTCACTTAAGATTCCAAGTTTTGCCAATTCATCTAAAACCAAAAGCCCAGTGATAATAGAAACGTCATGTTCCGGACTTTTTCCTCCAAAAAAAACGCCGACCGTTTTTCCTATAAATGGAGAAGGAGTATTCATAGATTTTATATGAAATCAACAGAAATACTGTGAAACCCTTTTTTGTCTTCTACAAAAACCATAAAATGAAGATGATCTCCTTGTTCGCCATAGTCTACCCAACCAGTCTTACCGACAATACCGATTACTTGGCCTCGCATAACCTGTTTTCCTGCACGTATCCCGTACATGCTCGGGGAACCTTTTTGGAGGTGTCCATACTGACTAAGGCAATCACCGTGGTCGATCGTAATGTAGTTGAGCTTATCCGCGAATGCTGGTCCGGGGCCGTACGTGCTGTGTGCTTCTACCATATCGACAACTCGTCCGCTTCTTGAGGCGTATACGATGGACCCGTCTTTCACGATGAAATCGATAGCTCGTTGGTATGGCCCGTTGTGTGAACTAGGACTGAGATCACAGTAAAAAGGACCAGTCTTGTACAGTTGATCCTTCGGCACGCATCCCTTAAGCATTTCCCCTGTTTGTGCGTCAGAGATGTCGAGCGGGTAGGAGAACTTTTTGTGTCTTCTGAAGAATTCCAAGAACATAGCGGATGGATTATATCAAAAAAATGTCTAGGTAACGCTAGTGGTCTTTTTACGAGAATTGCCGGGCGGTTTGGGCAAGTGTCTCTGCGAATGGATCAAAGAAGCAGGCGCTTGAGGAGCTTAGCAAAAGACGCTAGAATACCTCCATGATAAAGGGTTTTTTGCGCAAGCTGGCGCCGGCATTTGCGATCGGTGCGTATCATTATGTCCTCGCGATTCTTTCGGCGATTCTTTATGGCCGCCCGTCGGAGCGCATGGTCGTGATCGGCGTAACTGGCACGAGTGGGAAGTCGACGACGTGCTACCTTTTGGCGCGTGCACTTGAAGCGTGCGGCGCACGTGTGGGTATGGCTTCGACGATTCTTTTCAAGGTGGGTGAGCAGGAACGGCTCAATGACAAAAAAATGACTATGGTTGGCCGGTTCCAGCTCCAAAAACTTCTTCGCGGGATGGCGAGTGCCGATTGCACACACGCGATTATCGAGACGACATCGGAAGGTATCAAGCAATACCGACATGCGGGCGTGCACTACGATGTCTGCGTTTTTACGAACTTGTATCCAGAGCATATTGAATCTCACGGAAGTTTCGAAAACTATCGTGCGGAAAAAATGAAGCTATTCAAAAAACTTGGTGCGTGCCCGCACAAGATCATTACGGGGAAGCGTATCGAAAAAGCGATTGTGGTGAATGGGGAAGACAATGGAGCAAAGCAAGCCGCGATTTTTCCTGTGGATCGTCTCGTTGTCGTGCGGCCAAGTGCGGAGACCGATCTTGCCCTCCGTATTCCCGGCGCTCACATGCAGATAAATGCAAAACTTGCCCGCGCGGTGGCCGAGGTTCTCGGGTTTGATCGCGCGAAGGTCACACGTGCGATTGAGTCGGTCACGTGTATTCCGGGGCGGCTTGAGCAGATTGATGAAGGTCAGTCGTTCATGGTTATTGTGGATTACGCCTTCGAGCCGCGCGCGCTCGCCAAACTCTACGAAGCTGTTACGACGATTCCACACAATCGCATCATTCACGTTACCGGCGCGGCGGGCGGCGGACGTGATCGCGATAAGCGTCCCGTGGTGGGTGCTTTCATTGCGCAACGTGCGCAAGTGATGATTGTGACAAATGAAGATCCATACGATGAAGACCCGGAACAGATCATTAACGACGTTGCTGCCGGAGCTGACTCTGCGCCAGAGGGGAAACGGGCGGAGGTGCTCAAAATTTTGGACCGCGGTGAGGCTATCGCGCGCGCTCTCTCACTTGCACAACCGCGCGATCTCGTCTTGGTGACGGGAAAAGCAAGCGAACAGGCTATCGTTGTTGCCGGCGGGAAAAGGATCCCGTGGGACGACCGTGTCGTTATCCGTGAGGCTCTTCGCAAAATGCTATGAAAACTTTCCTCCTTCTCACGCCCGGAGAGACCCTGGAATTGGATGTCCGTGCGCCTCTCCTTTTGTGGATTCCGCGATTTGTTATCGGCGGCGCATGGACGCTTGCCCCATTGTTTTTCATCGCTCTGCTTCTGCGTGAAGGAACCGTTGGGGTGTTTCTCTTCGTCGTCCTGCTCGTCTCGGGGTTGATGTTTCTCTTTTCTTCCTGGCGCCGTTTTTCCCGCACACGGTTTGTTGTAACGTCTCTGCGTGTTGTGTGGATGCACCAACGAGGAGTATTCTCCAAAGATGTAGAAGAGATGCCGCTTGCGCGTTTGAAAAGCGTACAGGCGCGACAGCGAGGCCTCTCCGCTTTGTTTGGGTATGGTAAAATACGCGTAGAAACGGAAGGCGGTGCTCGCACTGTTTCGGGAATGCTGCCGCGCGTACGGGCCATTCAAGAAAAAATTCTTTTTCTTCTTGCTGAACGTCCGTCCGTTTCCCGTCTATGAGTCGGCCGATGTTAGTTTCCGCGCGCCATCTTTTGCGACAACGGGTGGTCTTGGCGATCAACCTTGCGCTTTTTTTATTTCTTGCTCTCTCGTTTGGGCGAGAAGTGTGGCGCAACAATCAAGTGCAAAAAACGATTGCGGAGCTGGAAGAACAGAGCCGTGCATTGGAAGCCCGCAATGTGGAGATTGCACGCATAAATGCGCAACTGGAATCGGAGACGTTTTTGGAGCGCGAAGCGCGTTTGCGGCTTGGTCTTGTGAAACCCGGCGAGCGTGTATTTATCCTTAACGAAGAGGGATCGCAGGAAGCCACGGCCGAGACTATCGGTGCGGTGGACGCGCGCGAGATACCAGAGGCGGCTTTACCGGAATCAAACTTCTCGCGCTGGTACTGGTACTTTTTTAATACAGAGTCGTTCGATCGTCTTAAACGCTTAGAGCGTGCCGGGCTATGAATACGCCGATTCGTCTACGCACGGCCGCGCTAGTCGCGGGACTTCTCTGGCTTGCTGTCCTTTTTGTGTTGCCGCTTGGATCGTCTGTCACGCAGCCATTTGTGCAGATTCTTCCTCTTCCCGCCGGAAGAGTTGGTGGGTCTTTTTTCTCCATGAAGGAAGTTCTTGCGCTTGCAGGCGGTCTGCAGGCGCAGGCGCTCTGGCGCGGAAGCGAACTCGACCCTCACGAAGCGAATGTCCAAGCGTTTCAGTCCATTGTGCGTACGCGAGTCGTGCGTCGTTGGCTTAGACGCGAGGGGGTCGTAGTTTCCGACGCAGAGGTGGAAAGCACGTATCTGCGCCTACAATCTACGTCAGAAGGTGTCGCTCTCCCCGAAGAGATACGAGAGGTTTTTCATTGGGAGCCAGAGACGTTTAAGCGGCTCGTTGTGCGGCCTTATGTGGAAGCGCGAATGCTCGAGACACGGGTGGCGTCGAGCCGAGCATTTCAGTCCGCGCGCCGTGAACGGATAGAAGAAGCTGCGCGTGCCCTGTCCGAAGGAGTCCCATTTGATCAAGTTGTGCTTCAATACAGCGAAGATTCCTCCAGTGTCCTCAATGGGTATCTTGGTACGTGGGATATGGAGGACGTTGCTGAAGAGTGGCGATCTGCGGCGCAGTCGCTTGAGATCGAGCGCGTGAGTCCGATGATCGAAGACCGTCGGCGCTTTACGCTGCTTCGCGTGGATACACGAGATGTTGTTGAAGAAACGACACGCGTGCGTCTTTCGGGCATTATCATTTTCAAACGTACGTTCCAGGAGGCTTTGGACGAGGCTCTTCTTGAGGAGACGGTGCGTCTGTACGCGCGGCCATAGGGCTTGATAGAGAGGAGGGGGTTTGCTACACTTTTGCCGCTATCGTAAACGCCGATGTAGCTCAGTTGGTAGAGCAATGCTTTCGTAAAGCAGAGGTCGGCGGTTCGAATCCGCCCATCGGCTCCAGATTTCCATCAAGGCGGGCGGGATTAGTACAATGGTAGTATGCAAGCTTCCCAAGCTTGAGACGCGAGTTCGATTCTCGTATCCCGCTCCAGAAAGACACCCTCGTGTCTTTCTGATGAGAATCGAACGCCGGAGCCATATGCAGCTAGCAAGCTGCATGGCGAGGCGGTGCCCAGCCCGAGCGAGACGACGGTCGAGCGAGAGGCGAGGGCGATTCTCGTATCCCGCTCCAAAAGCAAAAAAAGCCAGCTCCCAGAGCTGTTTTTGTTATGCTATAATATGTCACGTTGTGATTAAGCTCCAAAACGTTTCCAAAATTTACGACCCCAACATTGTCGGCGTTCGTCACATCAATTTGCATATCAAACCGGGGGAGTTTGTTTCGATCGTTGGTCGGTCGGGCACGGGGAAGTCCACGCTGGCGAAACTTCTCTTTGCGGAGGAGCGTCCTACCCAGGGCAAAGTAGAAGTCGGGGGGTGGGACATTACGGGCATTCGCGCGCCGGAGGTCCCGCTTCTTCGTCGGCAGATCGGTGTGGTCTTTCAGGACTTCAAACTTCTCCCGAAGAAGACAGTTTTTGAGAATGTTGGGTTTGCTCTGGAAGTCGCCGGCACACGCACAAGTCGCGTGTACGAGATTGTTCCCTATGTGCTCCGCATCGTAGGACTTGAGCAGATGGCTCATCGGTACCCTGAACAGCTTTCCGGCGGCGAGCGCCAGCGGGCGGCGATCGCGCGTGCGCTTGTCCATCGCCCGAAAATTCTCGTGGCGGATGAACCGACGGGCAATCTTGACACTATCCATACGCATGAGATCGTGGATCTCCTCAAAAAGATCCACGCTTTTGGGACAACGGTACTTCTTGTGACGCACAATCGTGATGTGGTGAACAGCCTCCGTCAGCGCGTGATCACCTTGTCCGACGGGAATATTGTGTCCGACGAGGCCCACGGGCGCTACAAACTCGCATGACCCTTCTTCGTATTCTCAAATTCGGCTGTCAAAATATCGCCAGAAATTTCTGGTTGTCTGTGTTGACCGTGACCATGTTGTTGCTTACGCTTATCACGATCAACGTCCTCCTGGTGCTTCAGGTGGCGGGCCAGACGGCTATTACGTCAGTGGAAAAACGCATTGATTTGGTTGTGACGTTTCGTCCGGATACACGCGAAGAGCTTGCGCGTGCGACGCAGCAATACCTTATCGCGTTCTCACAGGTGAAGGATGCGCGTGTCGTGACGCCCGACGAAGCGCTTGCGGAGTTTCGGCAAGAGCGTGCCAACGACCCGGAGGTTCTTGAAGCGCTTGAACAGGTGGGGGACAACCCGTTTGGATACTCGCTTGTCGTGACCGCGCGCGACCCAAATGATTTTCCGTTTGTGCTTGAGGCGCTCGACCATCCAAGTTATGCCCCTTCCATCGAGCAAAAACACTTTCAAGATTACGAAGCGATTATTACGACGCTCGCCAACATGACGCAATCACTTCGGATATTCGGGATTGTCCTTGCGGCGCTTTTTCTCTTCATCTCGATTGTGATTGTCGTGAACACGGTGCGCGTGGCCATCTACATTTATCGCGAAGAGATTGCCATTATGCGTCTTGTGGGCGCATCGAGCGCTATGATCCGCGGGCCATTTTGGTTTGAAGCCGTGTTGTATAGTTTTCTTGCTACGCTGGTTGCCGCGGGCGTGACGTATCCTGCCATCCTTATTTTGGAGCGCTACGCCGACTCTTTCTTTGCCCCGGAAAATGCCGGCATCTGGGACTTCTATGTTGCCTACGCACCGGTTGTCTGGGCGGCGCAATTTCTTGGTCTTGCTCTTATCAATATTCTTGCCGCCAATCTTGCGATGAGGAAGTATTTGAAGGTGTAAGCATTTCTGTGTTATCCTCGCCGCGGCGATCCGGGATCGTCTAATGGCAGGACATGGGCCTTTGAAGCCCAGTATCGTGGTTCGAATCCACGTCCCGGAACCACACTGTACAAAGAATCTATGAACGATTTCTCGGAAAAAATTTGTCTCTTTATCGGCCGGTTTCAGCCGTTTCATACCGGTCATTTGATGGTTGTGCAGGGCATGGCGAAAAGCTGTGCGGGGGTAGTTATCGCCGTGGGCTCTTCACAGGAGAGTGACACAAAGGAGAATCCTTTTAGTTTTGAAGAGCGCCGCGAGATGATTCAGCGCGCATTGCAAGGAAAGGATTTGATTCCCCAATTTGATATCACGATTGTGCCCGTGTCGGATATTCCCGAAGATGAACGGTGGCTTGACCATGTTCGGGAAAAAGCCGGAGCATTCGATGTCGTGTGGAGCGGCAACGCAGGAGTGTTGGCACTATGTCGTGCCAAAGGTGTGGAGGTAAAGGAGATCAAGGAAGTGCCGGGTATTGATGCGACAGATATTCGCCGTATGATGATGGAAGATCAAGCGGCTTGGGCGGAGAAAGTCCCGCGTGAAGTGGCGGAGTACCTCAAAAGTATCCAGGGCCCCGAACGTGTCAGGAACCTCTCTTAATAGTTCGACACCTTCTGTAGAGGTGTGTTAAGGTGGGATGGATCCCCTAGAAGGCAACTTCGAGGGAGTTTGATTTTTATGACATTTGATTTACAAGCGGGCTACAAACCAGCTGGGGACCAACCAAAAGCAATTTCGGCGCTCTCGGAGGGGATAGAAAAAGGTCTAGACAGGCAAACGTTGTTTGGCGTCACGGGGTCGGGAAAGACGTTTACAATAGCAAACGTCATTCAAAACATTGAGCGACCCACGCTTGTTATTGCTCACAACAAGACGCTCGCAGCGCAGCTCTGTAATGAGTTTCGTCAGTTTTTCCCGCACAACGCAGTTGAGTATTTCGTAAGCTATTACGACTATTACCAACCGGAAGCTTATCTGCCACGTACGGATACATATATTGAAAAAGATGCGCAGATCAACGACGAGATTGATCGTCTGCGCCATGCGGCGACGCAAGCCGTGCTTTCGCGCCGCGATGTTGTGGTGGTGGCTTCCGTGTCGTGCATTTATGGCTTGGGTTCGCCGGAGTCGTATCAAGCGTCGGTTGCGCATCTTATTGTTGGCGAAACAGAACGCGAACCACTTTTACGCCAGTTCGTGCAGATGTTGTTTGAGCGAACAACCGCTGATCTTACTCCGGGCCACTTTCGTCTTCGTGGCGATGTCCTTGAACTGATGCCGGTGAGCGAAGAAGTGATTGTTCGTGCAGCATTCGAAGGAGATAAGCTTGTAGCGCTTTCTCGGCTCTCCGCCGTCACACGCAGACACGAGCGCGCGCTTTCTGATTATTGGCTTTTTCCCGCCAAGCATTTTATGTCGACGCCTGTTTCTCGGGACCGCGCCCTTCGACAGATCCGCGAGGAACTCGATGTGCGCCTCGGAGAATTCGAGCAGGGAGGAAAAGTGCTCGAGGCCGAGCGTCTTTCGCGGCGAACGCGTTACGACCTTGAGATGATCCGCACGACTGGGACGTGCGCTGGTATTGAAAATTATTCGCGCCATTTTGACGGACGTAAAGAAGGGGAACCGCCTTTTACTCTGTTGGATTACTTTCCCAAAGACTTTCTGTTGGTGATTGACGAGTCGCATGTCACGGTGCCGCAAATCGGTGGCATGTTCCATGGTGACCGTGCGCGCAAAGAGACGCTTGTGGAGCATGGGTTCCGGCTTCCGAGCGCTGTGGACAATCGTCCGCTTACCTTTGAAGAGTTTGCGGCAAAGGTCGGACAGACGATTTTTGTAAGTGCCACGCCTGGACCGTACGAGAAAAAGACGAGTCAACAGATCGTCGAACAGATCATTCGCCCCACGGGACTAGTGGACCCTGAGGTGATGGTGCGTCCCGTAACGGGAAATGGGGCGGGTGGCAAAGGGCAAGTTGAGGATCTCATCGGGGAGATTGAGATGCGCGTACCCAAAGGGGAACGTGTACTTGTGACGACCCTCACAAAAAAAATGGCCGAAGACCTGACGGAATTCCTGAGCGAAAAAAATATCAAGGTGCAGTATCTCCACTCGGGTGTGGAGACGCTTGACCGTATTGGCGTGCTCACCGATCTACGCCGGGGAAAATACGATGTTGTGGTAGGGGTAAATCTCTTGCGCGAAGGCTTAGATTTGCCCGAAGTCACGCTTGTGGCGATTTTAGACGCCGATAAAGAGGGGTTCTTGCGCTCGGAATCCTCGCTCATCCAGACCATCGGCCGCGTGGCGCGCAACGTAAAGGGACAAGTGATTCTCTATGGCGATGAGGTAACAGGCTCGATGCGCCGCGCGATTGCAGAAACGAATCGACGGCGCGAACTTCAACTTGCCCATAACAAAGAGCATGGCATTACCCCACAAACAATTCAAAAAGACGTGGGAGATATTCGCGCTCTTCTTGGTGGGGAAAGTGAGGAAGAGGTGAAGTCCATTCTTCATATCGAGCTTACTGCTGAACCGCACGAGATTGAGGAAGTGATACGCGAGAAGGAACGCGAAATGAAGAAAGCGGCGAAAGAACTCCGTTTTGAACTTGCCGCTCTTCTTCGTGACCAGATCGGCGAATTGCGTCAAGAATTACAACATAAGGTATGAAGAACACCATCCGCATCAAAGGAGCCAGAGAACATAATCTCAAAAATATCTCGCTCGAGATTCCGCGAAACAAACTTGTAACCATCACGGGTGTTTCCGGCTCTGGTAAATCCAGTTTGGCGTTCGATACGATTTTTGCCGAAGGGCAAAGGCGCTATGTTGAATCACTCTCTGCTTACGCGCGGCAATTTTTGGGGCAGATGCAAAAACCTGACGTGGATGAAATCGAGGGCCTCTCGCCGGCGATCTCTATTGATCAGAAGGCGCACTCAGCAAACCCACGCTCAACGGTGGCCACCATCACGGAGATTTATGATTACCTTCGCGTACTCTTTGCGCGCATTGGCAAACCGCACTGTGTTGTGTGCAAACGCCCGATTTCGAAAATGACGGTGGAAGAGATGGTGGACCGCGTACTTAAAGAGGTGGCACAGTGGCAAAGGGGCACAGTGGCAAAGGGGCACAGTGACAAAGTGGCAAAGAGGGAAGTGACTGTGCTGGCGCCGGTCGTGTTGGGCCGTAAGGGAGAGTATTACCAGCTCCTCTACGATCTCTACAACGGTGGTTTTGCACGCGTGCGCATAGATGGCAAGACGCATGACCTTTCCAAGAAGATTTCTTTGGGCCGGTACCAGCAACATACGATTGAAGTTGTCGTGGATACCCTCTCGATGGCGACGCTTTCCACAAAAGAAGGACGCACGCGATTGGCGGATGCGATCGAGATTGCGCTCAAGCACAGTGGGAGCACGGTCGGGTTTGTTTTTCCAGATAAGACCGAAGTCACGCTCTCCTCGAAATTCTCTTGCCCGCACGACGGGTTCGCCTTTCCAGAAATTGAGCCACGCCTGTTTAGTTTTAACTCTCCCTATGGAGCGTGCCAGGCGTGTCATGGACTGGGGACAAAAGAATTGTTCTCGGAAGAAGTGTGTCCGGTGTGCGGAGGACTTCGTCTGCGTCCGGAGAGTTTACATGTGTGGATTGGCGGGAAGTCTATCATGGACGTAGCGGCCCTTTCTATTGAAATGGCGACAGATTTTTTCTTGGCCGTATCGCTTTCGGAGCGCGAGCGCGCGATAGGTGAGATGGCTCTACGCGAGGTGCTCAATCGTCTGCAATTCATGCTCGATGTGGGACTGCATTACCTCACGCTTCACCGCATGGCCGGGACACTTTCGGGCGGGGAGGCCCAGCGCATCCGCTTAGCCAGTCAAGTCGGCACACGGCTTGTCGGCGCCCTTTACGTGCTCGATGAGCCGACGATCGGCCTCCATCAACGGGACAACGAACGGCTCATTCAAACATTGGAAGAACTTCGAGATTTGGGAAACTCCGTCATTGTGGTTGAGCATGACGAGGACACTATCCGCGCTTCGGACTATATGATCGAGCTTGGGGTGGGCGCGGGTGTGCACGGCGGCGAGATTGTCGCAGAGGGTCCTGTGCCAGAGATCTTTACGGATAAAAAGTCTCTTACGTCTGCCTACCTCCGTGGGGATGAGCAGATTCCTGTTCCAAAAAAACGCCGATCTATTGGTGAGGATGTTATCAAGGTTATTGGCGCTGGGGAAAACAATCTCAAAAATATTTCTGTCCATTTTCCTCTTCGACGCCTTGTCTGCGTCACGGGTGTTTCTGGATCGGGAAAATCCACGCTCGCGTATGACATTATGTACAAAGCGCTTTCCCGGCGACTCTATGGAACAAAAGATGCGCCGGGGCACCACAAGGCTGTACTTGGAACAGAGTATATTGATAAAGCAATTTTGATTGATCAGTCGCCGATTGGCCGAACCCCGCGGAGCAACCCCGCGACTTACACGGGGGCGTGGGGGCCTATCCGCGATCTGTATGCGGAGCTTCCGGAGGCACGATATCGCGGGTACAAACCCGGCCGATTCAGCTTCAACGTGCCCGGCGGTCGTTGTGAACAGTGCGAAGGACATGGGGTTATTGCGATTGAGATGCATTTCTTGCCGACCGTGTATGTGCCCTGTGAAGTATGCAAGGGACGGCGGTTTGATCGCGAGACCCTTGAGGTTGAATACAAAGAAAAAAATATCGCGGATGTACTCGAGATGACGATTGAGGAAGCCGCGAAGTTTTTCGAGGACATTCCTCTTGTGCAAGATCGTTTTGGGAAGCTCTGCGAGGTGGGACTTGGATACTTGCGTGTGGGACAGAGTGCGCCTACACTTTCAGGAGGAGAGGCTCAGCGCGTGAAGCTTGCCGCGGAACTTTCCAAAATGGCCACGGGCCGGACACTCTACCTGCTGGATGAGCCGACCACAGGGCTTCACTTTCACGACGTGCGCAAGCTCATGGAGGTGCTCCACAAGCTCGTGGACAAGGGCAACACGGTTATCGTCATTGAGCACAACCTTGATGTCATTAAGCAAGCGGATTGGATTATCGACTTGGGTCCTGAAGGAGGCGACAAGGGTGGCGAAGTCGTCGCCGAAGGCACGCCCGAGGACATTTGCAAGGTGCCAGCGAGTTACACGGGACAGTATTTGAAGAAATATATTTAGGTCTTATGGGTCGTGTTGGTCTTATAAGTCTTATCTTCTTTCTCGGCGCTGGGTGTGTGGCGCCGGGAGGATCAGAAACACCGAAACCTACGGTGGCTTTTCCTGTGGAAAATTACCGCGAGGGGAGGTGGTTTAAAAGTTTTGGCGAATATCTTGATGATCGGTTTACCGGGTATCATGTTGCCGACGATGTGGAGGCGGACGTGGCAGGAGAAACACCGGTGAAGGCGGTGAAGGATGGCGTCGTACGGCGAGTGGATTACATTGGGGGATACGGCGGACTTGTTGCGATTGAACACGGTGACGTGACGGCTCTTTATGGGCACATGGATTTGGGGTCCGTTTCTCTCAAGGCGGGAGATTCAGTGAGCGCCGGACAGATTATTGGAAATCTCGGTGACGACAAATCGGAAGAAACGGATGGTGAACGCGAGCATCTGCACTTTGGATTGTACAAAGAAGGGGAGAGGAAGATTCACGGGTACGAACAGCAGGAAGCAGCCGTTCAGAAATGGCTCAATCCAAACGATTGGTTTGCGGCACAAGGGCAAGAGGCAACATCGCCGAGCCGCACGATTGACCCAGCCATTGAGCGCGGGGGTGACGTCCTTCGGCTCTCATTTGATCTTCCTGCCGGTTGGGAAGTAGAGTGGGTGCCGCAGCTTGAAGCGTGGAATCTCTTTGCTATGTCTGGCGAGGGGTCAGCGCGTGAGCGATCGCAGATGTTTATTCGCTATTTTGACGCGAGTGATTTTCTGACACTCTCGACCGTAACGATCTACTCAGCGGAAGATCTCAAGGTGGGAAGAGGGAACTATACAGCCCGTCGTTACGACATCGAAAAAAAGCCGGGCGTTCCCGACTTTCCCGACCAACCCGCATGGCGCAACGAGCGCCACATCGTCACGGACTTCCGCGACAGAGAAGGCGCGACGCGATACTACGTTGTCGCCGCAGCTCCTGGTCTTGATCCGAAGATTTATGAAGAGGTACTAGCGAGTGTGAGAGTGAGTTTTTAGGGAGGGTTGCCCCGATAGACAGGAAGTTACTTTTATGCTAGGTTCCACGTATCCGGAAGGCGTAGTGACTTTCGGAAAGCAACCGCATACGGAGGTTCTGTCATGTTCTCTCGTTCATTTCTGGTCGCGGCGCTCCTCGCCATCGTGTCCCTCCTTCCGATCACGAGCGTGGCAAGGGACGTGTCCTACAGCCTCGAGTCCACTAGTGAGGTCGGGAAGCAAGCGTACATCCTCCGCCAGTACGTGAACGCGCGTGTCGGACTGGAGGCACTGACGCCTCTCGCAGAGCCGGCGTTCACGCCCCAGGCCAGGATTGGCAATGCGTTCGACACGTTCGCCCTCCACGCTGTCCGGCTTCTAGTCGGCGGCTACGTGTTCACGGAGGAGGAGGAAGGCCGCATGCTCGCGGAATTGGAGCAGGCGCCGAGGGACTACGCGAGGAATATTGCTGACTATCCCCCAGCGGAGCGCGACAAATGGACGCTCGGGCTTTCGCTCGCCATCGCCTATGTGCTCGGCGATTCCCTACGGTTGAATCCTGCACTCGATCGCCAAGTGTCGCAGCAGCGGAGCATGGTTGCGCTCAAAGTGCTCCGGGAGGCCGTCAATCGAGATCGGGACACCTCCGAGTTCGATTCGCTCGTGGAGATGGTGCGAGAGGTACTCGACGAGGCCACGGAAGCAGGAGCGGAGACGGCTGTGGCTGTCTTCATGGCTCGCTACCACGGGTCCTACATCGAGCATCCATCGGACGAGGAGTGGCACGGCTCGTCCGACCAACATCTCCGCCGCGGTCTGGATGTTCTCCAGGCGGCCTTCATTCGGGCGGACGACAACCTGGCGCAGGCTGCGTTGCTTCTCGAGATGACGGATTTGCGAAAGGCCATGGTCGATAGGCTCATGCCTGCGAGTGGCCGCAACCTGGATATCGCCGTCCAATCCCTGACGCACACGATGGCACGACGGCAGTGCGCTCTCGAGGCCTTTGCTCGAGCGGCGCCGAGTCAGATCGATGGGCCGGAGACGTTCCAGCGTGCCAAAGAGAGCGTTGTCGGCGCGTTCTTTAGAGAGTTGTATCTTCTGGCGCAGGAGGTTGGGGATGCGGCTCGGGCCATCAAGGTGGGAGAAGAGTTCGACCAGTTACTGCAGGGGAATCTCCGGTTGGAAGGCGCGTCTCTCTGCAATCCGTACAATCCACACCAGGGTTTGCCGGTCGGACCGCTGTCCCTCGTCACGGACGATATGGAGCCGGAGGCGCTCGCCAATGTGGCCGAAGTGTTCTACTTCTTGGCCAGGGCCCACTGGGACAGACTTCTTGTCGAGGAGGTTGGGTCATCTCACGCTGCGTCCATTGATCGATGGACCGAGCGCTTCCTCGCCACATGTGATGAGGTATCGTCTCGGGCCAAGGCTGGATCGCTCAGCGTGCAGAGGGTCGAGGCACTGACTCTCGAGGCGAACAATCTTGCGACATTGCAAGAGAATCTCGGCCGGGATGTCCGAGCGCACGAGATCCGCGTCCTCTTCGACCGGACCATCGCACCCATGCTTCTCGCCGCGCAAACGGACAACGCCATGAAGCACTAGGGTTGCCTCCCGCTCGGGGAGGGCCCTCACTTACCTACCGCCCCATTGGGCGGTTTTCGTATCTAAAGAAAGCACCCCATACTACCTACAACACCGAGTGTTGTAGGTTATTGTGACAGGTTTTCCACAGCGACACCTTGATTTTTAAATGAAAATATGATTGACTAAGCAAAGTAAGTAATAAACTCCCCACTATAAGAGCTGGGGAGTTTATGTTTTTGACGACAACACCGAGTCTCGACATTTTATGAGGAACACTGAATTAGCCATCGGAGAGTATTACCACGTCTTTAATAGAGGAGTAGATCGACAAACCCTCTTTCATAATGACGGGGATTTTGAAAGGTTTCTTTTGCTGCTTCATTTTTGTAATCAAGAAGATCGGCTTTCCAGGGATATACTTAGAACAACACCGAGTGTTGTTCTAAAAGAGAAGCGGCTTGTTGCAATCTGCTCTTACGTTATTATGCCGAATCATTTTCACATGAAATTGAAGCAGGTAAAGGAAAATGGGATTCAGAGGTTCCTTCAACGATTCCAGATGGCATATGCAAAATACTTTAATACTCTCCATGAACGTAGAGGCACACTCTTTGAGTCTGCCTACAGGTGTGTCCATATCTGCAGGGAATCTCAATGGTTCCATCTCACAAATTATATTCACTTAAACCCCCTCGATTTAAGCGGAATATTATGGAGGGAGGGGGTTTCTAAGGAATGGCCAAAAGCCAAAACATTCCTGGACGTGTATTCCTGGTCTAGTTATCATGCATTTCGTGGACAGTTGGAGCGAGTCCCTATTTTAGACGAGCAGTATCTAAAAGAAAGAGCTCCAGACCCGTTAGAGTACCTTAAGGAAATGGAAGAGTGGGTCGGCCGCATGGCACTCACATTCGATATTCCGGGAGGTTCTTTCGACGAATAAACCACGACGACACCGAGTGTCGTGTCGTCGTCAAAGTTCTCGTTTTTCCCACCAGGTCTTCAAATCGGGATAAAGAAGGGCGAAGGTCCCCGTCAACAAACCGATGTCGCGGACGGTGATAGGATTGATGCCGGAGACAGTGAGAACAATCACAAGATGGATCATGCCAAGTAGAGCGGCGAGCCAGACGTAGAAATCCAGTAGAAGAGCAAGGCCAATGAGTAGATCTAAAACGGCGGTGCTGGTCATGGCCTGTTCAATAGGCATGGGAAGAATACCCGCTGCCCAGGGTTGCAAAAACGCGCCCCACGCTTCAGGCTCTTTAAAGATAAGTAGTCCGATCCACAGGAAGGTAATGGCAATTCCGACGCGCAGAATATGGTAGGAAGAGTCTTTCATAGAACAAGAATAAAACCTTTGGTTATCAAAATGGCGGTCATAAGGAAGATGGTGAGGGCGGAAAAAAGACACCATGTACACCACGCACGAACCACGCGTGCTTGAATGTAGATGAAATAGAGGGAAGTTATGGCGGCACCGGTAACCATCATGGCAGCGATGACGCTCCAGAGGGCGGTAGCTCCCACTCCGAGCACGACAAGCGCTGTAAGGACCAGCAGACCCGTATAAAATCCGAGGCCGAGAAGGTCGTTGTGTACGCCAAATGTTCTGTTATACTCGCTATTTAGTACCAGCTCGCACTGACCGCCGATCGGGCAGACGGGATGTTCCTCTGCGAGACGTTTGTGGAGGAGGTAGCGCGCTTCGGCGACGCCGATGGCGGCAAGTGTAAAAAGAAGAGCGAAAGATGTCATAATGCACACAGTATAACACGCATGATTCCAGAGATGATTACCATCAAGAACGGAAAGCTCCCGGATGAGCCCGGAGTGTATTTTTATTACGACAAGAGGGGAGAATTGCTTTACATCGGCAAGGCGACATCGCTCAAACGCCGGGTGGAGTCCTATTTTGTCAAAGCGCATACGCGCCGTACCGAGGAACTTGTCGCACGTATTGCGCGAATTGAATATGAGCAACTTCCCACGGTGCTCGAAGCGCTGGTGCTTGAGGCGAACCAAATTCGCGCGCATCAACCGTTTTACAACGTGCGCCAGAAAGACGATAAGAGTTTTTGTTATCTGGCTATCACGAATGAACAGTATCCACGACCGTTTATCCTGCGCGGTCTTGAGCTTGAACGTTTAGGAGTGCGACCGTTTGAGCGGAAACTTTCCCACATCGCGCGCAAGCAATTCCTTACGCTCTTCGGCCCCTACATGAGCGCGCAGAGCCTCCGTGTCGCGCTTGATCTGGTCCGGAAGTTTATTCCGTGGAGTGACTGCTTACCCGGCGCGCGCCGCGCCTGTTTTTCTGTCTCGATCGGACTCTGTCCCGGCGTCTGCATAAAAACCATTTCCCCCACCGCCTATCGCAAATATATCCGTGACCTCATACTCTTCTTTCGCGGGCGAACACGAGAACTCCGCACACTTTTACGAGAACGCATGGAGAACGCCGCGCGACGGGAACGCTTTGAAGAAGCCGCAACGCTCCGTAATCGTCTGTTCGCTCTTGATCATATCCGTGACGTGGCGCTTATTCAGCGTGACGTGCCGGACGTTCGGGGAACATATGAAGAGTCAGGGATTGATCTTGAAGGGCGCATCGAGGCATATGACATCTCAAACATTTCTGGCACCTCGGCTGTGGGATCAATGGTGGTCTTCGAGCATGGAAAGCCGGCAAAGGACAAGTACCGCCGATTTAAGATTCGCACAGTGAAAGGCGCGAACGACGTGGCTATGATGGAGGAGGTCCTCCGCCGTCGTTTGGCCCGAGCTCGCCGGCAGCCCCATGCATGGCCGCTTCCGGAAGTCCTGGTTATTGATGGAGGGGAGGGGCAGGTGAGAACGGTGGTTGAGGAGGTTGGAAAAATTGGAAAGGGTGGAAAAGTTCCCAAAGTCATCGGTATTGCTAAAGGCTTTGATCGCAAACAGGACCGTCTCGTCTTCGACCACCATGACGCGGAACTTGCGCGCGTGGCGACGCGGGGTAAAGAGTTGTTTCAGCGCGCGCGGGACGAAGCACATCGCTTTGCCGTGGCCTATCACCGTAAGTTACGCACACGCTTCTCGCTTGGGCTGTGATATACTCTTAAAAACTTTTCTTAATTTTTTTATGCGATCACGCGATCCGCTCGTTCATGTGGTCGCCGGAGGATTTGTCGGCGCGTTTGCCGGCATGCTCGGCGGTCTCATTTTTGGCCTTCTCATCTTCCTTATTCTCTCCCTTTCTGTCCCGGCATCCTACATGGGGGGCGAGTTCATACCCGTGCCTATACTTCTTACGATGGCCATGGGGTGGGGAACATTGATTGGAGGGATCTTTGGCGCCATTGTTGGTCTCCGGAGAAAGTAGATCCACTATCAGAAGTTATAGACGGGGTCCCTCGACCTCGTCTTTGTTTTCTTTATCCACACCTCCGTATTGCCGGCAAAAACAAAGTGGTATAAAGTGGGGAGCGAAGGGTAAATCGTGGTTGGACGTGGGGAATCTCTTTTCCCATTTTTTATTCCCCTTCGCCGAGCCTCAGCTGGGCTTTCCGTGGAAGTCAACATTGGTCGTGGGCGAACCCCATATGTTTTTTGGTGAATACCGACATCGTTTAGACGAAAAAGGACGCGTGGCCATTCCGGCCCGCTTTCGAGATGCTCTCAAACGCGGTGCGGTGGTGACACGAGGCCTCGACACCTCGCTGTTCCTGTTCCCTAAAGAGGAGTGGGACAAACTGGCGAAACGTTTAGCTAGTTTGCCCTTGGGGCGCGCCACTTCTCGCGCGCTTTCGCGGCTTATGCTTGCGGGCGCGATGGAGGTTGACGTGGATAAACAGGGACGCGTTGGTCTGCCCGACTACCTTCGGCACTACTCTGGCATACGCAAAGAGATCGTTTTCGCAGGCGTCTTTGATCGCATTGAACTTTGGGATCCTGCCCGTTGGGAGTCGTATAAACGCTCGGCGGAGAAGGATTCGGGGAATATCGCTGAACAACTTGGCGAGCTTGGCCTATGAAGATCTTCTCTCATGCCCCGGTTATGTTAACGGAGGTGATAGAGGGCCTGGCGCTTCGTCCAGGCCTTACGGTTTTAGATGGAACCGTAGGACTGGGCGGGCATGCCGGGGCCATTCTTGAGCGAATCGGGAAAAACGGGAGGCTTCTGGCCATAGACCGCGATCCTGCACAGCTTGCACGCGCCAAAGATCGCCTCCGAGGGTGGAAGAATGTGGAGTGGAACGCGGGATCGTACAAAGACGCGACCCGCATAGCTTATGAACATGGAATTCGTAACGTGGATTGCGCACTGTTGGACCTCGGGTTTGCTTCGTCCCATGTGGACGACCCCGCACGCGGTTTCAGCTTTCAGACGGAAGGGCCGCTCGACATGCGCTACGATCCGTCTCTTTCCTTCTCGGCTGCGGACATCATCAATACGTGGAGCGCACAGGACCTCGCGATGATCTTCTCCCGTTATGGAGAAGAACGACATGCCGCGCGCCTCGCACAGGCGATCATTGCTCGCCGGCGCGCACAGCCGTTCCACACCACGACTGATATAGCCAACTTCATTGCGGAGCAACGCCACAGCGATAGCCGTCGGATTCATCCAGCGACGCATATCTTCCAAGCCTTGCGCATTGCTGTAAACGACGAGCTCGGCGAACTCCGCGCAGGACTGCCTGCCATCTGGAACCTACTCGCTCCGGGCGGCCGTCTCGCGGTCATCTCCTTCCATTCGCTTGAAGATCGCATCGTAAAGATGTTTATGCGAGAGCGAGTTGCAAAAGGAGAAGGCGCTTGTCAGCCAAAGAATGCACAGAAACCAACAAAAGAGGAGATTCGCACAAACCCGCGCTCACGGAGCGCGCGACTGCGGATCATACAGAAATATGTTTCAACGATCCCCCAAAACAACGCAACAAGGAACAGCACGCACCTCCATGTGGACGCTCCTGCTTAACACGTTCCTCCTTGTGGCCTCACTTGTACTTGGCATCCTTTACGTCAGTACAGTTAATGTGGCCGCACAGATGGGATACGAGATGAAAGACTTGCAAACGCGCGTGGACGAACTTGCTATCGCGAATCAACAACTGGAATATCGAGCGGCGGACAATCGCGCTATGTATAACGTCGCGCGCCGCGTCTCGATTCTCGGCATGGTACGTCCCGAGTCTGTCTCGTACGTCCCAGCAACAACGCCTGCCGTGGCTGTTGCTCCCTGACGGCGTCGGTCCTGTGCATCTTCCGGGTGCAGAGGATCGACGCAAGTCGAGCTCTTCGGCCGTTTCGGATCTTCTGAAACGTTCGACGAGAGAAAACAAAAACGAAAAGAAACGAAAGCTCCCTCCTCTGGGAGTTTTCGATTTTCTCTCGCTTTGTGATAGTGTGCCGACATGTTTACGCTGCACAAAACGGATAAGGCACGCCGGTGGGGCACTCTTCTCACGGGACATGGGACTGTTCCCACGCCGTGTTTCATGCCTATTGCTACGACAGGCGCGGTTAAAACACTTTCCCCAGGTGACGTGAAGGCGCTTGGCGCTAGTATGATATTGACTAACACGTATCATCTGCTTTTGCGTCCGGGAATGGATGTGCTCAAGGATCTTGGTGGACTTCACGGTCTTATGGGCTGGGCGGGCCCACTTCTTACCGACAGTGGTGGGTATCAGGTGTTTAGCCTCTCTCGACTTAACAAAACAACAGAAGACGGTGTCGAGTTCCAGTCGCACATCGACGGATCTCATTTGTTTCTTACCCCGGAGCGTTCGATGGAGATGCAAATGGCCATTGGCGCGGATGTTTTAATGCAATTTGATGATGTTGCTGCTGGCGGTTCGCCGCGTGAACGCGCGGAGGAGGCGATGGAGCGTTCTCTCCGCTGGGCCACCCGCTGTAAGGATTATTTTTCTTCCTGCAAGCCGCATAGTACAAGCGACAAGCTTTTTGGTATTGTCCAGGGTGGCACACACGAGGACCTTCGGGAGCAATCAGCAAGAGCCCTTGTGGATATCGGTTTTGATGGATACGCCATCGGCGGACTTTCGGTAGGGGAAGCGCGCGAAGACGCGTACCGGATTGTGCGTGGGGCGACTCCGCTTTTGCCGAACGATAGGCCACGTTACTTTATGGGCGGCGGCATGCCGGAAGAAATCGTGTATTATGTGCACCAGGGAGTGGATCTGTTTGACTGCGTGCTTCCCACGCGCAATGCGCGCCACGGAACGTTGTTTGTCTGGCGGGGACACCCATCAACGATTCAATGGCGTGAGGATAAGACAGATTTCTATGAGCGTCTGCATATCACGAACGAACAGTATACACGCGACGACTCCCCTGTTGATCCTCTCTGTGATTGTCCCACGTGTATGACAACGTCGCGTGCGTACCTCCGACACCTTTTCTCCGTGGGCGAGATGCTGGCCTATCGGCTGGCGACGGTTCATAATCTTCGTTTTTACTTGCGCCTTATGGAGGCGCTTCGTGCTTAATATGTTGTGGCCGTGGATGATCGCGAGTTTTCTGGTCGCGTGCGCTTCTACACCCCTTGTGGCCGCGTGTGCGGTGCGTGCGGGTGTTTTGGATGAGCCGAAAGAGGAAAGGAAAACTCACGCCCGCCCCACCCCGCTGCTTGGGGGCCTTGCGGTGTTTGTCGCTGTGGTCGTTGTGACGGCGATAGCGCTCTTTGCCACAGACCGTCTTACCGTAGGTCTGATTGACGTGCGACACTATGTGGGTTTCTTTGTCGGGGGAACCATCCTTATGATCGGGGGAGTCCTTGATGACCGATTTCGTCTGCCCCCGTCCGTGTCGTTCCTTTTCCCTGTCTTTGCCGCGCTCGCAGCCGTTGTGGGAGGGATCGAAGTGAGTAAGCTCACGAATCCGTTTGGCGGCGTTCTTGAGCTCTCGGCGGGGACTTCACAGATTCTTGTCTTTGTCTGGCTCCTTGTGGTGATGTATGTGACAAAGCTGCTTGACGGGTTGGATGGATTGGATACGAGCGTTGTGGTCACGGGCACTGTAGCCATTCTTTTTCTCTCTCTTTCCGCTACCTATTTTCAACCGGATATTGCGCTGTTTGCAAGTATCGCCACAGGCGCTCTTCTTGGATTTCTGGTCTGGAATTGGTACCCGGCGAAGATTTTTCTTGGCGAGGGAGGGAGTACGTTTGTTGGGTATTTGTTGGGGACACTTGCGATTATTTCTGGAAGTAAGGTGGCCATGGCATTGCTCGTCTTGGGTATTCCCGGGATGGATCTCCTCTCTGTGGTTGCCCAACGTCTGCGCGGGGGGTGGCATGCAGTCGTGGAGGGCGATCGCCGGCATTTACACTATCGTCTGTTGGATAAGGGCTGGAGCCAACCGCGTGTTGTCTTTTTTTACATTATCGTCGCATTGCTCTTTAGTCTTGTCGCTCTCGCTCTTCAAACACGGTAGCGGTCATCACATACAGCAGAAATCCACGCGAGGCGTGGACGTGAAGAAAGAACGGACGAAGTTGTTGCTGCGGCTAGGCAGCGGGCGGATGGGGATCAGGCTTGTCTCTTGTTGAACGCAGGTGCAGCCACGTCGTGGCGGCGGCCTCGTATTCGGGGGAAGCTGGGAACCACGCGACGGCACCGTCCACGCCGATGCGGAACTCGCTTGTCGTGATGATGCCGCGGATCGCCGTGACGATCGGCTCCATGGAGGGACGGTCCTCACTGTAGAAGACGAACCGTTGCTCGAAGTAGGCCATGGTCTCCTCGAAGGTCCATCCGCGCTTGGCGCAGAGACCGAGCATGCTCTTGGCGATGGACGTGCAAAGGCTGACACTCTGTCCCTTCGCCGTGGAGATGATGTTGAACAGGTACAGGTCGAAAAGCACATCGAGCGAGAGCGAGCTCAGCTCCTTGTACTTGTCGGCTGCTCGCGCCACGCGCTTGGCTTCCTTGGCTAGTCCGTCGTATGCCTCGGTCTTGAGCTCGAGCTTCCGCTGCTCGGCGCGGTAGAGGGAGGAGAAGATCACGCACAGGGCACCGAGGGCGGCGAGGGTGGAGACGGTTGCGATGAGAACGTACGGGTCCATTGGGCACTCCTGGGAATTTTCCGTGGGGGTTTGCTGATGCGCATCTCGGCTCCCTGCCGTGCGCACCAGTGGGGCACTTTCGCACAAAACTTCACTCCCGTCAATCGCCACCCCCAAATCTCTCTTAGTGATCACTAAGAGAGAAAACACGGACAAAAAACTTTCTCTTCTTACTTTAGCGTTTTTCTTTGTCAACCCCCACTTATCCTCACTTAGTGATGACTTAGAGAGAAAGTTTGGGATTGGATGGGTTCCCAATTTGAAAAAGGCCGTGGGGCCTTTGTGAGAAGAAGAGGGGTCGCTAGGCGGCCGGAGGAGCTCGTTGACATTTCCCCCTAAGTCCTCTACACTCTCCCCATTCTTAAACGAGCCGTTGGCTTTCAAGTCCTCTCTGCGAGGCGCCGGCGGACGAAAAACATCTATGTTTGCAGTCATTGCGACCGGAGGGAAACAGTACCTCGTGCACGAGGGGCAGGTGCTCAAAGTGGAGAAACTTGAGCAGGCCGTTGGCGCGCCGCTGGAATTTGACGCGCTTTTGGTGGCGGAAGAGGATGGAGGCCAGATTACTGTGGGAAAGCCTGGAAGCGGCAAAATGGTGAGCGCCACAGTGGTGGAGCATGGCCGCAGCGAAAAAATCTCGGTCATCAAGTACAAAGCGAAGGTCCGTTATCGCCGCAAGGCAGGCCACCGACAGCCGTTTACGAGCATCAAGATTGAAAAAATTGCATAACAAAAACGATGCTTGGCACAAAGTCGCCGGGCATCGTTTTATATTTCGCGCCGACCAGCAAATGCATCCCCAAGCGTCACCTCATCAGCAAACTCTAGTTCGGCGCCGGTGGGCAGCCCGCGCGCCAAGCGTGTCACGCGCCGGCTCAAAGGTTTCAGCGCTTGGAAGACATGGCTCATGGTCATTTCCCCCAAAAGGTCAGGGGAGATTGCCAAAATGATTTCTTCAATTTTCTGGTCGGTCATCACGCGTTCTACGAGCTCGCGCACGCGCAAATGCTCCGACGTGACTCCTTCGACAGGATCGAGAAATCCCCCAAGCACGTGGTAGCGTCCGCGATACGTTCCCGTTGCTTCTACGGTGGCAATGTCTCGCGACTCTGCGACCACGCACAACAGCCGGTCGTCCCTTGTAGGGTCGCTGCAGAGCGGGCAGAGAGGGGATTCCGCGTGGACAAAACACCGCGAGCAGAGCTGGATGTGGGAAAGATTATTGACGGCTTCCGCAAACGATTCACGCGCGGCTGCGCCCTGTTTCAAGAGCGCGTAGACATATCGAAGCGCCGTCTTTGGTCCGACGCCTGGAAGACGCATGAACTCTGTCATGAGAGTTTGGATGGGTTCGGGAAACTTCCTCACACGCCAAGATTTTTGAATGCATCCAGCCCGCCCATTTCTTTTACTTTTGCCGCCATCTTTTTTTGGATTTTCTGCACGGCTTCATTGAATGCTTCTTTAAGCGCCCCCTCGAGCCTTATTTTTTCTGTGAGCATGGTGTCGGCGACTTCTACACGTTGCACGACTTGATTACCATCCATCGTGATGCGTATGCCTCCGTGCGCGGCTTCACTTACTTCGATAATTTCCGCAAGCGCGCTCTGCATCTTCTTTGCCTGATTGCGCATGTCCTTGATGGCTTTAATTTTGGAGAACATAGAGGTAGCTTGTAGGAGTTAGGGGAGTTGCCAGAGGACATGGTAGCACATTACGTCTCGTCGGATGAGACATCGGATGAAGGTTCGGGGGGTGGAGGAATCTCAATCGTTTCCAAAGGCGGAGGCTCAATGAGTGGCATCGAGGGTTTTTGAGATACTGATGGCTGTGCGGAAGGGTGGCGTCGATCCATAGACCGGAAACACACGCGTTGTGGATCAAAGGCGAGCCGCACCATACCCACGGGCCCATTGCGGTGTTTCGCTATATAAATTTCTGCGGAACTTCGTTCTTCGAGCGGCAGTTCTTCGTTGCGGAAATTCGGGTCAGCCGATTTGCGATAGATGAACAACACGACGTCGGCGTCTTGCTCAATAGAGCCGGACTCGCGTAGGTGAGCGAGTTTGGGGATCGCGGGTTTGGAAAGCTCGACCGCGCGGTTCAACTGTGACAGCACTACTACCGGGACGTTGAGTTCGCGTGCAAGCTGTTTGAGTCCGCGGCTCATTTGGGAGACTTCTTGTGTGCGGTTGCTGTCATTGGTAGATCCGCCTGGGGCCTCCATCAACTGAAGATAATCAATAACAACAAGACCAAGCCCTTTTTCGCTTTGGAGGCGCCGGCATTTTGTGCGGATCTCCATAATATTGGCGCCGGCGGAATCGTCAATGAAAATTGGCGCCTCGGAAAGAACACCAAGCGCATGTCCAATACGCGGAAAGTCGTCGTCGCGTTCGGAAAGCCGCCCCGTGCGCATCTTCCACAAATCCACGTTTGCCTCGGTACAGATCATGCGGTCCACCAGTTGCTCCTTGCTCATTTCAAGAGAGAAAACGGCAACAGGCAGTTTTGTTTTGATCGCAACGTTGCGTACCACATCAAGAGCAAGACTCGTCTTTCCTACCGATGGGCGGGCAGCAAGTACGACCATGTCGGACTTCTGCAGGCCGGCAAGGATACTATCGAGCTCGGAGAAACCCGTGGGGAGGCCGCGGAGCTTGCCGCGTTCGCGATGGAGTTCATCAATACGCTCGAATGCTTGCGCCAAAATATCGGTAAGCGGCACAAAGTTTTGCTTAAGCATCCGTTGGGATACGCCGAAAAGCCGCTGCTCTGCTTGGTCGAGGAGTTGTTCAATTTCCTGTTCCTCGTGGTACCCAAGCGCGGAGATATCGTTTGCAGCGGAAATCAGTCGGCGCAAAACCGCCTTCTTCTTGACGATGTCTGCGTAGTGTCCCACGTGCGCCGCCGTGGGAACCGTATTGGAGATCTCTGCAAGTCCGCTTCGTCCGCCGATCTCTTCAAGCTTACTCATTTCCTCAAGTCGGTTGCCCACCGAAAGCACGTCGATCGGCTCGTGACGCGCAAACAAATACATCATGGCCTCATAGACAGTGGCGTGAGCCGGGCGATAGAAGTCCTCGGCGCTTAGGCGGTCGGCAATCTTGATGGCGGCTTGTTGATCAATCAAAAGCGAACCAAGCAGAGATGCCTCGGCCTCTAGATTGTGCGGGGGGACGCGATCGATTCCTGCCATAGGGTGGGCGTATAGTACGACCAGCGTTACGCTCTCGCAAGCGCACAACCTGTGTATGTTTTGGGGACGGTTCGCAGTAACTTTGGTATACTGATGCCAATATGACGGAGGCGCGGAAACGTTCCCTGCAAGCAACCGCAGTGTTTGTTGGCTCGACGCTTGGGGCGGGGGTGTTCGGGCTTCCGTATGCGTTTGCACAATCGGGGTGGGTGGCGGGCGCGTTCTTCCTTGTCGTACTTGGATTTTTTCTCCTTCTTCTCCAACTTCTTTTGGCGGAGATCACCATACAAACGCCAGGGCAGTCGCGACTGGTGGGACTCGCAGGGCACTACCTCGGCCCGGGCGCGCGCGCTATTGCCATGCTCATTTTTTTTGGCGGGCAGTGGGGGATTTTGCTCTCGTATCTTATTTTAGGTGGCGAATTTTTGCGCACGCTTTTTCCTGCGCTCCCGCCGCTTGCGGGACCCTCGATGTTCTTTCTTGTTGGCCTCTTGCTGGTCGTTCTTCCGTTGCGCCGCGCCGCGTCTTTCGAGCTTCTCATCGGTGCTGTTCTTCTCACACTGTTTCTCGTACTCATGCTTTCTGGCCTCCCCGCGTTTGATCCCGCTCTCATTACTGCGGTGAACCTTGAGCATTTTTTCGTTCCCTACGGCATTATCCTGTTTGCTACTTCTAGTCTTGGTGTCATGCCCGAGATGCATGCGATCTTGGGTGAGAGGTATGAATATCGCTTGCCTCGCGCCGTGTTGTACGGATCGGGAATTATTTTTCTCCTCTACCTTCTTTTCACATTTCTCATGGTGGGTGTGACAGGTTCAACCACGACTCCCAACGTGCTTCTTGGCTTTGCGCGCGTGATTGGACCCGACATGGCAGCGGTGGGATCAGTGCTCGGCCTTCTCACGCTATGGTCTATTTTCATGATGATTGGAGAGCAGTTGAAAGATACGTGTCGTCGTGATCTTGGATTTGGTCGTCTATCGGCCGTTGTACTTGCTCTTGGAGTTCCCGCACTGCTCTTTCTTTTTGGTGTACGCGAGTTTATTACCGTTATTAGTTTTACCGGCACGGTCTTCTCGGCGCTTCTTGCCTGCCTTATTCTTGTCATTTACCGCCGGCTTCAACGCACCGTGTGCCGCCGGATAAAATGCTTTACTATTCCACTCCCACTCTTGTGGCTCATCGGCCTCCTCTTTTTTGCGGGAGCCGTCGTGGAACTTCTTTCGCATGTTGTATGATACATCCTCTCGCGCGTCTTGCCAGCCGGTTTGTCATCTTCTGGGTTGCATTCCTTCTCCTCGTACATGCGGCGTCTGTGTTTGTCGTCTCGTATGCCGTGTTGTACACCCCTGGAAGTCTGTGGCCAGGGTATGCCATGATGGCGAGCATCCCCGTATTGAGCGCACTTTTCTCCGCGCTTTTCTTTCGCGGCCACCCAACGCCGTCTGCGCGGCACGGCGGGGAGATGGCGTTAGCGTGGGGAGCGTTGTTTGCGCTCGCATCCGCTCTTCTCAATCCATTTCTCTATGGTATCCCATGGCAAACAGAATTTACCGAGCTGTTCTCGATAGCGGTAGATCTTGCGGTTGTGTTGGGGTTTCTGGTACCTATCTTTCTCAAGCGCCGTCGTGCTGAAGATGTGCCGCTCTTAGAACATTCAGAATCAGCATGGCAACCGTCATCGGCCCCACGCCCCCCGGAACAGGCGTGAGCCAACCAGTGTTTGCCTCCGCGACAGATGGATCCACGTCGCCGACAGTTTTGTCGTCTACGCGCGTGGTGCCCACATCAATCACGATGGCGTCAGGCTTAATCATCGGGGAAGTAATCAGTCCGGGTTTTCCTACAACCGTAATAAGAATGTCGTAATTTTTTGTTTGCTCGGCGAGAGTGGGGGAAGAGGGGTCCAGGCGCGTCGTTTCAACGCCGCGCTCGGCCAGGAAGGTTTGCAGAGGATTGGCAAATAATTCTGATCCGACAACGCATGCATGTTTTCCTGTGATCGACTCGCCTGTTGACTCGATGAGTTTCATGATGCCAAGCACGGTGGGTGGAGCAAGAGAGGAGTTTTGCGGATGGAACCCGTCCACATCTTTTGCCGGGTGGATAGTGCGGATAACCGCGTCTTCGTCTTGAGAGGGAAGGGGGAGCTGGACTAAAATTCCGTGGATGTCCCCGCGCGCGTTTAATTGCTTCACAAGGAGGACAAGTTGGTCTGTCGGCGTATTTGCGGGAAGGACATGTTTTTCAAAAAGAAACCCGACCTCTTCGCAGGCTTTTTCTTTGAGCTGCACGTACAGGTGTGACGCAGGATCGTCACCGACCAAAATAATTGCAAGACCGGGCTGGTGGCCGAACTCGCGCGTCTTCTCCGCCACACGTTCTCGAATCCGCTCAGCTAATACTCGCCCATCAAGCATCTTCATCATAACGCCCGCCACGATACCAATTTCTCTCTAAGTTGTCACTAAGAGATCACTAAGAGACAACGTGGAGATTTCGGCTTGAGACCACTGTTTAAGAAATGAAATATATTCCTTTGGAGTAGGAAACATTTCCTTTACAATCCGCATCTCAATAATTGGAATGGCTTGTGACCTTGTGCTGTATGCGTGGTGACTCGACCATGGGTATTGTTCTAGGTGGGCAAGAGCATCGTTCCAATTTCTTACACTCCCATTACGCCAATCGTGGGCAGTGAGATCCAGGGCATTTAAGTGAATGTATCGTGGTATATGCTCTAGGTATGCATCTGATGAGATGTGCTTGGCCTGGAAGGCGTTTTCAAAGAATCGGCCTTTTCTCCCATATTTTGCATTAAAGTACTTTGCATAGCGCATACCGATTTTGTGGAGATACTTGGAGATTCCGCCGTCCTGTTCCTGACGCATTGCCAGATGAAAATGGTTGGGAATGAGGCAGTAGCTGATAATAGACACAAGTGTAGTGCGAGAGTGTCGAGAAGTTTTAATGCTCTGGGAACTATTAAACTGATAAAGGTATCCGAGGAAGACGAGATAGTCCTCTCTCTCTCGGAACATTGTCTGCCGGTCTACGCCACGATTATAAATATGGTAAAACTCCCCATTTGTAAACTCTTCTAGCCGCATAAATTCTCTCTTAGTGATGACTTAGAGAGAGTTTTGTTTAGAAAAAACAAATCTCCCAGCTCAAGGGGGAGATTTGTTAAGCTGTGGTTATGTAAACACTTTTTCTTGTTCTTGTCAACCCCAGTTATCCTCACTTAGTGATCACTTAGAGAGATAAGTGAGGGAAGGGTAAAGGGGAAAACGGTCAGTGAGGGTGCGGACGGACTGTTTGATGGCGGCAAGTTTTGCCTCATCGGTATGTTGGGCAACGGCCTCTGCAATGTATCCGGCGATTTCGATCATCTCGCTCTCCTTCATGCCACGGGTCGTGAGCGCCGGCGTGCCAAGCCGGATGCCCGAAGGGTCGAATGGCTTGCGTATGTCAAATGGCACGGTGTTTTTGTTGACCGTGATACCGGCTTTATCGAGTGCAATTCCTGCTTCCTTACCGCTTAGCCCTTTGTTCGTGAGGTCGACGACCATCAAGTGGTTATCAGTTCCTCCCGTGACAAGCTCAAAACCATGCCCCGTGAGTGCGCCCGCGAGCGCTTTCGCATTCCTCACGATTTGGTGGCCGTACTCTTTGAATGAATCTCGTGCCGCCTCGTGGAGAGCGACGGCGATGGCGGCGGTTTGGTGATTATGCGGCCCGCCTTGAATACCTGGGATGATCGCACGATCAACAAGCGTGGGGATATTCTCTTTTGTCACGTCGGCGGGTTTAAGCGGTTGTGAAGGATTGCCGTTGCACAGAATCATCGCGCCACGCGGGCCACGAAGCGTTTTGTGTGTGGTCGTAGTGATGACGTCCGCGATACCGGCGGGGGAGGGATGGTCACCAGAAATAATAAGACCTGCAACGTGAGAGATGTCGGCTAAAAGGAACGCTCCAACCGTGTCGGCAACCTGTCGTGCCTTTGCCCAATCAATCACGCGCGGATAAGCCGTGGCTCCTACAATGATGAGTTTTGGTTTGTGTTCTTCGGCAAGTTTTTGCATCTCTTCAAAATCCATCCATCCATCTTTTGTCGCCGTGTATTGAACGGAGTTGTAATACCGGCCAGAGAAATTTACTTTGAGTCCGTGTGTCATGTGACCACCAAAGGGAAGGGACATTCCCATGAGCGTGTCGCCTGGGTTCAATAAAGCAAACATGACGGCAATGTTGGCCGCACATCCCGACGCCGGCTGAACATTAGCGTGCGAAACTCCAAACAACGCTTTTGCCCGATCGCGTGCCACATTTTCGATCGCGTCCACGAATTCGTTCCCCCCATAGTAACGCATGCCGGGATATCCTTCGGAGTATTTGTTGGTGCCAACGGAACCGAGCGCCTCGAGTACGGCTTGACTTACAAAGTTCTCGGAAGGAATCATCTCGAGTCCGCGTCGAGAACGCTCCAGCTCAGCCTCGAGATACTCGGCAATCTGTGGGTCGGTTTGGTGTAACATACTGCCACATTCTACTTGAGTTGTTACTAGTTGACAAAGCGAAATCCAGCCGTGGGCTGGATTGAAAAGAAGGAACGTACTAGTGGTAGAACGGGCCCCGGACGAGGCAGGTGCCCACGTTGGGCGGGTCCGACGCCAGGCCCCCGGGGGTGGTGGGCTCGTAGGGCCGGCCGTTCGCGTCGAGCGGGACGCAGAAGACGGTGTACCCGTTCGCCTGGTAGACGAACCGAGTCTCGTGGCCGACGATCTCACGCCAGCCGAGTCTTCCCGTGACGATCGTGGCGAGGAGGCCGGAGACGTCGCGCTCGTCGTCGTCGCAGCCGTCCTTGTTCCAGTCGTTGGGGTAGTAGGTCGGCGGGAAGCCTTGCGGGAAGTTCCGTGGCGGCTTCATGGGGCAGGTGTCCTTGTAGTCCGGGAGGCCGTCCTCGTCCTGGTCGGTGAACTCCGCCACGAGGTGATCCACCACCTTCGGGTCGAGCGCGCGGAGCCGCACGAGCGTCTCGCTGTTGCCCACCTCGACCAGTGAGTCCGCGATCTCGGTCGTGGACTTGTTGCTGGCCTTCGCCGCGTGCTCGAGGGGCACGGCGATTTGGGCAACGCGCCTCGCGATCTTGTCCGTGCGTCCCCGGCTCACGCCCCAGAAGAAGTGCATGAGCCCGAGCATGATGACGAACATGAGGAACACCCAGACGGGAACGCTCGCGCTGAAGATCTTGTCGAGCGCTCCGGGCTCATCTTCCTTGTTCTTGTTGGTGGCGCCAGAAGCGCCCAAAGCGGGGTCGGACATGCCCGTCTTCCTTTGCCCAAAGGGCGAATGTGGCGGACAAGGATTGCCCGGCACAAGGGGAGGAGGTTAGATGAATTTAGAGAAAAAGTCAACAGCGGTTAATACCACGGGAAATTCTCTCTAAGTGAGGACAAGTGGGATTGACGATATTAAGCTCTAAAGTAAGCACAAGAAGCTCTCCCCCAGTATTTTCTCTCTAAGAGATCTCTTAGAGAGAATTTAAAAGCACGAAACCTCCCAGGGATGGGAGGTTTGAGGAGAGAGAAAGAGCGAGTGAGCGGCGGAGGCCGGCTCGGAGTGTTGCCCCGAGCCGGCCCCTGTCGCGTTGGTGCCGATCAGCTTGCGGAGGCGGGCCGGACAAAGCACTTGTCGACGTTGGTCGGCGTCCATCCGTCGGCGATCGTGGCGTCTGCCGCGAGCTCCTTGCCCTCGTTGTCGAGGGCCAGGCACGAGACCTCGAACTTGATCTCGGCCTCGTCGGCCGGGGACTTGGCCGTGGCGGTGTAGGTCACGCGCCAGCTGGCGCCGACCTTCCGCACGCCCTTGACGCCGTTGATCCCGAACTTGGCCAGTCGGGCGGTGCTGTCCGTATCGTCGTTGCAGCCGTCCTGGTTCACGTCGGGGACGGTGGCAGGATCCATCGTGGACTCGTTCGGGCAGAGGTCGCGTTCGTTCGTGATCCCGTCCATGTCGCTGTCGAGGGCCTTCACGAGCCCGACGAGCGTGGCGACGTTGTGGACCTTGAGTGCGCCCGAGATGACCGGCAGGACGTCGTTGTCCTTGTAGGGGCCCAGTGCGGCGTTGATGTCCTTGATGGCCTTCTCCTGGTCGGTCACCCACTGCCCGAGGATGAAGTTCTCCGGCAGGTCTCCCGAGAGGTGCTGGTCGATGTACTCGTCGTGCGTCGCCAACTTCTGCTCCAGGATGGCGATCTGCGCCTTGTCCTTCCGGAGATCCCGCGTGTTGCTGATGCTGAACCAGGCGCTTCCGATGATGATGAGGAGCACGATGCTGAAGAGGATCTTGTCGCCGGTGGTCATCTTGTCCGTGGGCTCGGTCTCGGTCGGGGAATCGGGGTCGGTCATGGCATTGTTCCAATCTTTCAAATGGTCGAACGGCACAAAAGCCGATCAGAGGCCAACGGGAAATTCCCGCTAGCATGACGCGCTAATTTAGCAAAAATAGGCCATTTTGTCAATAGATGCTACACTTTCCCCATGTTTGACCACGTTCATCATGTCCATTTGGTCGGTGCGGGCGGAGTGGGGGTTTCTGCCGTGGGGAAGCTTTTTTTAGGGTGGGGGTGCAAAGTCACCGGCTCTGACCTTCACGGAGGACTTTTTGTTGATGATCTTGTAGAGGCCGGCGCCATAATTCACCTGGACCACAAAGCGGAAAACATTCCAAACGATTGCAATCTGATTGTTTACTCCTCGGCAGTGCCGGAAACCAACCCCGAACGGCTGACGGCAAAGGCGCGGGGGATCAGGCAGCTTACTCTGGCGCAATTTTTGGGTGAGCTTGCAAAGGGGTACTTCACGATTGCGGTCACGGGTACGCACGGCAAATCCACTACCACTGCCATGGTTGGAAAAGTTTTAGAAGCTGCGGGGCTTGACCCGACTGTTATTGTCGGCTCGCGCGTTCCCGGCTGGGACGGGAACATTCGTCTAGGAGGGAACCGTCCCGGGGCAGCCCCGGGGCAGCCCCCCCAGTTGGTGATAGAGGCGTGCGAACATCTCGCCAATCATCTTCTCATCCACCCAAAAATTGGAGTGATCACCAACGTCGAAATGGATCACCCAGATTTTTATCGCAATGTCGGGCACGTGCAGGAAACAATGGAGCAGTTTGCCAAGCAGTCCGAAAAATCCATTTGGGTCGAGAAGGAACCCGAGCTTGATATTCACCTTCGTATCCCCGGTCCTTACAACCAACGTAACGCGGCGGGAGCAATGGCGGTGGCGCGGACGCTTAGTGTCGACGAGGGTGTAGCACGCAAGGCACTCGAGGAGTTTCCCGGCATCTGGCGGCGGTTTGAACATGTCGGCACGTGGAACGGCGCGGATGTTTATTCGGACTACGGACATCACCCAACAGCGATCAAGGTTGCTCTTGCCGCGGCGCGCGAGGCTTTTCCCCGTCGTCGTCTGGTACATATTTTCCAGCCGCATCAGCACGCGCGAACAAGGGAGTTGTTCAGTGATTTTGTTGCTGCTTTGGGGACGGCGGCAGACCTCACGATTGTTCCTGAGATCTATGGCGTTGCCGGCCGCACCGAGGACACGCACGTCTCGAGCCGTGATATTGTGGAGGCGGTGAAGAAAAACCATCCTGATGTGGCCATCTTCTATACCGAGAGTCTTGAGGCAACGAATCGGATGGTGCGAGAACTCGCAAAACCGGGAGACGTACTCTTTTTCCAGGGCGCCGGAGACATTGATGAAGTTGCCCGGAAGTTCAACCAAAACTCATTCAGTCAGGAGCTTAGCTCCTAATGAACTCGATCTGTCAGGAGCTAAGATCCTTACTTGTATGCATCTCAAAACGATATTCGGTACGCGGCTCAAGGAAAACGAACTCATGAGCAAACACACCAATTTTCGCATTGGCGGGCCCGCACGTTTTTATGTGGAAGCGCAGTCAGCGGAGGAGATTATGAGGGCGTTTGAGGCGGCGCGAACGGATGGCGTGCGCGTGATTGTCCACGGCGGAGGGTCGAACACGCTTGTGGCCGATACCGGCGTGGATGCGCTCGTCCTTGTGCCGGCGCTACGCGATGTGGCGATCGAGGGGATGCAGGTGATCGCGGGGGCGGGTGTTCCTTCGGGTCTTCTTGCACGAAAGACGGCAGAGGCTGGGCTTGCTGGACTTGAGTGGATGATCTCGCTTCCGGGAACTGTCGGTGGTGCCGTGCGAGGGAACGCGGGATGTTTCGGCGGCGAGACAAAAGATCATCTGGCATCCGTTTCTCTCTATAAACCCGCGGAAGGCGTTATTGTTTCTCTATCGGCCGCGGAACTTTTCTTGCGCTATCGCCACTCCATTTTCAAGGAGCCAAGCGGAAAAGACTGGGTGGTGCTTTCGGCAACATTTATGTTGGAATGGGGGAACGCCGAAGAATTAAAGAAACAGCTTGATGAGCACGTGGCGTCGCGCAAGGCGTCTCAGCCGACCAATGTCGGCTCGGCCGGATGCATTTTCAAAAACTACGAAGTGAAAGACGACGCCGAGCTTGCGCGTTTGCAAGAACACTTTCATCTGCCCGAAAGCATGTTGGCGTCACGCCGCATCGGTGCCGGATGGATAATAGATCAGCTCGATCTCAAAGGCACGGCGGTCGGTGGCGCGAAGGTGAGCAATGTGCACGGAAACTTTTTGGTGAATGAAGGAAAAGCCACGGCGGACGACATTATGCAGCTCATCGCTCTTCTTAAATCCCGTGTCCGAAACGCGCTTGGCATTCAGTTGCAAGAAGAGATACAATTTCTTATATGAACATAAAATCCCTCAACATTGAACTCACGCCTTCCATTGCCGAATACGTCCAGAAGCGCCTTGAGCCTATTTTAAAAATGCTTGAAGGCCACGAGTCTCTGGAGTTGGATGCGGAAGTGGGGAAGGAGACGAAACACCATAACAAAGGACCGTATTTTCGTGCGACGTTCCATCTTCACTTGGGAGCCAATCACTTTCAGGCGGAAGAAGAGCACGAGGATTTGTATGCGGCTATCGATGGCGCACGTGATGAATTACGCCGACAAATTGTGGATTTTAAGGAGCGTTTGGCTGACCGGCGAAAGAAAGCGCAAAGGCCGGACAAAATGTAGCTCAGCGCATTGATTTCTTGGGCGGTTTCGGCTATCCTTGTGTCCACTATGGCCCAATGGCTTAATCGGTTATTTCCGGATCCAAGCGTAAAAAAACAGCAGACGTATCTCAAACGCGTGGCAGACATCAACGCGTTAGAGCCGTCTGTCACGACTCTCTCGGCAGACGAGCTGAAAGAACAAACGGAGAAGTTTCGGGCGCGGCTTGCTACGGGCGAGACGCTTGATGCGCTCTTGCCTCTGGCGTTTGCGGTGGTGCGCGAGGCGGCGCGCCGCACGCTTGGCCAGCGGCATTACGACGTGCAGATGGCGGGTGGCATGGCGTTGCACGACGGCAACATTGCAGAAATGCGCACGGGCGAGGGAAAGACGCTCACGGCCACTGCGCCGCTTTATGTGAATGCCCTTGCAAAAAAGGGCGCGCATCTCGTGACGGTCAACGATTATCTTGCCAAGCGTGATGCCGTGTGGATGGGACAAGTGTTTTATGCGCTTGGTATGAGTGTGGGATGCATTCAGCACGACGCGAGTTTTGTCTATGATCCTGCGTATCGCCATGTGGAGAATGAAGAGGCGTCAGATGCGAAACGTGATGCGACGGGATCGTTCCGCGTGGACATGGATTATTTGCGTCCCGTCTCGCGCAAAGAGGCGTACGCTGCGGACGTCACGTACGGCACGAACAATGAGTTTGGGTTTGATTACTTGCGTGACAACATGGTGATCCGGACGGAACAGCTCGTTCAGCGACCGCTTTTTTATTCGATTGTAGATGAGGTGGACTCCATTTTGATTGACGAAGCGCGCACCCCGCTTATTATTTCGGCGCCATCCGAGACGCCGAGTTCTCTGTACATGACGTGCGCACATATCGCTGCCGAGCTTACGGTGGGCACGCACTATAATGTGGACGAGAAATTGCGTGCGGCGACGCTTACGGATGAAGGCATCAGTCGCGTGGAGCAAGCGCTCGGAGTGGAAAATTTGTACACGGCGCAGGGAGCCGAGATGGTGCACCACATGGAGGAGGCGCTCCGGGCGCACGCGCTCTATCGCCGTGATAAGGATTACGTGGTGCGCGAGGGGGAAATCATTATTGTTGATGAGTTCACCGGCCGGTTGATGGAGGGACGGCGATATTCGGAGGGTTTGCACCAAGCTATTGAGGCGAAAGAAGGCGTAACGATCAAACAGGAGAGCCAAACGCTCGCAACGATCACGTTTCAAAATTATTTTCGGCTCTACGAGAAACTCGCGGGCATGACAGGAACGGGTGCCACAGACGCGGAGGAGTTCCACAAAACCTACGGTATGGATGTCATCATCATCCCGCCGAACAGACCGTCTTCGCGTACGGACCTGCCAGACCGTGTATATAAATCCGAGCTTGGAAAATTCCGCGCTGTGATTGCAGAAATCAAGCGTTTGCATGAACAAGGCCAGCCTGTTTTGGTGGGCACGGCTTCTATTGAAAAGAATGAACTGTTCGGGCAGATGATGACGGCCGAGGGGCTTCCGTTTGAAATACTGAATGCAAAAAATCACGAGCGAGAGGGGGCAATTATTGCGCAGGCTGGTCGGCGCGGTGCGGTGACGGTTGCGACGAACATGGCGGGACGCGGTGTGGACATTGTGCTTGGCGGAAATCCATCCGATCCCGAGGAGGCGAGAGCGGTGCGTGAACTCGGCGGGTTGGCGGTCATCGGCACCGAGCGGCACGAAGCGCGGCGCATTGATAATCAGCTCCGCGGGCGGTCGGGACGTCAGGGGGATCCGGGCGCGACGCAATTTTACGTCTCGATGGAGGATGACCTCATGCGCATTTTCGGCAGCGATCGCATGAAGCGCTTGATGGATCGCATGGGCATCCCCGACGACATGCCGATTGAAAATAAGATGGTATCGCGCTCGCTTGAAAAGGCGCAGGAGCGTGTGGAGGGCAACAATTACGATGCGCGCAAACATCTGCTCTCCTATGACGACGTGCTTAATCGCCATCGTGAAGTTGTGTATAAAAATCGTCGCGCCGTGCTAGAGGCGTATGATGGGGGAGAGCCGCAAGCCCTGCGCGAGCTTATCTTGGGTCACTTTGATGAGGCCCTCGAGGAAGTGGTGATGTTTCACACAGGCGAAGAGGTGCATGTGCCCGCACAATTTCAAGAAGCACTGCCGGCGAAGGGCGATACGAATCGCAAAGAGATCCTTGAGACACTTTCCGCGATGTTGCCGCTTTCGGTTGCTGAGCAGGAAGAAATCTCCCCCCTGTTGAAGGAAACCAGCGTCTCAAAGGCGGGCACCGCCAAAGCGCGCACAGAGATTTCCGAGAAGCTTATGGCAGTGGTACGGCGAGCGTACGACGAGCTGGAGGGGCGGTTTGCTGACCGCAAGGATTTGCGGGATTTGGAACGCGCAGTAATTTTGCGTAGCATTGACCGGTTGTGGATTGATCACCTCGATGTGATGACGGCACTCCGCCAAAGCGTGAACTTGCGCGGCTACGGCCAGCGCGATCCGCTTATTGAGTATCGGCGCGAGGCGTTTGGACTGTTCAATCGTCTTTTGCTGGCTGTATCGATGGAAGTGGCTAACAATTTTTTCAAGTTTGCTCAACACGTGGCCGCGACACGCGAGGCAGAAGAGTTGGCGAAGTCGGTTTTTGAGCGGCGCGGTATTCACCTCTCTGCTCCCGCGAAAACCAGTGATGTCATTTCCTCTGCACAACCTGCCGTGTCTGTTGCGAAAGTCGGTCGCAATGATCCCTGCCCATGCGGGAGCGGGAAAAAGTATAAGAAGTGTCACGGAGCGTGACATGCGTCTTGCGGTAAAAGCCCATCCAGGAGCTGGAAAAGATGCTGTGATCAGGAATGATGACGGGAGTTATGATGTTTGGGTTATGGCGCCGCCGAGCGATGGGCGGGCAAACGAGGGGGTGATCCGACTGCTTGCAAAAGAGCTCGGGGTGGCCCCCTCGACTTTGCGAATTGTCCGCGGGCGCGCGTCTCGCCATAAAGTCGTAGAATATTGACAAAAACGCCTTTTTTTGCTAGGGTTTTCACATTATGAAAGCTTTTTTCGTGCGTGTTGCCTCGATAGCTGTTGCAAGCACAAGCCTGCTCGCCCCTGCCATTCCTGCCCTGGCTATTTCGGTGGAATCTGTTGCGAGCCGTCCCAACTTTGCCGGTTCGGTCGGCCAATGGGAGGTCTCCGGCGGACCAAGTGTCCTTTCCGATGGTCGCGTCATCTTGCGTGAGAGCGGGAACCAAAAAATGTTCCTCTCGCGTGACGTGTCTCTTTCCGACAATGACGGGAACTACGCGGTTTTCATTGCGTACACAAAAGCGCAACGTATAGACAACCGTGGAAACGCGAATGCCATGGATATTACGGGCCTTCCCTATCTCTACGGATACCTAATGGACGGCACGCGCATCCGCACGTACATGCAAGGACAGGAAATGCGTCACGATGCCGGCACGGAAAACGTGTGGGCCATCAGTTACGGAGTTTTTTCTCTTCCGAGCGGGACTGATACGGCGCGCCTTTTCTTGAAGCAAGCCGAGCGCCGTGGGTCAGTGAAGGGCAACCTTGAGGCCTGGTTTTATCGCCCGGGATTCTACGTTGTTGACCGTCCCGCCGACGCTCTGACCGTGGTGGAGTGGTACCGCTCGCGCCTTTCGGATATTCCGGCTTCTCTCTCAACGGTGACCTCCGCTCCTGCGCCTCGTCCGAATCCTTCCGGCGATACCTGTGCTCCGTTGAACGGTGAACTTGTTTTGCGCACCGCATTTGAGCCGGGTGTGGGTATAGACGCGCGCTTCCGTTTTGGTGCCCTTATCTCGAGCTGGACATCCAGCGTGCATGATTATTCGTCTGGCACATCGGTTGCCAACACACTTACCTCGACGCAAAGCTACGACGGTTTTCAGTCACTTGGACTCTCCAACGCGAGTTATGGTCAAGACAATGGCCGCGAGCGGACAGCGCCGTACCTTTATGACGAGGCCGTGGGATATGACGTAACGAATTTGTTCTCGGAAGGAGAATGGTACCGTGTCTCCATGCGCATGAAGTTCATCAACGGCGGTTCTTCCGTGCCGGTGACCATCGCAAAAGAAACGCGTGGCACGCAGTCATACTCGGCCATCACGCAGTCCTATTCAACGCCTGTCGGTTCGGAATGGAAGTGCGTGTACCTTGATGTTCGTCAAGGCCCGCGGAGTCTTTACGGAAACGTGACGCAGCCAACAGCGGAGGATGTCACACTCTTTTTTGGGAACGTACCGAAGAGCACGCGCCTCTTTATTGACGATGCACGCGTCACACGCCTCTAAAAGCAGAAACGCACCCGGAGGGGTGCGAAGGTGAAGGAGAAAAAGAACGTTCAGTCGGACAAGGTGGGCTCGCCTGAGCCCTTCTTTGCTTTTCCGCGGTACATGGCCTGGTCGGCGGCCTTGTAGAGTTCCTCGTGGCTGTAGCCGGTGTCCGCGACGCATGCCCAGCCCACGCTGGCGCTCATGATGACCTCGCCATCATCGGGGATGCGGTAGGGATCCTTGGCGATGGCGGCGTAGATGCGCGTCGCGACACGCTCCGCCATCTTCTTGGGCGTCCCCGGCAGGATGACGGCGAACTCTTCGCCGCCCACACGTCCTGCCAGGTCGGTGAGGCGGAGCACGCGCCGGAGACGGCGCGCGGCCTCTCGCAAAACCGCGTCGCCTCCCATGTGACCGTGCGCCGTGTTGACCTCGCGGAAGTCGTTCAGGTCCACGAAGATCATGCTCAACGGCTCGCTGCTGTTCTTGGCGCGGCGTACGATGCCGGGGAGGGCGCGTTCCAGCTCGGTCTTGAGGAGGAGTCCGGTGAGGCCGTCGGTGTGCGACGTCTCCTCGCTCTCACGGATCTGTGAGCGCAGGTTCACGACGCGACGGGCGAATTGGCTGATGATCCCGTCTTTGGTCCCGATCTCGCGATCTTTGGCTGCGATCGCAGCCTCGAGCGCTTGCACCTGTTTGCGGAGTCGTTCGAGCTCCTCTGTCTGGGAAGGGTCGCTGTTCCCCATGTCGCTTCCTTTCTTGGCGTGAGGTGTCCAGTATGGACATCCCATTCTGCACAAAAAAGGGGAATTTGTCAATCGCTTGCGCTCCTTTTCTCCCTCCGCTACACTTCTCCCCAATTATGGGTTATAGCTATCGTAAGTACCTTGATGCAAAGCACCGCTCTCAAGCATCCAGAAGTTCCGGCAGCGGCCGCTCTTGGCTCTGGGCGAAAATCAGTGTCCTTGTGGTTCTTGTTCTTTTAGCGCTTGGGTTTGCCGTGCCGCAAGCCTTTCAAGCTATTGGGCTTCCGGGGCTTTCTACCGAGTCTTATCGTTTAGGCCTTGATCTAAAGGGCGGCACGCACTTGGAGTACGGTGCTGACATGAGTGATATTCCTTCATCCGAGCGAGACGAAGCGCTTGAGGGCGTGCGTGATGTTATTGAGCGCCGTGTGAATGCTTTCGGGGTTTCTGAACCGGTTGTGCAGACGATCACAAGCGGCGGGGGCTATCGCGTGGTTGTCGATTTAGCAGGAGTGCTTGATGTATCCGAAGCGATTCGTGAAATTGGCGAGACACCCATTTTGGAATTTAAAGAACCTGGGGCGAATCAAGAAGGGCTGACCCCTGAACAGAAAACAGAACTGGAAACAAAGCAGGCCGAGGAGCGCAAGGCGGCAAAGGATCTTCTTGCGAAAGCTCGTCGAGAGGGATTTGGGGACACGCAAACGGAAACACTCACAAACATTGCGCCCGCGCACCCGCTCTACGGGCCGCTCGTGTCTGCCATTGTGACAAACAAAATTCGTGTGGGTGGGTATACATCCGAGGAAAACGCCGAGGGCATCAATGTTCTCCGATTGGATTCTGTCGGGGAAGACACCGAATGGGATCTCTCGCACATTCTTATTTGTTTTGAAGGGAAAACGAATTGTCCTAATCCCATTCCGGCGATTGAGGCGTCTATCCAAGTGCAAAAGGCAACAGACGGCATTATGGCAGAGAATTTTGCCGACCGTGCCCGTGAATTTTCCACGGATCCCTCTGCCAAAGAAAACGGCGGAGAACTTTCGTGGACGCAACCGGGATTTTTGCCGCCGGCAGCGGAGTTGGCAGTGCGCTCTCTTCCTGTGGGAAGCGTATCGAGCGCCGTCGAAACAGAGTATGGCTATCACGTCTTTTTGAAACGCGCAGAAAAGCCGGTGAAAACGTACACCATGACACGCAACGTCTCCAAACTCACGCAGCCGTGGGATGTTGCGCCCGATGCGGGGGCATGGGTGAACACGCCGCTTTCAGGCAAGCAGCTTGAGCGCGCCGGCGTTGAGTTCGATCAATCCACCGGCCAACCCTATGTTGCGCTTCAATTTGATGCGGAGGGCGACAAGTTGTTTGGGGAGATCACGGCGCGACGCATCAAGCAGCAAATTGCCATCTTCCTTGACGGCGAGGTGATCTCGGCGCCGGTTGTCCAGCAGGCGATCTATGGAGGCCGCGCCGTTATTTCGGGAACCTTTACGGTAGAAGAAGCTAAACTATTGGCGCAGCGTCTCAACGCCGGCGCGCTTCCCGTGCCCGTCGAGCTTCTCTCGCAGCGCACGGTTGGTCCCACGCTCGGCGCCGACTCGCTCGACCGGTCACTCAAGGCGGGCCTTATCGGCTTTTTCCTCGTCGCTCTCTTCATGGTCTTGTACTATCGGCTCTCCGGTGTCATTGCGATCATTGCGCTTACTATTTACGCGCTTCTCAACCTTGCTGCGTATAAAATCTTCGGTGTAACATTGACGCTTTCTGGGATCGCGGGTTTCATCCTCTCGCTTGGTATGGCTGTAGACGCAAACGTTCTCATCTTCGAGCGCACTAAAGAAGAACTCCGCGATGGGCGTGACCTGCATATGGCAATGATCGAAGGCTTCAAGCGCGCATGGACATCCATCCGTGACGGAAACGCCACATCGCTCATCACCGCGGCCGTGCTCTTTCTCTTCAGTACAAGCTTTATTAAAGGTTTCGCCGTTACGCTCTCAATCGGTATTCTTCTCTCCATGTTCACCACCATTACGGTAAGCCGTCTTCTCCTTCTCGTCGTAAGTAAGTTCGCCAAGCGTTCGTGGTGGTATGGCGTATCTCAAAAAGCTTCCGTATGACCCTTCATCCTATTGCCGGACGAAAAATTTGGTATGCCGTTTCTGGCACTATTGCCGCAGCCAGTATCGTGCTTCTCATTGTTTTCCATCTGCCATTTGGGATTGACTTCACTGGCGGGAGTTTGATGGAGGTGCGCTTCGAGACAGCGACGGAGGTGGTCGTCGTGCGCGAGGCGGTGAAAGAAGCGGGATACCCCGAAGCGGTCGTGCAAGAGACAGAAGAGCAGGGAGCGCTTATGCGGCTGCCCGTTCTATCGGAAGAAAAACACCAAGCGCTTCTTGGAGCACTCCGAGAGAAATTCGGCACTGTTGAGGAGCGAAGGTTTGATTCGGTGGGCCCGGTGATTGGCTCTGAACTTAAGCGGAAGTCGCTCTTTGGTCTCGTGCTTTCCGTTCTCCTTATTGTGGTGTACATCACCTGGATGTTCCGGAAAGTTTCCGAACCGGTCGCCTCATGGAAATATGCGGTGCTGACCGTCCTTGTAGGATTGCATGACATTCTTATTCCACTCGGAGTCTTTGCCGTGTTGGGACGTTCGCAGTCCTTTCAGGTGGATACGGCGTTTGTCGCCGCTATTCTCACGATTCTTGGGTACTCAATTAATGACACGATTGTCGTGTTTGACCGCACGCGGGAAAATCTTGCCCGTGAAGGCGGCCGAGATTTGAGCGGACTTGTGACGAAAAGTTTACGGCAAACCTACGCTCGCTCTATCAATTCGACTCTCACAACTCTTTTGGCGATTCTTGCCGTCTTTCTTTTTGGCGGGGAGACCACACGCTCGTTTGCTCTGGCGCTTCTTATCGGTATGTCGGCGGGAGCCTACTCTTCGATCTTCATTGCGTCGCCTCTTCTTGTCACGTGGCATGAGTGGGACAAAAAGCACGCTCTCTCCCATTCGTGATATAATGGGGGCGCTATGCTTCTTGCGACAATTGGAGGGTTTACCCTGTCGCAATTTCTGAACCAGCCGGTGGACGAGATCATCATTGATCTCTTGTTGTATTTCGGCTGGATCCCGTTTCTTGTCGTCTTCCTCTACGGCATTTTTGAAATGTGGCTTGAGATGCAGCGCCATTATTGGCGCCACCACCGGCCGTATATCCTACTTGCGATAGATGTCCCACGCCTCACGGAGCAAAGTCCCCGTGCCGTGGAAAACATCTTTGGTGTTACCGTTGCCCTGAAAGCTTCTCCCACGTGGCTTGAGACGTACCTCATGGGAAAGGTGCCCTGGCGCCATAGTTTTGAGATTGCCTCGATTAACGGCTATATCCAATTTTACATTTGGACGGAGCAGCGGTATCGCGATGTCTATGAAGCGGTTATTTATGCACAATACCCCGATGCGGAAATTGCTCTCGTCGATGACTACGCGAAGGAGGTGCCGCACCATTTTCCCCATGAGCAGTGGGACGTATGGGGGGCAGAGTACGTGCTTGCGAAACCAAGTTTCATGTCTGTGCGCACCTATGTAGATTTTGAGCACTCGCTGACACAGGACCTCAAGGACCCGCTTGTCACACTTTTTGAAGGGATGGCGCAGATGAAGCCCGGCGAGCAATTATGGTTTCAAGTGCTTACTGAGCATGCGGGCGAAGAATGGAAAGAAGAGGGGGACGCCTTTATCAAAAAGACCTATGGGGTGAGTAACAAGCATGCAGAATCCGGCGGTTTGTTGGGCGCCATCGGCGGCGCGATTGCATCGGTACCGGGCGTCGTAATTGGAGACATTCTGGGAGGTGAGGCCGAGGCCGGGAAAGATAAATTCCAAGAAGAGGTATGGAAGGCGTTTAAAGTTACAGAGCAGGAGCGGGAAATCAGTAAATCGGTTGTGCGCAAGATCGGCAAACCAGGGCTCAAGACAAAAATCCGCGTGATCTATGTAGCGCGCAAAGAAGTCTTCACGAAGGTGACACGCAAAGATATCGTGAAAGGATTCCTCAAGCAGCTCGCACACCAAGATTTGAACGCCTTTACGGGGCATGGGAGTCCGGAAGATGACTACTTCTGGCAAGTGTGGTGGTACGCGTACTACCAAAACAAGCTCATGAAAGGATATGTGGAGAGAAGTACCGAGATTGGCGCCGAGGCGTTTGTGTTGAACACTGAGGAGTTGGCGACGCTCTGGCACTTCCCGACGATCAACGTAAAGGTGCCGCTTATCAAGAAGACGCTCGCCAAGCGTGCCGAGCCGCCTACAGATACGCCGTTTGCCGATGAAGAAGAGGAAATGTTGGTCGCGCCCAAAATGATTCTGCCGGGCGGGGAAGTACAAAAGGAAGAGGCGCCGGCGGATTTATTCGAGATGCCTATGGCTATTCCGCCCGCGCATGGGATGGGCGAGGTTGTGCATACATCCCACGCTAAAGCGGCGCCGTCGCACGAAGTGGCAATCGAAGGAGATGCTCATGCCGATAGACCGGCAGAGGGCCTTTCTGCCCCGCGGCCAGTAGCTCCGACCGCGCATGCTGCGCCGTCCTCCTCACTGACGCCGCAAAATATCGCCCCGCGCGCGAACGCATACGATGCACGTCCTCCCACCCCTTCGCATTTGAAGACAGGATCACCGGCAGGTATTCCCGATGAAATCCGCGTGCTTATTGAGCAAGGGGTTGAGCCGGAAGATGTAGGGCTTCGTGATACAATGGACGACGTCCGTTAGTATGAAATACTTTCACGATCACGAACAAGATGTAATTTTCTTCGCGCGAACAAACTTCCGCAACCGTTTGCGGAAGTTTGGCATTCGCACGGATGATCGCCGCCGGCACATGTACATTGTGGGAAAATCCGGTGTGGGAAAAACGACGCTGATTGAAAACATGATCTTGGCCGACATCTACTACGGCCACGGCGTCGGATTTATTGATCCGCACGGGGATTCTGCCGAGAAGATCATTGATGCCATTCCCGAGCATCGGATCAATGACGTCGTGTATTTCAATCCATCCGATCTCAATCATTGCATTGGGTTCAACGTACTCGAAGCCGTGGACGATAGCCACAAGCACGTGATTGCCTCGGGTCTCATGGGCGTCTTTAAAAAGATTTGGCCGGATGTGTGGAGTCCACGCATGGAGCACATCATGAATAACTGTATTTTGAGTTTGCTGGAAAATCCCGGGAATACCCTTCTTGGCATCAACCGTATTCTTGTAGACCGCGACTTCCGCCGGAAAATTGTGGCGGGCATTCGAGATCCGGTGGTGAAGGCTTTCTGGGTGACAGAATTTGAGCAGTGGGATCCAAAGTTTCGCACGGAAGCAATTGCGCCGATTCAAAACAAGGTCGGCCAGTTTCTTTCTACCTCGCTTGTGCGCAACATCGTGGCACAAGAGAAGTCCACGATTGACATGCGCCACATCATGGATGGAAACCACATCTTTATTGTGAACCTGTCGAAGGGACGTATTGGGGAGGACGCAAGCCGGCTGCTTGGGGGGCTTCTTGTGACAAAGATGCAGCTTGCCGCAATGGCGCGCGTGGATATTTTGGAGGAAGCTCGTGAGGACTTCTACCTCTACATTGACGAATTTCAAAACTTTGCCACGGAGTCGTTTGCGAACATTCTCTCCGAAGCGCGTAAATACCGCCTCGCGCTTATCATGGCTCACCAATACATTGAGCAGCTGGATGAAACGGTCGAAGCGGCCGTGTTTGGAAACGCCGGAACGCTTATTTCGTTCCGTGTAGGATCGGCCGATGCAGAAAAATTAGCCGTGGAGTTTGCGCCAAAATTTATCGAGGACGACCTTGTAAATCTCCCCAAGGCAAACATTTATTTGAAACTTCTCTCGAAAGGAATTGCCGGTGATCCGTTCTCTGCCGTAACGCTTCCGCCAATCCAGATTCACACAAAGAATGAGGTGAAGGTTATTGCGGCTTCCCGACAGCAATATGCCGTCCCGCGCGAACTTGTGGAAGAGCGGATTCTGCGGTGGAGTGAAAGTAAACCCGTGATCGAAGAGGGGGCGCTTCCAGAAATTCCAGAAGTTGCGCCGCCTGTGTCGAAGAAGAAGTCGTGGATGCATGAGTATACGTGTTCGCGATGCCAAAAACACATGGAGTTACCGGTTGAACTGGATCGCTCGCGGCCGATTTACTGTGAAGATTGCATTGATATTGTGAAGGCAGAACGCAAAGCCGGTAAAAAACCGTCCAGACCTGGAGAAACGCCGGTCTCTGTTATGAAAGACGCTGAAGTGGTGAGGACGGAGACGGTGGGAGAGGTGTCGTTGTCGGCGCTAAGCGCTCCTCGTCCAACAGGGATAACGACCCCGACACCTGCAGCCTCTGTTTCTGTGGCAACTTCTCCTGTGACGCCGACGAATGCACCGACCGTCTCTGTGGGTTCTCGTCCGGATGAAGGAGGAAAGCGTAAACGCCGCCGTCACAAGAAGCCTCATGGAAATTCCCCACCGTCCGCGGGGAGTGCTCCACAGAAAGATGACGGTGGGGATGATGGGGAAGAGGAGGAGCCCCTGCAAGTGGCAAAAGAGCCGAGTATTTTTCCGTGGTGATGTATGGCCGATCCACTTTTTCAATCACCGACAACGGCGGGCGACGGAGAACTGGAGACGTTTGTTGCTCGGCGTCATGAACCACCCGATACTCTCCCGACCCCGCAAGACGTCGCACCGGAAGAGATTTCTCTTTTTGGTAAAACAAACTTTTCCACCGGCTATGCAGCGAAGCGGTACATTTTTGGTATTAAGCGCCGCGATCGTCGTCGCCATTTGTATGTGATTGGGAAGTCTGGCGTGGGGAAAACAAAACTCATGGAACTTCTCATGCGAGCGGATATTCATTTTGGCCACGCGGTGGGTGTTGTGGATCCGCATGGAGATTTGATCAACTCCATGTTGGAGTTCATTCCGGAGAATCGTATTGATGATGTGGTGCTGATTGACCCAGCCGACCGTGATTTTCCCGTAGCGTTTAACCCGATTGCCAACGTTGCCGACGAGGATAAGCATATGGTGACGGACTCGATTATCGAGATTTTCAAAAAGCAATTTGCCTCCGACTGGTCTCCACGCATTGAACACTTACTGCGCTTTTCGTGTCTGGCCATGATTGATTATCCCGACGGAACGTTGAACGGCATTGTCTCCATGCTTTCCTCGGGTCCATTTCGCGGTAAGGTAATTGAGCATATCAAAGATTCGGTGGTGCGACGGTTTTGGGCGATTGAGTTTCCGGAGTGGTCGCAGCGGTATGATGCGGAAGCGGTGTCGCCTCTTCTCAATAAATTCGGCCAGTTGCTTACTGATCCGCTGCTCCGCAATATTTTTGGACAGAAAAAAAGCAAGATCGACTTGTATGAGATCATGCAGAACAAAAAGATTCTGCTCGTGAATCTGTCGAAAGGTCGTGTGGGAGACGAGAAATCTGCTTTCTTTGGCGCGGTACTTGTGACAAAACTCTATCAAGCGTCCATGCAGCGCATCCGTCTGCCGGAGAAAGATCGTACCCCGTTCTACCTCTATGTAGACGAGTTTCAAAATATCGCCACAAGGACATTTGAAAATATTTTGGCCGAAGCGCGCAAATTCGGCTTTTGTTTGACGGTGGCCAACCAAAACCTCTCCCAACTTTCGCCATCGCTGCGGTCATCTTTGTTTGGCAACGTCGCCTCTATCGTGTCATTTCAGATCAGCGCGGAGGATGCGGAGATTATGTCCAACGAAATGCAGCCAGTTTTCTCGGTGAACGACATGATTAATCTTTCTGAGCGGGAGATTTATGTGAAAATGACGATTGACGGGCGCCGATGGGATCCGTTTTCTGCCGATGTGCTTACCGTGGACAAGCCCAAGCATGGAAATTTTGTCGAGCGTATTGTTAAACAGTCGCGCGAGAAGTACGCAACGCCTCGCGTGCAAGTAGAAAAAGAATTGGAGGGCGGCGACTCGGTCGCAAAAGAACCCGAAGCCAAGCCGATTGATATGGGAGAGATTATTGTGTAGGGTATTTTCTTTGTGTGCTGATCTCAAAGGCAACCTTTCAATTGAAAGGTTGGGGGCATCTATGAAAATTCTGGCAGATTTTTTCCGAGCTTTGGGCAATGAACGACGTCTCACTGTCTTCATGTACCTTCACGAACACGGCAAGGCTGCTGTTTGTGATCTTGCCCACGAACTCGACATTTCAGAGCAAGCAACATCTTCGCACTTGAAACGACTGGCTCGGGTGGGCCTGATTGAACAAAACCGAGCTGGTGAAGTGGTTCTCTCCTCGCCAGCGCGTCGGTTTATCAAACAACCCTTCAATTGAAAGGTTGGGAGATCGGCGGGGCGCAGGGTTTTTAGTTTTTGGGGGAAATGAGATAGACTGTGGGCGTTATGTCTCATACCCCCAACTACGATGTACAGATCAAAGCGATCCTTGACGCCGCACAACCCGGCGAGCGAGTGTGCCCGGTTTCAGGTGAGAGATGGATGATGACGGAAGAAGAGCTTATCTGGATGCGTAAGTTCCAGGTCCCACCTTCTGATATTTCGCCGACGATTCGGCGGAAACTCCTGTTCGGTTTCAACTCCGGTGTTACCATCTGGTGGAATACCGATGCCGTGACCAAGAAACTCATCGTCTCCTATATCCATCCGGACAATCCCATTCCGGTCGTTGAGGACTCTCTGTGGCACGCACAGGATTGGAGCGATCGCGGAGCGAGGGGTCTTGATATCGCGCAACCATTTTTTCCACAACTTCGCCAGGTATTACACGCCGTGCCATTTCAAGCGACACGCACCTTTGGTACCCCTGTGAACAGTATGGGTGTCGGGATTATTTCTGCTGAAGATTCGTTTATGGTTTTTGGCGGCGTGAAAAACACCAGACGTTCCGCGTACGGGTTCATGTGCAAAGAGCTGGAAGATTGCGAGGACACCTTTATCGGGACATCGTCACAAGAAAGCTTTTCGCTCAACCGCTCTACAAAAATGTATCGCTGTCGGGTGGCGATGCAATGTCAGGAATGCGTGTCTTGCGATTTCCTCTTTGATTCCCGCAATTGCGAGTCCTGCTTTCTCGGGAGCAATTTGCGCAATCGGAAGTACGTCTTCGCAAATGAACAACTTTCGAAAGAGACGTATGAGCAAAAAATGAAAGAAGTGGATCTCACGTCCTGGAAAGTTTTTCAGTCATGGATGCAACGCTATCTCGAGATGTTGCGAACGGAAGCGGTATGGCCAGAAAACTTCAATGTCGGCTGTGAGGCGTCGAGTGGAGAGTATCTCATGAAGTGCGTGCGTTGCACCGACGGTTTCGGACTTTCGTTTGCGACGGATATGTACGCCTGCCAGCTTTGTCATTCCGTCGTCCAGGGGAATGCGTACACGAGCGGAATTGACGGGACATCGGACAGCTACATGGCGGTTGGTGTTATCAACGGGAGTCGCGTCTTGTTCTCGACGGCGTGCATGCGCTGTCAAAACATCGAGTACTGTCTCAATTGTTCCGATTGTGAAAACTGCTTCGGATGTGTTGGACTCAAGAACAAGAAGTTTCATATTCTCAACAAGGCCTATGCTGAGGAAGAATATTGGAACAAGCTCGACGAATTGAAATGCGCGATGCTTGATCGGGACGAGTACGGGAACTTTTTCCCTGGAGACTTTTCTCCGTCGGGCATCCAGTGGGGTGGGGAGCTTCATGCACCGCTTACCGACGAGGAGGTTGTTCGTCTCGGTGGAATTGTTTTTGATGCGAAGCGCGGGGCGGTCATCTCTCTCTCGCAATCGGCCGTGTATGGTGAGTCTATGGATCCGGAGTTGTTGCCGGATGGACTGGAGGCCTGCGCGTTGTTTGCTGGAAGGCCTATTATGGATCCAGAGCTTGAACGTCCCTTTACCGTACGAAAAGAAGATGTGGCGTTTTATACGCACATGAGACTTCCATTTCCTCGGCGACATTTCATGACACGCATCCGTGCGCTCGCTCGACTAGGGAATACTTTTATGGCCGAGCAGGGCCTATGTCAAAAGTGCTCAAAGGAAGTGGTGATACACAAAAACATCGCGTTTCCAAAACGGAAGATTTACTGCACGGCGTGCTACCTTGCGTATCTCGAACAGGTCGGCTAATTCGTACGAATTAGAGAATAGTTTATGTCCCGGACTCCAAGTTACGACGCGAAAATCAAAGTCATCCTTGATGCTACCCAACCCGGCGAGAGGGTTTGTTCGTTGCTCGGCGACAAGTGGGTGCTTACGCAAGAGGAGATCGATTGGTGCCGACGTTTGAATGTACCCCCGTCGAGTTATTCACAACGCACGCGATGGGTTTTGATGGCGCATTACACGACGGGGTACCAATTTTGGTGGAACAAACATTTTGAGACGGGTGTGCCTGTGTTGTCGTTTCATCATCCCACCTCCGGCGTTCGTGTGTTGCCAGATGCGGAGTGGTTCAACAAGGACTTCTCGGATATTTCTTTGGAGGTCGATCCTGCGCAGTCTCTCTTCCCGCAACTGCGGGAGCTTCAGAAAAAGATTCCCATGATCGCGACCTCGACGATTGTTCCGGCGGTGAACTCCATCTCGCTCGTCTCCATGGGCGACCAGAATTGTTATTTCACGCTGGCCTGCAAAGCAAAGAATGCCTACTACAGCGTGCTTCTAATTGATGGGGAAGAATGTGCCGACATGATCACCGTGAACAAGTCCAATCAGTGCTGGAACATGCTTCATTGCGATCGAATGTACCGTTGCCTTGTGGCGCGTGAGTCATTCGATTGCGTGGACTCTGCGTTTCTCTTTGACTGCCGCGATTGTGAATATTGTTTTGGCGCTACGAACAAGCGTCGGCGAAAGTATCTCTGGTGGAACGAGCAACTCTCGAAAGAAGAGTGGGAGAAACGTCGGGTCTCCGTGGATCTCTCTTCGCGCCGAGTCCTGGAGGAGCAATTTGCGAAGTTCGAGAACCTTCTTCAGACGGAAACCATCTGGCCGGAGAACTTCAATGAGAAAGCGATCGATTCAACAGGAGAGTATCTCACCGACTGCACGAACTGCCGAGAGTGCTTTACGCTCACGGAACACTCGACGGACAATTATCGTTGCGCATACGGGCATAACACGCATGGGTGCTTCGATTGCTTTGGTCCATTCAATGCAACCGAGTGTTATATGTCCATGACGGCGGCGAATTCCACGCGGCTTGTCGGGTGCTGGCGCACGATCGGGTCGGATACTTGCGAGTACTGCATCACCTGTTACAACTGCAAAAACTGTTTCGGGTGCGTGGGGCTTCAGCACAAAGAGTTTCACATCTTCAACAAGCCGTACTCTCCTGGGGAGTATTGGAGACGTGTGGACGAGCTCAAGTGTGCGATGCTCGAGCGCGGTGAGTATGGGAGGTTCTTCCTCTTGTCGATGGCAACGACGTACGCGCCGCATGGGGGCTCGATGCTGTATTGCGGTGCAAGTCTTGAGGAGATGAAAAAACTTGGAGCCAACATGCTCGAACAATGCAGTGACGGTGCGTGCGGCGTGGAGACTGCCGGGGCGGCGATGAAATCTCCGGATGAGATCCCCGACAAACTCGACGAGGTAACGGACGAATGGACAAGAACCCCTATTTTCGATACGAAGGCAAACAGAAAGTTTGCTTTTCTTCCCGCCGAACTTGAACTCTATCGAAAACTCCGTCTTGCTCCACCGAAGGAGCACTTCATCTCGCGCGTGATCGAGCTTTTCCGTACGATGCAAGGATGCGGGTTCGAGAAGCGCGTTTGCGTGGCATGTTCCGCCGAGGTTACGATCTCATTCAATGCAAAGTATCCAGATCGGAAGGTGTATTGCAAGAAGTGTTATTTGGAGTATCTCGAGAAGAACGGCTAGGGGCAATCTCTAATTCGCGCGAATAGGCGAACATGAAACTTTTTCTTACATCAGCGGGGATGAGAATGAAACACGAGATCGAATCGTTTGTCGCTCCTCTTGAGGGAGCGCCCCATGTGTTGCATATCATCACGGCGTCCGTTCCGGAATCGGATTGGCACTATGTGGACGGAGACCGTGTCGTAATGGAGCAGATGGGTTGGATTGTTGAGGAGTATGATCTGGCTGGTAAGACGCAGGATGAAACCGTAAGAGCACTTGAGCGCAGTCGCATTATCTATGTCCAAGGCGGCAACACCTATTACCTCATGAAATATATTCGCGAGAGCGGCTTCGATGTAGCAGTAAAGTCATTTTTAGAAAAAGGGGGGATCTACATCGGAGTAAGCGCCGGCTCGATAGTGGCGGGGAAGGATATTGGACATTCAGGACTTGGTGTCGGGGGAGATAAAAACATTGTTGATCTCAAGGATATGCGCGGTATGGGGCTTGTCGATCTCACCATTACTCCGCACTATGAACCGGCTGAAGAAGAACAGATCGCTGAATATGAGCGACAGCATGGAGTCATGAGCACCCGCTTAACGGATGATGAGGCGGTTCTTGTGCAAGACGGACACGTGGAAGTCATAAAGACACATAATTCATTCCTACGTCTATCGACTTAAACATAGTGGATAAATCTATTCTCTAATTCGCGCGAATGATAGAATAGTTTTGTATGAGGCAATTAGAGCGTACATTGAAGGCGTTGGCGAACCGCAGGCGGCTTGCGATCGTTGAGTTCCTAAGAGAAAAAGAGGAAGCACCGGTGTGGGAGATTGCCAATAAGATCAAGCTATCACTTAAAGCAACCTCGAAGCATTTGGGGATTCTTTTTGCAGCTGATATCGTTGATCGTGATCAGCGGAGCCTGGAGATGTTCTATCGTCTTTCCAAAGACCAGCCGTCCGGCGCAAAGCAGATTATTTCTCTTCTCTAATTCGCGCGAATAGGCGAATATGAATCGGACACCTAACTACGATGCCAAAGTAAAATCCATCCTCGACGCGATAAAACCTGGCGAGAGGGTTTGTGCGTTGACGGGGGAGAAGTGGAACATGACCGAGGAGGAGATTGGATGGTACAAAAAGTTCAACGTGCCGCCGCATTCCTGCGCGCCGATTCCGCGATTGAAACAGCTCCTGGGCTTTCCTGTTGGGATAGCCATTTGGAAAAAGCCGCATGCGGAGACTAAGGAGCCGCTTCTTACGTTTGTGCACCCAGACAGTCCATATCAAGTGATTCCCGACCGCGACTGGCATAACCGTGAATTCGCACAAACAACAAGAGAGCTCGATCCTGGAGAACCATTCTTTGCTCAGTTTCAACAACTTGCATATTCGATTCCTGTGGGTGCTCTGCGCGATGAGGGGTCAAGTACCAACAGCGTTGGCGTGGACATGATCAAATGCCAAGACACCTATCTTTTGTTTGGCGGAGCGGATTTACAACGTGTTTTGTATGCGTCGGTGAGTTTTCATGGAAGTGATTCGGCCTGTATCACGAACACCCTTCGGGTAAATGAGAGCTATCACATCAACGCGGCCGAGAACATGCATCACTGTACCTATTGTTTCCAATGCGGTGATTGTATCAACAGCGCGTTTCTCTTTGATTGTAGCCGCTGCCAAGACTGCTTCGGTGCAACGAATAAGAAGGATAAACAATTTATATTCTGGAACGAACAGCTGTCGGAGGGAGAGTATCGTAAACGTCTTGAGATGGTCGACCTCCGATCACGGCGTACATGGAACGAGTGCTCGGAAAGATACCTTGAGATGATTCGTGGGGAAGGGTATTTCCGCGACCATTTCAACTTTGCGACAGACGTGGAGAGCACGGGAGAGTATTTGGTGCGCGCCACAAGATGTCGCGAGAGTTACTGGGTCGAAGGGAGCACGGACCTCTTTCAATGCTGGATGAGTCTGGATGATCGTGACAGCATGAGTGTCGTGTGGTTGGGGTGGGGAGACGCGGCGTACTGCTCGGCGGATATCGCGTATTATCACAACCTCAAATTCTGCTCACGCTCATGGCGGTGCCAAGACTTAGAATATTGCATGGACTGCTACGACTGCGAGCACTGTTTTGGCTGCGTCGGTCTCAAAAAAAAGAAGTTTCACATTTTCAACAAGCCGTACGGCGAAGAGGAATATTGGCAGCGGGTGGACGAGATCAAGTGTGCGATGCTCGACCGTGGCGAGTACGGCATGTTTTTTCCTGCGAGTCTTTCGCAGACAGGATTTCAGTTTTCGATGGGGGAGTTTTACTTTGGGTATAGTGACGATGAACTCAAGAAATTCGGCGCGCCGACGTTCGATCCTACGAAAGGGAATATCAATGAGTCCGAAGGGCTGCTCAAAGCATCTGAACTACCTGACCGACTTCTGGATATTGATGTTTCCCAACATGTTGGGAAACCAATTCTGGATGAGTCACTTAATCGTTTATACACGATCACACCAGCGGAACTTGCCTTTTATCAAAAACACCGATTACCAATTCCCGACAAGCACTTTCTCACTCGCCTTCTCCACCTTGTACGCCACTCGAATGTGCCTATCCCTGAAGAAACGACATGCGCTATCTGCTGCACCTCAGTTACGACAAGCCGAAACGCACTTTTTTCCAGCCGTCGGCGCGTGTTATGCAGACCATGCTATCTTCGGTACATGGAAGAACGTGGCTAGCAATGATCTCTAATTCGCGCGAATAAGCGAATAGTATGTCCAAGACTCAATATTTTGACCTGAGAGTAAAATCCATTCTCGACGTCACGCAGCCGGGCGAGAGAGTTTGTGCGTTGACGGGAGAAAAGTGGAACATGACGGATGAAGAGATTGGCTGGTACAGAAAATTCAACGTCCCGCCGAGTAAGCGGGCGCCGTATACGAGAATGCGGCACTTAATGGGGTTTGTGTCGGGATTAGCGCTTTGGAAAAAACCACATGCCGAGACGGGAGAGTCAATCTGGAGTTTTGTGCACCCTGACTCGCCGTTTAACATCATTCACGATAAAGAATGGTTCTCGAAAGAGTTTCTAGAACCGGGGCAGTTACTTGATTCTCAACGATCATTTTTCGACCAGCTTCTTCCTCTGGCTCACCGTATTCCTGTCGGGGCGCTCCGCGATGATGGTTCGAACCTTCGCTGTACCGGCGTCGACCTTATCAAGTGTGAGGATGCCTACTTGGCCTTCGCGCTTATGTATAACCGGCGTGTGCTTCATGCGTTCCTCGGTCTTGAGAACGAAGATTGCATGGACGTGATCGACAACAGTCGATGCCGATTTTGTTTTCAGACGAGCTATTCGAGCAAGTGCTTTAGCTGTGTTGATTGTTTTTCTTGCAACGGCTGTTCATCAAGTGCATTCCTCTATGATTGCGTTGATTGCGAATTCTGTTTTGGTGCGAGCAATCAGTTGCATAAAAAGTATTTGTGGTGGAACGAGCAACTTTCCAAAGAGGAATGGGAAAAGCGGCGACAAGAAGTTGATCTCTCATCGCGCGCCGTGTATCAAAAACAGCATGAACAGTTTCTCGAGATGATCCGTCAGTCGGTCTGGCCGGCGTATGTCCATGTTGGCTCGGAGGGGTGCACGGGGGAGCATATTTCCGACTCAACACGTTGTAAGTTTGCTTATCGCAACTACGACTCAACGGATTGCTTTCGTTGCTATGCGACGCTCGAACTTCAAGAGTCGGCGTTTACCGGTTGGGGTGGCAAGGGCGGACAGATGTATGAGTGTTGCGACATGCTCTCGGGAAGCCAAAACCGTTTCTGTTTCCGCACGTGGCGTTCGATCGGCATGGAGTACTCTCTCAACTGTTATGATTGCGAGCATTGTTTCGGCTGCGTTGGTTTACGGCACAAGAAGTTTTGCATTCTGAATCAGCAATATGACGAGGCGAATTATTGGCAGAAGCTCGATGAACTGAAATGTGCAATGCTTGATCGTGGAGAGTACGGCGAATTTTTCCCTGCTGCATTTTCCGAGCCAGGTTTCCAGTTCTCGATGGGTGACTTGTATGCGGAATACTTACCGGACGAGCTTCGTGCTCACGGCGCCCCCATGTATGAAACATCAATAGGATCGACGACGCCCGATCTTCTCTCACCGGACGACCTTCCGGATCGTGCCGATGATCCCGCATGGGAAAACTTCATCAACAAATCTGTTCTCGATCCCATTCTCCACCGTCCGTTTGTTGTAACACAAGCCGAGCTGGCATTTTGCCGCAAGCAAAATGTTGCCGTGCCGAGTGAGCACCCATTCCTCTCCATGAAAAACCGTTTTCGGTTCTCGAACGGCCCGCGTGAAGAGCAGGCGATGTGTGAGAAGTGCCACGCGGAAGTTACGACGTACCGAAACTCGACATTTCCTATGCGTCGCATTCTATGTCAAAAGTGCTATTGGGAGTATCTTGGGGAGAGAGGATAATATGTCCAACACACCCAACTTTGACACCAAGCTCGATGCAATCCTCGCCGGCTTGAAGGCAGGGGAGGAGCGGGTTTGCGCATTGACGGGCGAGACGTGGGTGTTGGATGAAAGCGAAATCGCTATCTGTAAAAAGTTTCGTGTCCCGCCGTCGAAAGTGAAACCTGGTACGCGCATGAATATGCTGAATGGCTACAACACCGGGTTGGCCATTTTTTGGAACCGTGATGTGTTCTCGAGCAAGCCGATCGTCTCTGCCATTCATCCCGATCTTCCGTTCAAAGTCGTTGAGGACATTGATTGGTACAAACATGATTTTTCCTCCACGTATCAAGACATTGATCCCTCCCGTCCGGTGTTCGATCAAATCTGGGATCTCGTGACGATGGTTCCCATGCGTGCCAAACGCAATCGTGATGTGGATGCTGCGTCGGTCGCGGTCGGTTCGTGGAAAAGCGTGGAGAGTTATATGTCGTGCGCCTCGCAGGCTCTTCGCTCTCTCTACACCTACGCAGCATTTCAGGCGGAGGACTGTGTGGACGTGGTCAATGGAACACACATTGCCCGCTCGTTTTCCATAAGCGATTCGCATAATATTGCCGATTCGGAATATCTCTTCAGCTGTTATCGGTGTCTCAAAAGTTCCTTCCTTTTTGATTGCCGCGATTGCGAGCTGTGCTTCGGGGCTACGAACAAACGGCAGAAAAAATATCTGTGGTTCAACGAACAACTCTCGGAATCAGAATGGAAAAAGCGGCGCGCGGAAGTAGATCTCGGCTGTCGATCGACCGCAGATGCGTGGCTCGAGAAGTTCTACAGACTCTGGCACGAACAGAGTATCTGGCCAGCCTCCTTCGGGATCCGAAACGAAAACAGTCGCGGTGAGCACCTGAACTTTTGTGTTAATTGCGATGGATATAGTTATTGGCTCGACAAGTGCACGGGCTGTTACCACTGCCGATTCGGCATTGAGGCGAACGATTGCGCGTATTGTAGTGGATTTGGCTGGGCGACACGGACCTACATGAGCACGGGGGACACGAACGGCGCTGATAACAAGTTTACGATGGGATGCAGCAATGGAGTAGAACTTGAGTATTGTGCCGTCTGCGATGATTGCCAGCGTTGCTTCGGGTGTGCTGGACTTCACAAAAAGGAGTTTCACATCTTCAACAAGCCGTATCCAAAAGAGGAATACTGGAGACGTGTAGATGAGCTCAAGTGCGCGATGCTCGATGACGGAAGTTATGGCGAGTTTTTTCCCGGAAAGTTTTCGCTCTCGGGTTTTGAACACTCGACGGGTGCCGTGTACTTTGATTACCGCGAGCGAGACCTCGAGAGGTTCGGCGCGATTCGTGTGGATCCAAAGCAAGGATTGGTGCTTGCGCCGAAACGGGAGGAGGCGCATGTGGTACGGCTTCGCATCGAGGATATCCCGGATTGCATTGATGAGGTCTCGTCCGAGCATGTGAACACGCCGATCCATGATGAGGAGCTCGATCGCGATTTCAGCATCGTGCCAAAAGAGCTTGCGATCTACAAAGAAAAGCGCTGGCCATTCCCACGGCGGCATTTTATTACGCGCCTCACACACTGGCTCCGCCACGCGAACTCCCCCTTTGCGATCGAAGTTGTCTGTGCCTCCTGCAGCGCCAAAACGACCACGTATAAAAATTTCACGTTTCCCGAGCGGAGAGTATACTGCATGAATTGTTATCATGGGTTTATTGAAAAGAACGGGTAAGCGCGGCTAATTCGTGCGAATAAGCGAATAGTTTGTATGAGCAAAACCTCCAACTACGATGCAAAAGTCAAAGCCATCCTCGATGCTACCAAACCCGGGGAGCGGACGTGTGCTGTGCTTGGGACGAAGTGGATGATGGACGACACGGAGATTGCGCAGTATCGCAAATACAACGTCCCGCCGTCGAAATATGCGCCCATGACGCGGATGAAGCTCATGAATGCCCACATCGTCATGTTTGACATGTGGTACAACGCACAACCGAATGGCGGCAAACCGCTTATCTCCGTCGTTCACCCCGCAAGTGGCATCCGTGTGATCCCGGATGACGAGTGGTTCAAGCAAGACTTCACGTCGCACGGACGCGAGCTTGATCTCTCTCGCTCGTTTGTCGATCAACTCTACAAGCTGTCTCTTGCCGTACCACGTTCGGCGAACTTTAATTACGTCCAGCCGGAAAATTCTCTCGCGTTCATCTCGCGTGGGGATCAGAACAGCTACTTCGTCTTGGCGTGCAAATCAAAGAATTCTGTTTTTTCGATGAACGTATCGGACATGGAAGACTCTGCCGAGGTCGCGCTCTCCACCCACATCTCGCGCTCCTACAATGTCGTCCATTCTCAAAACATCGCGGACTGTTTGTATCTGCGCGAATGCCTCGATTGTCTCTCAGGTGCGTTTCTCTTCGATTGTCGAAACTGCGAGTTTTGCTTCGGTGCGACGAATAAACGCAATGCGAAATATCTTTGGTGGAATGAACAGCTTACTGAAGCGGAGTGGAAGAAACGACGTTCAGAGGTTGACCTTTCTTCGTATGCGGTACGCGCGGAATACGAGCAGCGCTTCAAAGATCTTATTGCGCACGCCGCCTGGCCGGAAAACTGGAACGTGCATGCAGAAGACGTGACGGGGGAATACATTTACGATTCAACGCGCATCCGCGATGCATTTTATGTCTGCAAAGGGTGTGCCGATCTTGGATGGGTCAATATCGCCTATGGTGTGCCGTCGAGCGATTGCTACATGTGTGCGGCGGTAAATGGTGCGTCGGATTGCTACTATGGTATCGGGAATGGGTACAGCTCGAAGACTCGCTACTCGCTCTCGCTTCTCACGCGCTGTCTTGAGTGCGAATATTGTCATGCGTGCATGGATTGCGAAAACTGTTTCGGATGCATTGGGCTCAAGCACAAAAAGTTTTGCATCTTGAACAAGCAATACACGGAGGAGGAATATTGGAAGACCGTGGATGCACTCAAGTGCGCGATGCTTGAGAGGGGAGAGTATGGTGACTTACCATCGGCGAAGTTTTCGACCCAGCACTGGAGCGGATGCGGCGCACGCTACATCTATGACACGCCGAAGGAGGAGCTGATCAAACTCGGTATGCCTGATGTTGATGTGACAAGCGAGGGAGCGGAGGGTGCCGCTATGGATGCGAGCATGATCCATGCAACGAGCGAGATTCCTGATCGCGCAGACGACGCCATGACGAAGACGGTGTATCGCGATGATGTCTCCGACCGGCGGTTTTCATACCTCGTGCCCGAGCTTGCGATTTACCGCGCGCTCAAGATTGCGCCGCCCAGGTCGCATGCCACGCGGCGTCTCATGGACCTCTACGCCGAGCTCAACATGGCGATCGTGGAGCCGGCATTGTGCGCGGAGTGCCAAAAGAGCATTTCCGTTGGGAAGAATAAGGTGTATCCAAAACGGGCGGTATACTGCAAAGAGTGTTACTATAAGTTTATTGAATCAGGAACCTCGCGCGGCTAATTCGTGAGCCTGCCTGCCGGCAGGCAGGAATAAGAGAATAGTTGTGACCATCCTCCAGGCTCTCATCCTCGGCATCGTGCAGGGCATCACGGAATTTCTCCCGATCTCGAGTTCGGGGCACTTGGTAATTTTTCCGGAGCTTTTCGGCTGGCCTCTTCAAGATGTGGCCTTTGATGCAACGATCCACTTGGCCACTCTTCTGGTCATCCTGTCGGTTTTTTGGAGGGACATTGTCGAGGTAGTAACTCACCGTCGTCATCTGCTTTGGGTGATCCTTTTCTCAACCATTCCTGTGGGTCTTGTCGGACTGTGGCTTGAACGCGTGAACGATCTGCGGTCGTTGCCAGTGGTGGCCAGTTCGCTCGCGTTTTGGGGCGCCATGCTCATTTTCGCCGATTGGCACTCGAACCGACAACCAGCAACCAGCAACGAGCAACCTCTTGTGGGCAACTGGCGTCAAACCCTTCTCGTCACTCTCTCTCAAGCCGTGGCGCTTGTTCCTGGCACATCCAGATCGGGCATCTCAATTATCGCTGGCTTGAGCGCCGGACTTGATCGCATTGCGGCGGCTCGCCTCGCGTTTCTTGTCGGTATTCCTATTACTGCTGTGGCTGGGCTCAAAAAGTTTTTCGATATTGCGTCGGGCGGAGTGGCCATAGATGCGATCCCACTTTTCGTGGGATTTCTTGCCGCCTTCTTTAGCGGCCTTGTTGCCGTACGCTGGCTTTTGCGCTTTCTTACAAAAGGCAAATATCTCTGGTTTGGCGCGTACCGCCTGATGCTGGCTGCTCTACTCTTTTTTGTGTGGATGCAGTAATCTAAAGAAATCTAAAAACCATAAAAGGGGGCGATATGGCTGAGTTTGAAATTCGCGACCCCATCCACAAACGCATCCCCTTCAATGCCCTGGAGCACAAGGTCATTGACCATCCGTTTGTTCAACGGCTGCGCTTCATCAGTCAACTTTCTTTTCTGCAAGCGTATGTGTATCCGGGTGCTACACACGACCGTTTTTCCCATGTGCTTGGCGCCATGCATGTGGCTGGGCGACTGGCGGGAAGGATGCGCACGTCACTTGAGGGCACGCGTGTGGCGCTTGGTGCGGAAGTGTGGGACGAGCTCGCCCAAGTCATGCGGCTTGCGGGGCTTCTGCATGACGTGGGACACGGGCCATTTTCTCATGCCAGCGAATCTGTCTTTCCGAAACTTACATCGCTCCCACTTAATAACAGTTGGTGGGTAAATGGGGAGAGACCAATGCGCCAAGCGCGGCACGAAGATTACTCCGTATTGCTTGTGCAGACGCTGGCCGAAGATGGCGTGCTGCCACAGACGATGGCGCAAGATGTTGCGTCGCTCATCCACGAAGAGGTGGTTCCGTCTACGTGGTTTGAAGATCTAGAGCACGAGGTTCCACGGCTTCAGCGCGCGTGCAAGGCGCTCATTTCGGGCGAGGTAGATTGCGACCGCATGGACTACCTTCTGCGTGATTCTTACTATTGCGGAGTCGCGTACGGCATGTACGATCTTGATTGGCTCATCAGCTCGCTTGGGTTTGCCATCGAGGACGGGCAAATGGTTTTGCAGCTTTCCGAAAATGGCGTGCGCGCGTTCGAGGACATGCTGCTGGCACGCTACCACATGATTGACCAAGTATATTTTCATAAGACTGCCGTGGGGTTCACGCACTACCTTACGCAAGTATTTCGCGAGCGTGAAATTGACTTGGTGATCCCTTCCGATCCTTATACCTACGCGTCTCTGCGTGATGGTAAGGTTGTCGAAATGATGGAGGAGGCGGCTGTGGCCGAGAAGTATTGGTCCAAGCATTTGATGCGCCGCGTTCCCGCCAAGCATGTAATGCGGTTCCACGAGGAGCGCGAGAAAGACCGCCTGCTCTTGGGTGGGCTTATGCAGTTATGCAAGCGAGAGGCAATAAGGTTTTTTGTCGTGGAATCGCGTAACGCACTTTCCAAAGTGGATGTGTCAGGGGAGAAGAGTGGTCTATTTGTGGCGCGGAAGATGATTCATGGATATGAGAATGTGCCGATTGCGGAATACTCTGATCTTCTGAAAAAATATAACGAAAAAATCCGCTTTACAGATTTTTATGTCTTGCGGGAGGACAGAGAAAAATTCCAGCAAGCCGTCTAGGCGGTACCTGGTACCGCGCTAGCTGCAGAAAGCAGAAATCCCGCACGGGGCGGGAGAGAAGGAAGGAGTCAGCGGATGGCGCGCAGGTTGCTGCGGCGCGGCTTCCATAATCGCCGGTTCGTCCAGCTTTTGCGATTTCTTGGGCTGGGCTTATCGTTGAGGGCGGCGACGATGAGAAAGAGCTGGCAGAAGCCGATCATGGACGCGAGGAGGGGGTAGACGTTGAGAATCTCCTGCGGGAGCGGCTCGATGGTTACTGACCACCAAAAGGCTCCTATATGGATGCCGATGCCAAAGATCGAGGAGACGATGCACGCGATGCGTTCTGGCCGCATGTGTCCTCCCGGTGTCTGAACACCCTACGCGGGAACGCAAAAATCTGCAACTACCAAAAATCAGGAGCTAAGCTCCTGATTTTTGGTAGTTTACCGATTGGCAGGATTCCCCCTCTGCAAGCAATAGTCGGCTGTGTTAAGTGTCCGGTCGGACAGATAACGAGGCATCATATCTATAATATTGCTAGAAAAGGGGGAATGGGGACGATTGGGTCCCCGAGAGAAAAGAGCAGTACTGGCGGGTAATGGCTAGTCGTCCTCGATCGGGTCGTCGAAGCCATCACCCACGTGGCCGTTGACCGGCGTGGCCGTCGTCTTCGTCAGGTGAGCGTGGAACATGAGAAGGGCGTGCCACATGTTGTCTGGGTGCATCCTCTGGCAGTAGTTGAAGAAGAACCATGCTTCTTTGGCTACATTGGGATGAGCAAGCACGGCGTGGATGGCGCGCTTGTGGTCGCGGACGAGTACCAAGTTCGCGTGACTGTCGCGGAGGCTCCTGGCCACACGCACCATGCAGCCACCGGTCACCACCCATAACACGCCGACGGTGACGATGCTCCAGACCGGCTTGCCGGCGATGACGAGCCCCGTGAAGAGCGCTGCGGTGATGTTCTGGGCCAGGAGGAAGCCGCAGAAGAGGAGGATGTCGATCACGACGGACCGTGCCGCTGTGGTCTCCATTTCCTTGTAGTTGGGGAGGATGGCGGGGATCTTAGGATCGGACATCGAACGTCTCCATGCGCCTGGCCTGCGTAGGGCTCGGATGCGCAAGTGGGGTTGGGGCTTCTTCAGCGGCTGGAAGAGTCGCTCATCACGTCGCCGTAGACGTAGTCACGCGGATCTTCGTCGGTGCAGATGTCCTTTTCGACCGACGTGCACCCCCACTCGAAGGCGGGGGCGGGCCGGTAGGGGCAGCAACCGTTCTCGATTCCGTAGACCTGCCCGTGGCTGTAGTCGACGAGGCACATGACGATGAGGGCCAAGAAACTGAGTGTCACGGCAGTCCAGTCGTTCATGATCTATCCAGTGCGCCTGGCTGGGCTTATGGATGCCAGCCGTTACGCGTGTTAAGTGAAGGACCTACTACTCCACCTGTCAGGACGAATGTATTTTATCATCCGGACGGGGGGAATGGGGACGATTGGGTCCCCGAGAGAAAGGAACTGAAAGGGACGGCGGCGCTAGGCGGCGGCGAGTTCGAGGGCGAGTTCGATCGGCGTGCCCCGGGGGAGCACATCCGGCTCGTCCACGAACATGGCGCGGATGATGATCTCCACGACTGCCTCCTGCTCCTCGATCCACGCCGCGCGGGTGTTGATCACCTCGATGGGCGGGATGGTGGAGCGGTGCCGCGGCTGGTGCCTGGCCCACTGGCGGGGGGCCTTGCGGTCCTTCCAGGGGCTCTGGCGGCACGGCGTGTGCTCGCGTCGGATCGGGGCCATGATCGTGCGACCGAAGCGGTGGAGGAGGGACTCCCGCCGCTCGTCACGGGTGGTCTCGGCCACCTGAAGCGCCAGGCGCTTCAGCTCGAGCTCCTCCGGGCTCTTCGCATCCACGCACTGCCACTCGGCACGGCGCACCATGAACTCTGCGTCCTCCAGGTTCTTGAACCCGAGGAGGACCCAGAGGCGGTCCACCACGTGGCGCTTGGGCGGGTAGCTCTGGTGGGGCGGGATGCGCGGCGGCTCCGCAAGCTCGAGCTCCTCGTACCGGTCGTTTTCGTAGAGGGCACCTTCGGCCCGGTAGTCGGGCTCCTCGGGCTCGGCGAACTCGGCCTCCAGCTCGTCGTAGTAGGCGAGCTGGGCGTCGAGGTCCTCCTCGAACGCGTTGGCCCACGCCATGAGCACGGCCTCGCCCTCGTCCATGTCCTCGATCCCGTTGCTGATCGCGGTGATGACCACGTCCTCGCCGTTGTCGGTGCTGTCGTAGGCCTGGATCGGCGCGAAGTTCTGCGCCTCGACCAGGCAGTCTTTCACGTCGCGCTTGCCGTGCGTGAACTTCGGGACGTAGCACCCGCGGCTCCGCTGCCGGCGCCGGTTGTGGCGCACGCGCTCGGCGTTGTTCCGCGCCCGGAGCCCGAACCGGGTGTCCCCGAGGATCGAGCGGCGCTCGATCGTGTTGTCGTCACCGATGTCGGGGTTGGGGAAGTTGGCGTTCAACATCTCTCGCATTCCTCCGCATGTCCGGCCAACGCGGCCGGGTTAGTGGTGTTGCTCAGGCGACCAGGTGGGCGAAGATCACGGCCGCGAAGCCGCTGCCCAGCAAGAAGCCGCAGATCGAGTACACGACCAGGTCGCCGTAGCACAGGGGCTCCGGCGGATCGGGGTCGTTCAACTCGACCAGCATGATCGCCGTGTCCGAGAGGACAAAGCAATCGCCATTGGGAAAAACCTGCTTCCGCATACCTCTGCCTCCACGAGTTGTGATCCCGGCACCATGCCAGGATCGGGAAAGGACGAAACAGGGAAATTTATCATATTTTGGCGATTTTGTCAAGGAATTAAGCTAGATTTAGCGAAGGATGTGTCTTGTAGCCGGTAGCTTGTAGGGGTATGATGTGGCCCTTATGCCAAAACAGAGAGTTTTGCTTGGCATGTCCGGCGGCGTTGACTCATCTGTGTCCGCGGTTTTGTTGTTGGAACAGGGATACGAAGTGATTGGCGCGTTCATGAAAAATTGGAGCGGGAGCACGCGCACGTGCAACGGTACACAAGAGTTTGTCGAATGCGATTGGCGCAGCGAGAGACGTGATGCCATGCGCGTGGCGGCACAACTTGGGATCGAGTTTGTCACGCTCGATTTTGAAAAGGAGTATCGCGAGAAGGTTGTCGAGAACCTGTTTAACGAGTATGAAGCAGGACGGACACCTAACCCAGATGTGCTCTGCAACAAATTTGTGAAGTTTGATTTGTTTGTGCGTGAGGCGGACAGACTCGGGTGTGCGTTTGTGGCGACGGGGCATTATGCGAGAGTAGAAAAGGGGTCTGACCCCGTACGGGGCCAGACCCCTTTTCTGAAGGCTGCGAGAGATCAGAGTAAAGATCAAACCTATTTTCTGTGGGCGATGCCGAAGGAGGTTTTGCCGCGTGTGATGTTTCCCGTCGGTGACTTATTGAAATCCGAAGTGCGTGAGATTGCGCGCAAGCACCGTCTATCTGTTGCAGAAAAAAAAGATAGCATGGGGATTTGCTTCGTAGGTGAAGTGGATATTAAAGAATTTTTGAAAGAGCGCATCAAGCTCTCGCCTGGACTCATCAAGTCAACGGACGGGCGTGTGGTGGGAGAGCACGAAGGGTTGGCGTTTTATACGATTGGTCAGCGCGAAGGCATCGGCTCCGTGGGCGGTGGCACGCCGTGGTATGTTGTACGAAAAGAGACAGTAACGAATACGCTTGTGGTCGGGAGTGAGGTGGATCCAGAGTTATACTCGAGAGAACTTACCGCGGGGCAATGTAATTGGCTTACGCCGAGGGGGTCAGACCCCGTACGGGGTCTGACCCCCTTCTCGTGCTTCGCGAGAGTGAGGTATCGCCAACCGCTCGAGCCGTGTCATGTGAGCGGGGCCGGGGTCAGACCCCGTACGGGGTCTGACCCCAGTAGCGTTCAGTTCGAGAATCCTATTCGTGCCATTACTCCTGGCCAATCCATCGTGTTTTACACAGAAGACGGCACCGTTTTAGGAGGTGGTATAATCTCGACATGATTCGCAACTTTTGCATTATTGCGCACATTGACCACGGCAAGTCCACGCTGTCGGACCGGATGCTTGAGATTACCGGCACGGTGGAGAAGCGTAAAATGAAGGAGCAACTTTTGGATTCGATGGACTTGGAACGAGAGAAGGGCATTACCATCAAATTGACGCCCGTGCGCATGCACTACAAGGACGTGGAACTCAACTTGATTGATACGCCTGGCCACGTGGACTTTACGTATGAGGTGTCCCGCTCACTTGCTGCTGTTGAAGGCGCGGTGCTCTTGGTGGATGCAACGCAAGGCGTGCAAGCGCAAACCATCGCAAACCTCTATTTGGCAATGGAACAAAATCTCACCATTGTTCCCGTTCTCAATAAAATTGACTTGCCCGCTGCGGACGTGCCTCGCCGCCGCGCGGAGTTGGTGAAACTTCTTGGCTGCAGGGAGGAAGATATTTTGCTGGTGTCGGGGAAAACCGGGGAAGGCGTGGCGAAACTTCTCGATGAAGTCATTGCGCGCATTCCACCTCCCGCAAGCCAAACAGCAGGAGGACTTCGTGCTCTCATCTTTGATTCCAAGTATGACGACTACAAAGGTGTCGTGGCGTACGTGCGTGTCGTGGATGGTGCTGTGCGCCCGCACGAGCGTTTGCGCATGTCGGCATCTGGCGTCACGTTTGAGGTCATGGAGGCGGGAGCGCTCACACCTGCGTATGCACCGAATGCTTCCCTTGCGGCGGGCGAGATCGGCTACGTTGCCACGGGTCTCAAAAGTATTGAGGGGTGTCGTGTGGGAGACACAATAGTGCGTGAACACGGTTCGGCACCGGCGCTTCCCGGGTACAAAGTGGTGAAGCCAATGGTGTATGCGGGCGTTTTTCCGCACGAAGGGCACACATACGAGGAGCTTCGTGAAGCCATGCTGAAGCTTTCCTTGTCGGACGCCGCGCTTGCATACGAGCCAGAATATTCGCCGGCGCTGGGACATGGATACCGCTGTGGATTTTTAGGGATGTTACATATGGAGATTGTGCAGGAACGTTTGCGCCGCGAGTGCCAACTTGAAGTCATCATGACCGTGCCATCGGTGAGCTACCGTGTTTTTAGCATGAAGGGGGAAGTGATAGACGTGCATGGTCCCCTTGAGATGCCCGACCAATCACATATCATGAAAACGGAGGAGCCGTGGGTGCGCGTGGATGTGGTGACGCCAGCAGAGTTTATCGGTGGAGTGATGGCACTTTGCACGGACAAGCGTGGGGTGTACAAAACAACAGAATATCTTGATGCGACGCGCGCGCTCATTCACTACGAGATGCCGCTTGCGTCCATCGTGATTGACTTTTACGACACGCTCAAAAGCATCACATCCGGCTATGCCTCACTCAACTATGACTGGCTTGAATATCGCGAGGCCGAGATTGCGCGTGTGGATATTTTGGTGGCCGAGGAGCCGGTCGAGGCGTTGGCGTTTCTTGTTTTCGAGAAGGACGCGTATCGCATCGGCAAATCCGTTGTCGAAAAGGTATCTGTACGGCGGGGACGTGACGCGTAAACGAAAACTCTTGGAGAAACAGAAGAAGGGGAAAAAGAAAATGATGGCGATGGGGCGCGGGAGTGTGGATATTCCCTCGTCGGCTTACCTTGCCGTGCTCAAACGATAATGCTTTTGGGCATGTAACCGCTACGGCCACCCCATCCTCCTCGCTCGCCGACTCGCTGTGGGGTTATGGGGACCCCGGCCTTGCGACATGCCCCAGTACTTCACATGCAAAGAAAATCACATCAAAAACATTGGACCATCGCCGACGAAATAGGGAAGGAAGAGAGGGAAGCACTTGGCTTTACTGAGGGTGTCATCAGCTCTTGTGGAATCGTGGGATACGCACAGCCCTGGAGGCTGCGTCGTTTGTAGAACCGTCGTATGAGCGTGATGTGTATTCGCCGTCTCTATTTTTGCAGATGCCTGAGGCGGTGGCCCATGTTTTCCGTGCGCTCGAGGAGGACCGTCATATCGTCATCCACGGTGACTATGACGCAGATGGGGTGTGTGGCGCCTCGCTGCTTTATGAGGCGATCATGGTGGTCGTTCGGTTATTGTCATCACACGCGCACGTGAAGGTTTTTCTGCCGGAGCGTGAGCGCGATGGGTATGGTGTGAATGAAAAAAATGTCCGCCAATTTCTCGCTGAAGGGGCCACTCTTCTTATCACTGTGGATTGTGGCATTGCGAATCGTGAGCCCATTGCTCTTTTTCGAGAGGGGGGCGGAGAGGTGATTGTGTGCGATCACCATGCACTCGCGCGTGATGTGCCCGATGCCGTTCTGCTTCACCCACTTGTACCTGGAGAAACGTATCCCAACAAAAAACTCTGCGGCACAGGGGTAGCGAGCAAACTCGCGTTTGCGCTCTACGATGAAGCACGGCGACGTGGGCTACCGGTAAGGGAGGGAAGCGAAAAGTGGTTGCTCGATCTTGTGGCGATCGCTACGGTGACGGATGTGATGCCGCTTGTGGGCGAGAATCGCGCGCTCGAATATTTTGGACTTCGTGTACTTGAGAAGACGCGGCGTACAGGACTTCGGCACCTCTTGAAACTCTCCGGCTCTCTTCATGAGCGTCTTACTACGACACACATTGGATTTCGTGTTGGTCCACGGTTGAATGCGGCGGGAAGAATGAAGCACGCGGAACTTTCCCACCGCGTATTGGTGGAGGAAGACGATATGCTTTCCGCTGCGCTTGCGGTGGAACTTGATGCCTGCAATAAAACTCGCCAGAAAGAGAGCGACGCGCTCTATGCCGTAGCGCTTGAACAAGCCAGAAAGCAAGATGACGAGTCTCTCATTTTTGTGTGGGGGGAGGGGTGGCACTTGGGACTCGTGGGGCTTGTCGCAGGAAAACTCCAGACGGAACTTGGCCGGCCTGTCATGGTGGCGGGCAAGCACGGTGAGCGGTTTGTCGGTTCCGGCCGATCGGTGCGCGGATACGACTTGGTTGCCGCCATGCATGCCGCGGAGCCGCATTTTGTAAAATACGGTGGCCATCCGCAGGCGTGCGGATTTACCGTAGAGGGAGAGGATCATTTTCACACGGTGCGTTCGACGCTTCATGAACATGCGCGCAAAACATTTAACGGTGTCATTTTAGAGCCGGAGATTTTTATTGACACATCGCTTGCTCTTGCGGATCTCTCCCCTGGCCTTGTGGAAGATTTTCTAAAGCTTGAGCCGCATGGGGAGGGGAATCCACGCCCACTATTTCTCCTCTCCCGCGTGAAGATCGCGGGACTTTTTCCCGTGGGACAGGGCGGGAAACACGCGCGGCTCATACTCTCTGACGATGCGGGACACCGGCAAACATGCATCGCGTTTGGGTTCGGATACCTCTTGGAGGAGATGGCGCTTGGGAGTACCATAGACGCAGTTTGCGAGGTGGGATGGAATGAATGGAATGGTCGGAAGGATGTACAGTGTTCTCTTATTGATTGGCGACATGCATGATTATGGACGTCCGCATTTATACGGACGGGGGATCGCGAGGGAACCCCGGACCATCGGCGTCGGCTGCCGTACTTAAGTCCCTCAAGGATGGTTCTGAGGGGGAGGTGATTGCCACCGCGAGCGCCTATCTTGGCACGACAACGAACAATCAGGCCGAATACACGGCAATCGTTTTGGGATTGAAAAAAGCGGCGGAACTTGGTGCCAAGCATGTCGAAGTGTTTATGGACTCCGAATTGGCGAGCCGTCAGTTGAACGGGGAATACCGTGTGAAGGATGCGGAAATTGCTAAACGGTTTATGGAAATCTACCGTTTGCGCGGGCAATTTACGCGCGTACGATTCAAACATGTCCGTCGGCACATGAACAAGGAGGCAGACGCTCTTGTGAACAAGGTGCTTGATGCGCACACATAAGCCCGGGCATTTTGTGTTATACTTTTCCTATTATGTTTGGATTTGGAAAGAAAAAAATCGCCTCTTTACTTGGTGTGGACGTGGGGGCTTCTGGCGTGAAATTGGTTGAACTTTCCAACGAGGGAGGGCGCGCGCGGCTTTTGACGTATGGGTACACGGAGCGCGACGCAAATGCGGTGCCGCTTCTTGAGGACCCCGCGGCAGCGGGGAAGTTGCTTGCGGACGTGTGGGGTGCATCTGGCGCTATGGGACGCCGTGCCGTTGCGGCCCTGCCGCTCTCGCAGGTTTTTACGGCAGTCATTGCCATACCTTCTCCAAAGACCCAAGAAGCCGCCAAGCCTATTTTAGAAGTGCAAGCGCGCAAGCTCGTCCCGCTTCCTCTTGAGGAGATGGTTCTGTCGTGGACGTTTATTGACCCGGTCAAAAAGGAAAGCGTGTTGAAGAAAGAGGTGGGAAAAGTTAAAAAGGTTGAGGAGACGGGCAATCAGGAGCTGGCGACAAGCAAGCCAGAGGAACAGAAAAACGTGCGTGTGCTGCTGAGTGCTGCTCCGAAATCTCTTGTCTCGCGCTATGTGGAAATTTTTCGCGCTGCCAAGCTGGAACTCACGGCGCTCGACCTTGAATCGTTTGGCCTCATCCGCTCCCTCATCGGAAAAGACCGTTCAACCGTGCTTCTTGTAGACATGGGGGCTGTGCGCACGAATCTCACGGTTGTAGAAAAAGGCATTCCGTTTTTCACGCGCAGCGTGCAGATAGGCGGGAACGCATTTACCGGGGCGCTTGCCAAAATGCTCAGTGTTTCCGAGAGTGAGGCTGCACAAATGAAATTTGACTTGGCCATGAGCCCGCTGGCCCCTACGGTTCCTGACCTGGTGAAGCAAGTTTTTGGGGAGTTGGTGAACGAAGTACGGTACGTGTTTGAGCAGTACAAGCGCCAGGAATTTTCCGACAGCAAACGCGTGGAGAAGCTGATCCTTACAGGCGGTTCGGCACATTTGCCAGGAATCGCGAGATTTTTTGTTGACGCGCTTGGCGTGAATGCGTATGTGGGCGATCCGTGGGCGCGCGTGGCGGTGCCAGAAGATGTTCGTCTTTTGCTCGAAACCGTAGGGCCGTCGCTCGCTATCGCCGTAGGGCTAGCCATGCGGGAGAATGAATAGTGTGCGGACAAAAAGCATTCTCATGATCGAGCCTGACCCCTTTTTTGCCGGCATCTACGCCAGCAAGTTTGCGCAAGAGCGGTTGGGGGTAGAGGTGGCCGAGTCACTTGCTGTTGCGCGCAAAATTCTGCGGCGGAAAACGCCGCGCGCGATTCTGCTTGAGCTCGCGCAAGATCGTGATGCCGGTCTTGCTTTCATCCGTGAAGTTCGTGAGGAACCAAAAAGTTTTGCCGTGCCTATCATTGTTCTTACCGATCTTGCGGATCGAACGGTTATTGGGCGCGCGTTTTCCGCCGGTGCCACGGAGTATCTCTTGAAAGGACACTTTGTTCCCATCGAGACGGTCCGCAAGGTGAAAAAAATTGTTGGCGGACGTCTTGCGTGATACACTTTATCTATATGAAACGCGGATTCACGTTACTTGAGGTGCTGATCGTCGTGTCTATCATTGCCATCCTCGGTGCCGCATCCGCGCTTGGGGTGAGCGCCGCGCGAAGTAAGATGCGTGATGCGCGCCGCCTCTCCGACATGCGCCAGCTTCAAAGTGCACTTGAGGATTACTATAAGGAATTCAACCAGTATCCTACCGGGGAGGGCCTGTGGCTTGGGGAGGAGGGGAAGAGCGCATGCCTTTCCTCCGCCGGTTTTTCTGCCTCGTGCCAAGGGGCTTCTCGCGTGTTTCTTTCACGTGTTTCTCGGGAGTACACCGCAGGCATTTCCTCGGCTGTTCGTTGTGGCGTGCCGCCCGCGGCGGGATATTGCTACACGGCAAAGGAAGGGGGAGCCAGCTACCGTGTAGGGTTTGAACTCGAACATGGGTTTGCCGAGGCAAACATTTCTGAAGGGCCGAACTGCTTGATACCCGAAGTGGGAATTCGCTCCGGAGCTTGTCCGGAATAAACACGATGCAAAAAGGAGGACCATGATTGAGCGCCCGGAAAAACTCTACGAACGCACGCTCCCGCTTTATGGTGTGGAGTGTTTTGGTACGGCGCTGGTGGATCCCGGGTCTTTTGCGCGCGCGAGCGGTTTGGCTCCTGCTCCCGCCCTTGTGCAATATAGAGACGAGGCGTGGTTTGTTACGGAGCACTGGGCGAGTCTTCTGCGGTATCGTTTGGCGGCCCAGGCGCCGGCTTGGATTATGCAGTACCTCAAACACACCCAAGCGCGCGTGGCCAAGCGCATTAAAAGTGCGCAGACCGTCGGTTCTACGGAGATTCTGGTCCACGAACTCTGCGATATATATGGAGCGCTTGCCGTGCCGGTATGCGTTGGGGAATTACTTTTCCATATTACCGAAGAGCGTGTCCGGAGCATGCTCACGCATGTAGGTGTCTCCCCGACGGACCACGCCCAATGGCTTGCCCTTTTTGCGTATCCAAAACAGGAGACGGCAGTTATGCGCGAGCGACGAGCGTTTTTGGACATGGCAGCGTTTGCGCGTACACACTCGCTTGATCGTGCGTCGCGTTCAAAAATCTCTCGCTATTTGAAGGAGTATGGCGCGCTTGGGCGGCTTTCTCCTTTGGGGCGCCCTTTTGCATTTAAAGATTTTATGGCGCGTGCTGCTCAGCTTGAGGGAGAGCCGAAAGATGTTTCCCTGCGAGAAACACGCGGGAGAGTTGGTGTTTCGCGCCGTGTGGAGGGATTCATGGACAACACGGGTCTTCAGGCCGTTGATCGGGACGCCATCCGGGCACTTCAGGAGTCTGCTACCTGGCGTTTGCGCGGGCGCGAGCTTTGGGTGGAGCTTGAGGAATTTCAAGAAAGCATCGGCAAAGAAATTGCCAAACGCACAAAGTTTCCCGAGCATCTCCTGTGGCACTTGCGCCCAGTGGAGCTCTCAGCTCTTATCCACGATCCTGCATCAACTCCCAGCGTGGAAGACGTTGAAACAAGGCGGAAAAAACACCTTGAAGTCACGTTTGTGGAGCACATGGTTCACGTCTCGTGGACGTGATACTCTTAGGGAACTATGGCAGAGAATTCCGTGGTCTCCTCGTTTCAACCGTCGCTTACCGAGTGGTTTGGCCAATTTCACCACCCCTCTAAGACGGACATGCAGGAAGAAGATGTGAAGAAGCGCGATCGGCTCGCCGCCCTTTCACGCATTATTGGTCTTGATTACGATCACGTCTGGACGTTTTCGGCGGTGGAGGTTTTTTCCCGTGCGCCAGCTACGGAGACATTTTTTAAAGAGCACGCGAAGGATTTGTGTGCTCTCCGGCTTGTGCCGAAAGACCCCGCCCTTCCAAAACTTCGCACGCGCGGCCGCACGCTTGAGGCCTCGCTTTCCTGGCTCTATGAGCAAAAAATCGACCCCGCACTTTATAATGTGGAGGTGGTGGAACACAATGACGTGGCGGAATATTCTACAATTTTTGTTGTACGCAACGATGGAATTTTCGGTCATGTGGTGACAGGCCTTCACCATCAGCTCACACAAGGAGATGTCACCGGCGGTTCATGGACGTTTCAGGTGAGTCCTGAGGGGACATATCGTTGGAGTTCGCGAGATGCGAACGTAGAAACTCATGTCAAAAATATATTGGCAAGCCTTCTTGTGGATGACCGAGAGATACAGGAGTCGCTCCGAAGGGAACTTTCTGCGGAGTTTTCTCCTTCCGGGCACATGCTTGGGTATTTTGAGACACTTCTTTGGCCCGGCCGGCTCATATTTATTGATTACAATCGTCTTTTACACGAAATGCTTGTGCCTGTTGCTCCTGTTGTCGAGGAGACGCTCGGCACGCTTTCTGGTCAATGCGGATCTGCGGGCCATATTGTCGGGCGGGCGAGGGTTATTGCGCCAGAGGCCATCGAGCAAACACGCATGGAGGAGGGGGACATCCTTGTGACGCAAAACACAGATGTACGATTCCTGCCACTTATGCAAAAAGCATCTGCGGTCTTGACGGAAAAGGGAGGAATCCTATCGCACGCGGCTATTGTTTGCCGCGAACTTGGGCTTCCGGCGGTCGTGGGGATACGGGGGCTTTTGGAGCATGTTCACGATGGGGATAAATTGGAAGTGGACGCTGGCCGTGGCCATGTCGCTTTGGTATAATCGCTCGCGCTATGGTGATTTCTGAGCGTCGGCTTCATGTTCTTATGACGCTCTTTAAAACCCGTCCCGTTTGGGGGTTTATCCCGTTGCGCATCGTTTTTGGGTCCCTTCTATTGGTTCATGGAGCAAGCCGGCTTATCGCCGTGCGCCAAGCCTCGGGAACGTTTCTGGCTGACCTCCCAAGCGAAACGGCTTACGGCATCGTTCTTGGATTTGCCGTTATCGAATTCGTTGGCGGAGTGCTGATGATTCCCGGATTTCTTACCCGTCTTGCTGGCTTCCTTCTGGTCATTGAGATGATTGTATCCATCACCATTGAGCGGCTTCCGCTTGGGTTTGAAGAGATCGGCTTGTCCTTTGAACTTCTCCTGTTTGCCGTCGCGGGCATGTTCCTGATTTCCGGCGCCGGGCGTTTCAGCGTGGACCGGGCCATTGCGAAGCGCTTGCTCTGCCACTGCCCGGATGAAAAACACGAGGCATATATCGTCGCGGAAACGATTTATACACGTTGGTTCGAATAGGAACTGCTTAAAACACCCAAGATGTATGTCACCCACTGGTCGCGAGGTTGTTCTCGACATAGAGACACAAAACTGGTTTACGGATATAGGGTCAAACGACCATTCCCAGCTGAAAATCTCGGTGATTGGGTGTTACTTTTACGATACGGATGAATACCGTGCATTCGAGGAGCGGGAGTTTGCTGAACTCTGGCCGCGTCTTGAGCGCGCCGATCGGTTGATCGGCTACAACACCATTGGCTTCGACTACCTTGTTATGAATAACTACTATACGGGGGACTTCCGGAAGTTTCCCACGCTTGATATGCTCGCGGAGATCGAGCATGCGCTTGGGTATCGGCTGAAATTACAGGATGTGGCGATGGCCACCATCGGGGAGGGGAAGTCTGGATACGGCGGACAAGCGGTGGAGTGGTGGAAAGATGGGAAGGTAGACGAAATCAAATCATACTGCCTGCAAGATGTTCGTGTTACGAAGGGAATATACGAGTATGGTTTGCGCCACGGAGCCCTTGCTTTTGTTGATAGGACCGGCGTTCGCAAAGGGATTCCGGTACAGTTTAGCTTCGAGAGGGCTGGAACGCCTGCACTTAACTTGACCATGGGATTTTAGAATCCGGCTGTGGATAACCGGCTTGAGACAAAACACAACCTATTGTGGTACTATAGGTCTGTGGAACACAAGATGTAGTGGGGGAAAGCCAATGGCCCTAACAGCATTGTAGAAGACAGAATGATCCCCATTCTGACTTTTTTTCTCCAAAAAACGTCCGCGTTCCACTCATTATTCACCCTCGTTCTTCCCCCTGTGTATGCCAAACGCTCCCACGCTAACTCAAGCGCCTCAAACCAGCGATGTCTCCAAAGCTGTTTGGGATTATGTTACGTCGCTTAAGGCCGTAAAAAAGCGTGATGGGACAGAAGAAATGTTTTCTGGCGAGAAACTTGAGAGGTCTCTTGGGAAAGCGTTTGCCGAGGCAGGTATAAAGGAGGGCGCGGCCGTGGAGGTGGCGGGGTGGGTGATTTCAAGACTCGTGCACACATACGATGGACATACAGTTCCCACCACGGCGGACATCCGGGAAGTTGTCCTGGCAACCCTTATTGATCGAAATCTCATTCATGTCGCAAAGAAGTATGCCGGCATGCGCCAACGCCTGCTTGCGGCAAAGTCCATTGTAGACGTGTATGGTAATGGCCTTACCTTCGAGCGGTACTTCACTAAAGAGGGCGTCCATCCCTACGACATGATTACGTGGGTTAAGCGCGATGCGGTCATCACGGATCACAAAGGAAATGTCGTTTTTGAGCAAAAAGAAGTGGAAGTGCCAGATTTTTGGACACAGACAGCTATAAATATTGTTGTTTCTAAATATTTTCGCGGCAAAGTAGGAGCTCCGGAGCGGGAGAACAGCGCTCGCCAGCTTATCAGTCGCGTGGCGGATACCATGGCGGGTTGGGGCCGGAGCGGCGGGTATTTCCAGACAGCGAGAGACGCAGACATTTTTCAAGCGGAGCTCACGTATATCCTGATCAATCAGATGGCGGCGTTCAACTCTCCTGTCTGGTTTAATGTAGGGATTGCGCCGCAGCCGCAGTGTTCCGCCTGTTTTATTAACTCCGTACAGGACGACATGCGCTCTATTCTGGGGCTTGCTATGACGGAGGGGATGCTATTTAAAGGAGGGTCGGGCACCGGATCAAATTTGTCCAAACTTCGTTCGAGTAAAGAGTATTTGAACGGTTCGAACGGAAAGTCGTCAGGGCCTGTGTCGTTTATGAAGGGGCTTGATGCGTTTGCGGGTGTCATCAAGTCGGGCGGCAAAACGCGGCGCGCGGCCAAAATGGTTATTCTGAATGTAGATCACCCAGACATTGAAGAATTCATTGAATGTAAAGCGAAGGAGGAGAAAAAAGCATGGGCGCTTGTGGACGCCGGATACGACGCCTCTCTCGATGGCGACGCCTACGGTTCTATCTTCTTTCAGAATGCCAACAACTCGGTGCGTGTCACAGATGAGTTTATGCAGGCGGCGGAATCTGGCGGTGAATGGGTGACGCACGAAGTGACAACCGGGAAGCCTTCGGTGCGTTATGGCGCACGCGAGCTTTTGCGCAAGATGGCTCAAGCGGCATGGGACTGCGGAGACCCGGGCGTGCAATACGACACCACGGTCAATGCATGGCATACCTCCAAAAACACGGATCGCATTAATGCATCCAATCCGTGTTCGGAGTACATGTTCTTGGACGACACGGCGTGCAATCTCGCCTCGCTCAACCTCATGAAGTTCCGCAAAGAGGTGGACGGAATTATGGAGTTTGATGCGGAGGCATTCAAGAAGGCCAACGAAGTTATTATTACCGCAATGGAAATTGCCGTGGGCTTCTCGAGCTACCCGACACCGGCCATTGAACAAAACTCCTTTGATTATCGCCCGCTTGGAATCGGGTACGCGAATTTAGGTGCGCTGCTTATGAGCCGCGGGCTGGCGTATGACTCCGACGAGGGGCGGAATTTTGCGGCGGCGATTACATCCTTGCAAAGCGGGCACTGTTATTTCCAATCAGCAAAGATTGCTGAGAAGATCGGCCCGTTTGCTGGGTACAAAAAGAATGAGGAACCAGCGCTCGGTGTCATGAAGATGCATCGTGCTGCTGCATACAAACTTTCCTGCAATGGCGTGCCAAACGTGATGTGCGAAGAGGCGAAGAAGGCGTGGGATCATGTGGTGGAGCACGCGACGAAGTTTGGTCTGCGCAATGCACAGATCTCTGTAATCGCCCCAACCGGCACCATTGCGTTCTTGATGGATTGCGATACAACAGGCATTGAGCCGGACATCGCTCTGGTGAAATACAAGTGGCTCGTGGGTGGAGGGATGATGAAGATGGTGAACAAGACGGTTCCAGAAGCGCTGGCGTGGCTTGGGTATTCAAAAAAGGAATCAGACGAAATCCTTGCCTATATTGATACGAACGACACGATTGAGGGGGCGCCGCACATGAAAGAAGAGCATCTGTCAGTTTTTGACTGCGCCTTCAAACCGGCAAAAGGCACGCGCTCCATCAACTATATGGGGCACGTGCATATGATGGCCGCTGTCCAGCCGTTTATTTCGGGCGCCATTTCCAAGACAGTCAACATGCCAAGCGACACGACGGTCGAGGATATAGAACATGTGTACAAAGAGGGCTGGCGGCTTGGGCTGAAGGCGATTGCCATCTATCGCGATGGGTGCAAGCGCCAACAGCCGCTTACGACAAGTGCGGATGCGGATCAGGAAAAGAAGCGTCGGGAGACACAGGTGGAGACGAAAGTGGTGGAAGTGAATGTGCCGCGCCGCCGCCGGTTGCCCGACGAACGCAAGTCTCTCACACATAAGTTTTCCGTCGCGGGCCATGAGGGATACATCACAGTGGGGTTGTACGATGACGGCACGCCCGGTGAGATTTTTGTCACAATGAGCAAACAAGGCTCCACGATGCGCGGACTTATGGATAGTTTCTCGACCGCGGTTTCCATTGGGCTGCAATACGGCGTGCCGCTTGCGGTACTCTCGCGCAAGTTCGTCCATATGCGCTTTGAGCCGTCTGGTTTCACGACGCATCCGGAAATCCGCATGGCGAAATCTATCTTGGACTACCTCTTCCGTTGGTTGGCGCTGAAGTTTTTGAAGCCAGAGGAGGCACGCGATCTGGGTGTGCATGTGATTGAAACGAACGGGGCGACGGAAATCGAGCCGACCGAGGCACCGGTGGTCCTTGAGCCTGCGCGAGAAGAGGGGAAGGCTCAACCGACGCTGTTTGCAAAACCACAAGCGGGTACAGAAACGCTCACGGCGACATTCAGCAATTCCGAAGATGCGCCTGCCTGCGGCACCTGTGGAGCCATCATGGTGCGCAACGCCGCGTGCTACAAGTGTCTGAATTGCGGGAGCACCAGTGGTTGCAGTTGATCATGAGTCAAAAGCCTTTACTCGACGAACGGATAAGAGGCCGACAGGGATTCGGCCTTGTTTCCGTATTTACGGGGGATGGGAAGGGGAAGACGACAGCGGCGCTTGGCACGATGGTGCGGGCCGCGGGGGCCGGTAAAAAAGTGGCCGTCGTGTATTTCGACAAGGGGGGTGAGCACTACAGTGAGCGCTCTCTTCTCGGCCGTCTGGGGATTGATTGGTATGCTACAGGACGTGATCGCATTGATCCGGTAACGGGCCGGTTTGATTTCTCTATCACCGAGGAGGACCGACAAGAGGCACGCAGAGGTCTTACTCGGCTTTGGGAGTGGATAAAAAGCGATGGGTATGATCTTGCGGTCGCCGACGAGATTAATTCTACGGTCGCGCTCGGAATGCTCGACGAAAACGAGGTGCTCACGGCCATCAAAAAGAAGCCAGAACGCCTTGAACTTATTTTAACCGGCCGAAACGCCCCCGCCTCTTTCCGCGATGCTGGGCACTTAGTATCGGTCATGGGGCTTGAGAAGCATTATTTTTATTCGGGTGTTCCTGCGCGGGAAGGTATAGATTACTGATGCCTCCTTTCGCGAGGAGAGGGATTGACCACTCCCTTCGCGAAGGGAGTGGTTGACAAAGCAACCGCCGACGCATAAAGTTGCCGCGCAAGAGCGTTCGTGTTGAACGCTGCTTGGGGGAACTACGCCATGTTGGAACACCGCCTTACGGGCCAGTCGTTGCTCTCGTTCACTATGGAGGGCGTGGGAACGGGGCTCATCTTCGAGCCGATCGTGCAGAACGGCATTCCGGCCCCGCCTACCACCCAGGAGGCGGAGCGACTTCGTGCGCAGATGCCCGACGGCAAGCGCATCGCGCTGGACGCACCCGTGACGCTTCACCTCGGCGTGGTCGGCCGGGACAGGTCGTTCGAACCCGCCAATGGCCGCTTCTTCATCTACGAGGGCCAGTTCAAGCCGGAGCTTCACGCGAAGCACCGCAACGACGATCAGCTTGTCGCCGTCGTGGACATCGCACTTGAGGTGGTCGAGTCCTACGACACGTGGATCCTCAACATCTACGTCATCTAGCGCGCAACGTCCCCATCTTCTCTCTTCTCACGCCAGGCCCTAGGCCTGGTTTCTGTTTACAAACGCGCAAGCGGTACCTGGTACCGCCAATTCGAAAGCGACCCACGGGGGGTCGCTATAAGTCCTCTTTTGCTCTTGCGAGCTACGGGAGGATAGGAAGGAACGAACGGGGCTTAGTCGCCCACGGGGTAGCGGATGAGCTCGCGGCCGCCGAGGAGCTCCACCATGTGCTCGTGGGAGGCGTTATCCTCGGCCGATCCCATGGGATCGTACGGACCTAGCTGAAGGGCCACGACACCCGCCATGGACGAGAGGACGAAGACCGCGATCTCGGCATCGGTGAGAGTCTCGAGGAGCGCGCCGCAGGAGACACGGCGCTCTGCGGAACCGGCTGGGGCGCGGGAGTCCTTCATGAAGTAGGCAATGGAGCGTCCGCGAGACGTGACCTTGCTGCCGCCTTCGTTCTCGAACGTCTCCTGCGCGATGATGAGGATGGCCGCGGTATCTGGCGACAAGCGTGGAGGGAGGCTGAACCGGATGGCGAGAGGCCCTCGTGAGGAGAGGGTGTCGAGGATCCGGTAGTTCGCCTTGAGGTGGTCGAAGAGGGTGCTCCACCCCTCCGCGCCTGCCGCACAAGCGGCGACGAGAGGCGCGTTTGAGGCCGCCGCCTCTTCCTCTGTCAACTTGATGTCTACTCCTTCGGGGTAGGAAAAGAGGTAGCGCCGGAAGAGTGTCATTCCCTCGTCGCCGAAGGTGATGATCTCGGGGTGACTCGTTTGGGGCCACGGTTCGGACGTTGGGGCCGGTGTGGCTGCGGGGCTCCCGAAGGTGACCTCCGAGAGCGGGACCTCACGCGGCAACTGCTGACTTGCGAACACGGGTGCGCCAACGTGTTCGGCGCGGGTGAGGCCCATGGGGCCGGACTCCACGATGAGCCGGTTGTACTCGTACTTGGTACGTTCGTGGGCCGCGAGCGCCGCCATGACGGACTCGAGCGCCTCGTGGCACTCGGCGGCCGTCAGGTTGGGGTCGGGCAGGCTGTGCTCCGTGCCCTCGCAGCGCGCCTGGTAGAGGTCGTAGAACTTCTGGATCCGCAGAGCCTCGTTGTTGCTCGCGATCTCGAACGCGTCGTAGCTTGCGTTCAGGTCGAGGGTGACCTGCGCCAGGCAGAAGCTGTAGGACTCGAGCGCGTGCTCGACCGGTGCGGCCGTGTCCACGCCGTCGTCCTCGACGACGATCCTGCCGCCATCGGTTTCGTGCGACTCCTCGGCGCTGGCGTTGTTCGTGACAAGGAACATGATGGAAAGGATCTGTGCGATGCGCAACATGGTGGTCCTCCAGGGGTTAATCGCGCCCGCTTTCCTTACCATAAAATTCCTCCCCCGTCAATTCACATGCTATACTTAAACCCACTTTCTCTCTTAGAGATCACTAAGAGAGAAAATTGAGGAAACTAAGTGCTGGGGACTTTTTCCGCTTACTTTAGAGTACAACTTTGTCAATCCCACTTATCCTCACTTAGTGATCACTAAGTCATGACTTAGTGAGAAACATTTTATGAATGGGGGAACAACACACGACGCATGGCGCGCGGAGCGTGAAGAAACTGACCGTCTCTGCAAGGAGGATCCGAGTCTTTTGACCCGCGAGAGCCTGCTCGACCCGGATTTTTTGCATGCGCGCGTCGGCATTGTAGGGCTTGATGCAGGTCGGCCTAAGGGTTATCTGCGCTATCTGCCGCAGGATTTTATTGTGGAGGAAGTGTGCGAGAACGGCGAGATTGTGTCGGTGAACCCCACGCGGTCGGTTCCCGACGAGGGTACAGGGGACCACCGGACGCTTTTGGTCAACCTTATTAAGGTCCACCTCTCTACACCCAACGCCATAGCGCAGATTGCGACGCACCTCAGCATTCCAGAAACCGCAATCGGCTATGCAGGATTGAAAGATGCTGCAGCCGTAACTGCGCAACGTCTCTCACTTCGTGACATCGAATGGCCGCGCGTGGCCCAAACAAAAATCCCAAACATCTTTCTTGAGCCGGTGACATATGGAAATCGCGCCCTTGAACGCGGAGGGCTGAAAGGGAATCAGTTCACTATTTTTGTCCGCACCGACGCGCATGAGTCAAGCGAGCGTCTGCGATTTTTGATTGAAGCCTACAACCGACTGGGCTTTGCAAATTATTTTGGTCTTCAACGTTTCGGATCGCGTCTTGAAGGTCACAAAGTCGGCTGTCTCATGGCGCGTGGTGACGTGGACGGGGCGCTGCGTGTATTCTTTACCGAAATCGGTCCCACCGACCTGCCGCTCTTCCGCCAAATCCGCATGAAACTCGCTGGCTGTTACGGTGAATGGCGTGAGATGCGAAAATTTATTGAGCCCCTCCCGTACACCTTCAGCCGGGAAATAGCCGTGCTTGATCGCCTTATCGCCGAACCCACGAAAACGATCAATGCCTGGCGCGATGTCCAGGATGCCGTGCGGCTTATGGTGAATGGGTACGCGAGTTGGGTGGTGAACCGCTACCTCTCAAAAGTACAAAAGGCGGGTGACACTATCCCCGACGAAATTCCCCTTCCTTTGTCCGCCTCTGCTGAGGATCGTACGTTCTTTGTAGATTTTCTCTCTCAAGACGGTGTGAACGATCCGATGAACGCTCTGCGGTACTTTCCCTTTCTGAATATTAAGCCGCGCAAAATTCCCGGCCGTATTTTTCCCCACGTGCACCGTGTCACGAAAATTGATGAAGGTGTTGCCTTTGCTCTCACGCTGCCAAAGGAGGCGAATTCCGCAACGACCTACCTCATGCATCTCTACCGACTCTACGAAGGTGCACCGGTACCGGGATGGGTGAAGACGACAGAGGTAGATACAAAACGTGTCGTGCGTATGGGCGACATGGATGGTATAAAAAAGATGTTTGGAAAATTCGAAAGCGAGGCCGGGGCCTCGCTTGATCCCACTTCGTACCACTCCGCCTAGCGGCTACGTTTGGCACTACGTTGGGGGTAGAAGGAACTAGTCGCCGGGACTTCCGAGGTTGATGTCGTCAGTCCCGAGAGGGTCGAACTTCTGCGTGTCGGGGTTCCACAGCCTCATCTTCCCCGCCATGCGGTCGAGGAAGCTTGGGTCCCACCCTTTCTTCAGGCTCTCCTCGTTGTAGAGGTGCCGGAGCAAGGGATCCATGGGAAGCGGCGGCAAGACTTGGATGTCGAGCTTCTTCGTGAGGCCTTTGATGACGCCCAAGTTCTGCTTGAACGGCCTGTGCGCCTCGTGCAGATCATCCGCGGAGACGCCACCGCGGAGCACCCACGCCAGGTATTCGAGCGCACGCGCGTCCAGTCCGAACAGGTCGGTCAGGCGCGCAGCAACGCGCCAGACGCGGGCGCTCCTGATGCCGATGGCGAAGCTCCTGCGCTCCGGAATGTCCGCCAGGATATTCCGCGTGAAGATGTCCGGGGACACGAAGACGCCGAAGTCTATGTCGCTCGTACGCGGTTTGTCTATGGCGAGCCCGCCATAGAGGAACGATCCCTCCACGCCATTCGCCTCGGAGAGGAAGAAATCGTTGATCTTTGCCAGAACCTCCCGCTTGTAGTCGTTGGAGGTGCGGTAGGCCGCGAGGATCAGCGACTTAATCTCTTCCGCCGTGGCGTCACCACGGTCCTCGAGCCTGCCGTTCGTCTCGAACGTTACAGGGTGAGGGAAGAGCCCTGCCTCGTAGAGAGGGATGGACATATGGTATCCGTGCCGGAGACCCACCGCGTTGAGGCAGGGGGCGGAACCGATTGCGGACGCCGTGTCCTGGATGATCTTGGGAGCCAAGACCATTACCATCTCCGTCACTCCCTCGTCGGTTGCTGGAGTCCAGAGGTAGAGGCCGTGCACCCGCACGTCCTCGTGGGCCGAAACCCGGGTCGTGCGTGTCATGGCGTCTATTTCTCCCGTCAACCGCGCTGTGCGGTATGACTCACACTTATAGACCGAACTTTCGGGAATGTCAACGGCGGAGGTTGACAAAAAGCCATTTTTTTGGTATCTTCCCTCCTCGATCTTTAGACATTTTTGGCCTATCTGCCCACGAAAGACACGCTGTTTTATGGCGTGTGTTTCGTGGGTGGATTTGGCACCATCCCTTAAGACCGCATCCCGCGGTTAAGATTGCCACTCTTCGTCACCTCTCTAGCGAGGCAAAGGAGTTCCCGATGAGCGCGCTTCGTTTCAACGGCACCGTTTTGATCAAGCTCACGTCTGAGAATCCGGCGGACATGATTGCCGCCGAGGCCCGCTACCTCGAGCGCAAGCCCCCGGACCCCGAGGTCCGGGGCTACAAGGGCCAGGACGACGAGGACAATCATCACGTCGTCGAGCACGGCGTGAACGGGCACCTCTACCTGCTCCGCTCCGACATCCGTCGGCGCCTGGCGGGGGAGAAGGAGCCCGGCCGGTGGTTCCTGACGGACATCCGTTTGGACACCACGCGCGGCTGGGTTAGCCGCACCGCGAGCGGCGGGCTCAAGTACCGGGTCACGCTGGTCTACGCCCCCCCGGGCTCGACTCAGCCGGCCTTTGAGGACCGCGAGGGGTGGCTCCCCAAGATCAAGGCCCGCTTCTATCCCGAGACCCCCGAGGGATCGAAGGAGAAGGTGGACATGGTGGCCTACAGCGACGTCCACGGTTTCGTGAACCGCAGCAAGGACGGCGCCCCCCGCAACGTTTCCGTGAACGTGAACAAGAAGAGTGGGACGGTGAAGGCCGAAGAACCCGTCTACGCCGTCCGGTTCAATCCCTTCGCGGAGAATCCCGAGGACATCCTCTACCTCACCGAAGGAGTGGAGATGGACGGCAAGCGGGTGACGGATCGCGAGAGCGAGATGGCGGTGGCGCGGTACAACATGGTTAAGGACGCCGACAAGGCCGCCCGCGAGGCCATCAACCGCGTCCTCGACGCGGAGCTGTCGCGGACGGACACCGAGGTCGCGAAGTTCTTCGCCGAGGCGAGCGTCCGCGGCCAGGCCGCCGCGGAGAAGATCTTCAGCGACTTGCAGGTGAGCGAGCCGGAGCGGCGCGCCAAGGCCGTGGTGGATCGCATCGATTGGGACAAGCAGTTGCAGGGTCGGCGGAAGAACTTGGACCGCGAGGCCTTCGAGGCTGCCTGGGAGACCGCGTTCTCCATCATGCTCGGCAATGTCATCAAGAAGGAAGACCCGACGAAGAGCGTGAAGTACGCGCTCAGCACCGACAACGACCCCCCCGGCCGGGCGACCCTGGATGCCATGAAGGTGTACCTGGGGCGGGGATACACGAACGATGCCGCCTGGGTGGAGGCCGTACGGGTCGTCCGGACCTTCGTGGGCCCCTACGAAGTCATCGCTGCCGCCCGCGCGAAGCACGAGAAGTTCCTCGCGGCCCGCGGTCGCATGTCGAGTAAGTAGTTCCTCCCCCCCGTTCCTTCCCTAAGAACCAAATCCTGCCAGGCGCCAACGCGTCGGCAGGGCCCTCTCTTCGCGCCGACGGTTCTCGGCGCTTTCCCCAGAGCAGACATGATGTGTCTTTTCTGGAGAACCAAAAAATCCCCGTGGGGGATTTTTTGTTTTCTTATTCCACGATGTCTTCTTCTGTCACAACGTTTCCCACAAATGCCCGCTCCTCTCCGTTGTAGGTGTTTGTCACAATCCGCACACGATCACCATCGCCGGCCTCGTACTCCATAAACTCGAGTTCGTCGCCTTCATCGAACACTCCTTCGCCGCCAAGCTCTTCCACCGCACCGCGGTCCTCGTAGGAAAACTCGTAATCTTTTCCGCTCTCCACGACAACTTCATCGTCGTGCTCGATCTCTTTTTCCACCGGTCGTAAAATGAGAATTTCTTCCGTCTCGGGATTGATGGAAAGGCACGTGCCGCTATTGCTAAATAGCCAGTGCGCATTCACCCCTCCTTCGAGCTTGAGGGTGAGTTTAGATTGAAGGACAAACGGTTCGTTGGCGACGGAAAGTTCCGCGCCTAACTCCGAAGCAAGGAGCTTGTTCACTTTCATAAGGCCTAAAGAATAATCGAAAGGGAATATAAGATGGATAGGCAAGTGCGTCAAGAGCACTCTTTGTAGTATGATGTGCACAACTATGGGAAAGGTACTTGGGATTCTTTGTCTTCTTATCCTTTTGGCCGGCGCTCTGTTTAGCGGGTGGTGGTTTTACAATCGGTACGTGAACGATGGGAGACACATAGAACGCATGCAGAGTGCGCTGGCGGCACGCGAACGATTTTCCATGACAGGGAGTGTGCGATTTACCGACGCCGTGATGGCGGAGGCCGCGCAACTTGTAGATCTGCGTCTCGAAGGCAATGTGGACGTATCTAACGGCGCGCCAACATTTAGTGGGAGTGTAGCGCCGGAAGCATTGTTTGTCGGATGGAAAGCAGCGCTCACAGAGCGATTTCGCGACGGGGCGTTTCTTGCGCGTCTCCGGCAGTTTGTGGGAGAGACGCCACTTTTTACAGATCCTCAAGGGGGGCTTGTAGAGATTTTGCACGGCCGCGCGGCACGACTTTATACCGCACGCCTTAATCCAGCCGCCGTGGTTGCCTTTGAAGAACTTTGGGGAAACGAGGACGCCGCAAGCCGCACGCCGCTGTGGGAGGCTGCGCGCGTGTTTTTGTGGATTGACCAGGCGAACAATTCGCTTCACCGTGTCGTCGTTCAATTTGCTGATGTAGCGGTACTTGATGTGGAGTTGGAAGAATGGGACGGAAAGCCGGCGGAGTTACCCATTCAGCTCCCAAACGGCGAGCAACGCACGACGCCGGTTCCTGCTTCTGGCAGGGAGACTCTAGGAGGAGAAGGAGATGCAACGGATGCGTTCCCGGGCGGGAAGGATGCCGACGGCGACGGCTTGTCGGATGAACAAGAGGCATTCTATCGGAGTGATCCTTATAACCCTGACACCGATGGAGATGGGTATTCCGACGCAGAGGAAATTCAAAACGGCTACAATCCGAACGGTGGGGGCGCCCTATTCAATTTTGGCTTGCCGACGCTGTGATACTCTCTCGCCTCACGAACGAAAGTCTTCCGTGGCGGCTGCGCACGCTTGAGTTTTTAATTGTTGCCGGCGCCATTGTATTAATTGCCCGCCTATTTTTTCTCCAAGTCGTTAAACATGAGGCATTTGAGGCGCGCGCATCTTCCCAACAGGATATTTCACGCGCCCTTATGCCCCGCCGCGGCACAATCTTTATGCGGGACGGCGAGACGCAGAGTCTTGTGCCGGTGGCGACGACGCAAGACCTCGGGTTTGTGTTTGCCAATCCAAGCGAGATCGAAGATGTTGAAACAACCGTGAAGACGCTTGTGGATGTTTTGGGCCTTCGTTTCGATGAGCCGGCGAAAGAGCCAGACGAACGCGCGGAGATTCCGCCAGCAGAGGAGCCTATGGCAGAGGATGAGAAAATTGTTGGCACAGAACTTGATGTATTGATCCCTGAAGTGGCGGGAGAGACGATAGAGGGTGCTCGCAGCGCGTATGATCGTTTTGTGCAACGGTTGAGCAACAAGCGTGACCCCTATGAACCGGTGGCGCGCGGGGTGCGCGAAGAGGCGCTTGCGAAGTTGCGCGAATTGGACTTGCCGGGAATCTCCTATATTCGTGAACCGACACGGTTGTACCCAGAGACGGGAGTGGGCGGTCATGTGCTCGGATTTGTAGGACGCGATGAGTATGATCGGCCTGTTGGGCGTTACGGTGTGGAAGGCTATTGGGAGGAGACGCTTGCAGGAACGGCGGGGTACTTGAAGACGCAGAAAGATCCGGGCGGAAGGTTGGTTGTTGTCGGCGGGCGGGAGTATGAACCGGCTCAAGATGGCGCGGACATTGTTCTCACCATTGACCGCACGATTCAGTTTATGGCATGTCGTGCGCTGAAACAGGCTGTACTCCAACACGAAGCAAAGAGCGGGTCGGTTGTGATCCTGGACCCACAGACGGGTGATGTGCTGGCCCTCTGTGGCTATCCAGATTTTGATCCGGCTCGGTATGGAGACACCGAGTCCATTGATGTCTTCAACAATCCCGTGACGTTTGGCGCCTATGAACCGGGGTCTGTGTTTAAGGCGGTAACGATGGCGGCGGGGCTCGACACGGGCGCGGTGACGCCGTCCATGACGTATGAGGATACGGGAATTGTGGATGTAAGACCAAAACCCATCCGGAACTCTGACAAAAAAGCGCACGGCATTGTAACGATGACGGGAGTGCTCGAACAATCACTTAATACGGGTGTGGCGTTTGTGGTAGGGAAAACGGGCTATGACGTGTTCCGTTCGTACGTGGAGCAGTTTGGATTCGGACAGAAGACCGGGCTGCCGCTCGATACGGAAGTGGCCGGCAATGTTACATCGCTTGAAAAGGAGGGGGACACTTATCCGATCACGGCGTCGTTCGGGCAAGGAATTACCGCCACGACGATTCAGATTGCACAAGCGTATGGAGCGATTGCCAATGGCGGAATTCTTCTGCGGCCACGGTTGGTCGCGGAGGTGCGGATGGGAGATGGGGTTGTGAAGGAATTGCCGCGTGAGCAGATTCGACGGGTGATTTCTGAAAAAGCGGCGCGCCTACTTGGCGCCATGCTTGTTTCTGTGGTGGAGCGCGGCCATGGACGCCGTGCAGGCGTAGGGGGATACTACATTGCCGGTAAGACGGGCACAGCGCAGATTGCCGTGGACGGGGTGTATTCCGATACGCGCACCATTGGGTCGTTTGCCGGTTTTGGTCCCGTGGATAATCCGCGGTTTGTCATGGTAACGCGCATTGACGAGCCGACCAGCGTACAGTTTGCCGAATCTACCGCGGCCCCGTTGTTTGGGGATATTGCGAAGTTCTTGCTAGAGTACTTAGACGTCCCTCCTACACGAATGGATTAATATGAAAAGAATCCTCCAAATATTTTTGGCGCACTGCGCGAAACGCGTGATTTACCGCTACAAGCCGTTTATTGTCGGCATCACAGGATCGTACGGGAAAACTTCCCTGCGTCTCGCGATAGCAACCGTGTTAAAACAAGCGGGATACAATGTAGCGACGCCGCGAGAAAATTATAACAATGAATTTGGGTTTCCGTTTGGGATTTTGGATAAAAAGAGTCCGGGTCGTTCAGCCACAGGGTGGCTTGAACTTACTCTTGAAGCGCTTGGGATGGCCTACGGCAAGACACGGGCCTATCCAAAATATCTTGTACTGGAGTACGGAGCGGATCACCACGGTGACGTGGCAAGATTGTGTGCGATCGCGCGGCCGCATGCCGCTATCATGACGGGTGTAAGCGCTGTACACGCGGAATTTTTTGGGACGCTTGAGGATGTCGCACGTGAAAAATCAACGCTTGCCAAGATGGTTATTCCTGGCGGTGCCGTATTTGTGAATGCTGACGACGCAATGAGAGATCAGTTGGTAGGCGGTGCGAACGCTCCCATTGAACGATACGGATGCGATGTCTCTGCCGATGTACAAGTGCGAGAGGAGAACCTCACGGTGAAACCCGACGGACAGTTTCTTCCAGGGGAAACATTTGCAACGTTTGCGCTTACGATCACATCAAAGACGCAGACGTATTTTGTGGAGCTCAAAAATATTATTGGCCGCCCCGCAAGCTCGATGGTAGCGGGCGCCATTGCTGTGTGCGAACGTCTGGGCCTTTCGCCGGAGCAGATTTTAAGGGGACTGGAGGCCCTTGAACCTACAGCTGGTCGTTTGCGGCTTCTGCCGGGTATTCGCGGGGCGCTCATCATTGACGACACATATAATGCGGCGCCGGCGGCGATGCAGGCCGCGCTCGAGACGCTCCCGCTCTTCACGATGGTGGGGGAAGCGCGACGGATAGCCGTGCTTGGCCACATGGCAGAGCTGGGGCAGTACCATGCACAAGAGCATGAGAGGATTGGCAAGATGGTGGTGGAGTTGGGAATTGACCTGCTTGTGACGGCAGGCGAGAAGGCGCGCGATATTGCGCGGGCAGCCTTGTCCGCGGGGATGGCGCGCGAGCATGTTTATGAATTTGAATCGCCGGAAGAAGCAGGGAAGTGGCTTGATGACAACATACGCGCCGGAGACGTGGTGCTGGTAAAGGGATCGCAGAGTGCCAGGATGGAGAAGGTGGTAAAAGAAATCATGGCCGAGCCGCTACACGCGAATGAACTCCTTGTACGCCAGTACGGAGGGTGGGTGAGCTTGTGAGATGTTTAAAATCGAAATCCCGCCATGGGCGGGAGAAGAAGGAACACGTTGTGGTTCTAGAAGAGGGGGAGAGGTCCGGCGAACCGGACGAACTTGAGCACGAATTTCGTGTCCTCGCGCAGGATGCTCACGTGCACGCTGTGGCGGGTGCGGTCGACTGCCCCGGGGTCGAGGGGGACGCGCGCACACATCCCGAGGCTCCTGCCCGTGATGGGGAGACACTCGAGAACCCGCTGGAGGATGCTGTTGACATCCTCTCGCGTGTCGCCGACGAGATGATGGAACTGGGTGGGATCCACGACAATCGGGACCCCATACTCTCCTGCAGGAAGCGTCATCACGGAGATCTCTCCTGTGTTGCGTGAGAAATCGCGGCCGTTGTATACGGCGTTGCAATGGTAAAGCAAATATTCAGTTTCCTCAAGGGCCAACCTGTGGTCGTGTGGAAGCAGGTTTGTACTGATTGCGGGACACTTTCATTTTATGCCCGCGCTTGCACGCGCTGTGTCTTACTATGTGTCCGATCGGACACATAACACTGCAACTCTGCAATGTAGACGCGGATCCATCTGTCTACTCCTGCAAGGTGGATGAGTCGCGTAAGAGGTTGGGCAGCGTCGAACGGCGAGATCCAAACACTTAATTGGTACTGAATAAATCCGGAAGCTCTCAAGAAGTTTCTCCACTGGCGACGGATAGCACGACATTGTTCTGGTATATCAAACACGACGAGACAGTCCTTTCCATCGGGAAGCGTGTTTGCGGACAGAACTTGGAGACGGGTGTACTCAAAGAACCCTTCTTGTGTAAACGCCGCTTCAAATTTTCCAGCTCGTTCCCGTAGTTGGAGTAATTTTCTCTGACGAAGCAATCGAATAGCTTCCGTCTTCTGTCTTTTTGGAATATCGTGACGCATGCGTTCCACATCGAACTCGTAATACCACAGGAGCTTTCGTCCTCGAAAAGTTTGTGCATAGCTAAAGCCGTAGACGAAATTACCAAAGGTTTGAAGAACCTTTGCGACACTTGAATCCTGTCGTAGATGTCTTGCAGTTTTTTTCTCCATAGTGTCATCTTAGCCCAACGCGGAAGGCTGAACTAAGTGTCCGATCGGACACTTAGTTCAGCTGGCAAAGATTTACAATTTGCACAACTTGCGCACATCATAACACATGTATCTCGGCAAAGTTTGCACCACGCTGCTGTGGAGGTGCTAATGAAAAGTCTAAATCAGAATAGGAGATTATGAGACATAAACAGTTAGGGCTAGCGAGACGGTCTGAACTATCAGGGATTATCAATTAAACGTCTTAGGATCTCCTAGTATCACGGGCACCCCTCGAACCGATTCAAAAGTATGAGAGATTATGAGGTGGGTGACAACGAAACTAACGAGTATAACGATCTTTTGTTTTTGTTATCGGTGTACTAAAATCAATCGCACTATGCCGAAAGTGATATTGTCAGTCGCTCAACAATTATCGAAACTCTCCGATCTTCAAAAACAGGCAAAAGCAGGACTTGAGTCTAGTGACGTTATCCGTCAACTTGGAGGGTTGACTGTCTATGCCTGTCTGACTGATTTTTACACTATCCAAGCAGCTAGATTAATTGAGCAGATTCTACTGAAAAATCAGGTTAGAAACGGCGCGGCTCCAACTTTTGAGCCACACGAGGATTCTTATTTTTACGACAATAGAATCGACACACGTAAAATCGTAAAAGGGATCGAACAGCTTCTACCATTAAGTTATCCTGACAAAGAAGCCGATGATGACCTTGAAGGAATTAATAAAGTCGCTCGAGAGTACATGAAACGAACGAAAAACTTTTTAAACCACAGAAATGAGATCGTACATCGCCTTTGTAGTCCTAAGACTATGCCCGAAAATATCCCAGAGCTCATTCGGAAAACAGAGCAAACATTTCTCGACATGATGACAAGTCACGCCGGCTTTTTTAAGCTGGCCGGTCCGTTTCGATTCGGTCCGAAGGAAATGGACTCCTTCTACGGTACAGGTAAATATTCCACTGATACTAAAACCGCATTCTAACCCGTAGCGACGGGATCAAAAAGCCACCAGCAATGCTGGTGGCTTTTTTGGTGACCCCACCGGGAACTCACTTCGTCGCTCCGCTCCTCTCCAGAGGGGCTTCCGCCCCTCTGGTTGTCCCCCTCGACAAGCTCGGGGTTCTGTCACCCCCAACATGTAAGGGGAGTGCCTCCCCTTACCATCCTCTCGTTCGATTCCCGTCGTAGGCCCTTTCACCAACAAAAACGTCCACCTTGCGGTGAACATTTTGTTGGTGACCCTACCGGGAACTCACATCGTCGCTCCGCTCCTCTCCATAGGGGCTTCCGCCCCTCTGGTTGTCCCCCTCGACAGGCTCGGGGTTCTGTCACCCCCAACATGTAAGGGGAGTGCCTCCCCTTACCATCCTCTCGTTCGATTCCCGTCGTGGGCCCTTTCACCAACAAAAACGTCCACCTTGCGGTGAACATTTTTGTTGGTGACCCTACCGGGAATCGAACCCGGATTTCCAGGATGAGAACCTAGCGTCCTAACCATTAGACGATGGGGCCGTGTTTGCCTAGTTTATCCTTCAGTTGTTTTCTGATCAATCCCGATTTTTTTATTTGAATCTCACGTTCTTCGCCGGATAACCATTAGACGATGGGGCCGTTTGAGCGCGAAAAATCTACCACGTTTTCTTAAGAGCGTCCATCGATTGCCGTGAATACAAAATCGTGCTAGGGTTCCTGGCCGGGTGTCTAAACTCTGCTCGGCATCAATCTTACGGGAGAAGACCATGTCCGCAAGCGGTCGAGAGCATCTTCCGAGCTACGAAGAGATCGTCGATGACCTGGAGTTCATGTGCACCGTGCGCCTTATCGGTGCCCTGCTCTTCTTCTGTCTGGCATACGGTATTTTGCTCTTCAGCGTCGTCTTCATCTGGGAGGGCTCTGGCGACAACTTTACGGCAGACAAGTGGGGAGCACTGGGCCTTGCGGCGGTCGTTTCAGCCCTCTTCTTTTGCATGATGGTGCACTCCATGCGCGACTGCGCGACTCAGCTCACCTATATTGGGAAGTACGAGCGCGAAATCCGCCACCTTCTGAAGCATCCGAAGGCAAAGGAGGAAGCAAGCTTTTACGACGACTACCTACACATCGCAGGCGGCAACAAGTGGCGGGCACTCCTGGGGTTCCGCGCCCGTCTGCATGCCGCGGACTACGGAGACATGTCTTACTTCAAAGACTGCGATCTCCCACGTATGACCGATCCAGGTTGACCCACATCAGTTCCTTTCCTCAAGAGGCCCAGCGCCTCTTTTCCTTTTTCATAAAAAACTATCCCATGCTCAGCGGTCACTGTGGTATTATCTTTCCTAATAATCACTATCTATGGAATTTTCTGAGATCCAACGGCTTGTAAAGGCGAATGCCGAGCGCTATGCAAAAAAACACGGTATTACGTTTACGCGCGAGATTCTCCTTCTCAAACTCATGGAAGAGGTGGGAGAATTCGCCGAGGCGTTATCGGTGTGCGACGAGCAGTGTCGTTCCGAGAAAAAACTCCCGCCCGTGGAGGCTCGTGAACAGCTTGAATCTGAACTTGCCGATCTTTGCAATATCGTACTCCTGTTAGCGGAGCATCTCGACGTTAATCTACTGGAGGCGCTAGAGAAAAAGACGTTGGTGAAAGGTCGTCAATACTTAGCTACGTCACTGGCGTCTGATCTTCATTAATTCTGACTCACTGATTGACGCGCAGCGATTTTTCGTGCATACTCGGCGCGGTCCTTTAACTGGGAGGTTCCAGTGATGCAGATTGTTGATGCCCCCATCCCCACCACGCTTTACGTGGCAGGTATTCCCGTAACAGTCCTCGACGAGTTCCGGCCCGAGCGTGTGAAGAAGTTTCGTCACTACCGGTTGGGCATTCAACCGCTTCCGTGGGGTACTGCGCTTGTGGCGCGCATGCCACGTCGCGCCGACCCCATCTTCCTGTCACGTCTCGCAGCGGAGTACGCGGTTCTCGAAGACCTTGTGCACCCGGCCCTCCCGCACGTGTTTGCGGAAGTGGACGATGGGCATAGCCTGCGCGGCTTCGTGACGGAGGAGCTTGTTTTCCCCTCTAGCGGCCGCTGGGAGCGCCTGTACGACGGTGGCCTCACTCTCGAGACCTTCCTCGTCCACGCGGAGGAGCTCTGCGAGGGCCTGGCGTGGCTTCACGCGCGTGGCCGCACGCACGGCGATGTCACCCTCGGCAATACGGCGTTCCGTCCCGGCCACGAGGAGGGCGACTGGACGGCGGTTCTCGCCGACCTTGAGTGGAGCGGACGCTTGAACGAGCCGGCGCACAGTCTTTCTACAGGCAACTACGTCTTCACTCCGGCCTACGCATCCCTCGAACAGATCCACGGTCTCCCCATCACGCCGGCGGCAGAGGTGGCGGCACTTGCTGTCACGCTCCTGTCCGTGCTCACTGGTGTGGAAGGATATGCGGCGCGGTCGGTGAAAAAGTCGATCGAGAATGCCGGGCAGCCGTGCTTGCCGCGAGAGATGTGGAATCGTCTCCACGCGCTTCCGATTCCCGCCGACCTCAAAGTGCTCCTCTGCCGGGCGCGGTACCCCGACGTCACACGGCGTCCTAAGGATGCCCTGGAGTTCCTGCACCTTCTCGAGCGCATTCGCGCGCTCTGTCCCATGGACGAACTAGCGCGACCGATTCCCATCCCGCTCTAGTTCCTGCGCATCTTCTCCGACCCCGACGTTTCGGGGTTTTCTCTTTTTATTATTCTCGCGTATAATCTTTTTGACAGGAGGATATGCAACCCGCAGACATTTTTTTTGAAATCGGTGCGATCATCGTTCTTGCGACGTTTTTGAGTTTTGCCGCCTCAGCTCTCCGCCAACCTCTTATTCTTGCATATCTTCTAACCGGCGTTGTCGCGGGGGGGAGCCTTCTCAATTTAACGCGGTCGTCGGAAATCTTCGGTGTCCTCTCGCAAGTCGGCGTGGCGTTCCTCCTCTTCACGGTCGGATTGGGCCTTAACTGGCGCGGCATGCGTCAAATTGGTCGCGCGGTTCTTCTTGTTGGTATTGGACAGATTACTCTTGCAACGCTTGCCGGATTTTTTCTGGGACGCGTGCTCGGTTTTGAAACGATCTCTGCCCTCATCGTTGGTCTTGGCTTTGCTCTCTCAAGCACGATCATTATTGTAAAAATTCTTGCGGATAAAGATGAACTAGACACCCTTCATGGTCGTCTCACCGTTGGGGTTCTCCTTGTGCAGGATCTTGTCGCAATGGTGGCGTTACTTGCGCTTGCGGCACTTGGAACGGATCGTACTTTTGGAGACATACTTGCTATCGCCTTCACAAAGGGCTTCCTTGCCGTAGTGGTTCTCGCTGCCTTTGGTGTTTGGCTCTTGCCGCCCATTGTGCGATACGCCGCGCGGTCGCAGGAACTTCTTCTCCTGTTTGCTATTGGGTGGTGTTTCGCCGCTGCAAGCGCGCTTCAGCTCGCGGGTTTTAGTATGGGGATTGGCGCGCTTCTTGCCGGTATCGCACTCTCTGGTACCGCTTTCCAAAGGGAAATTCTTGCGCGCGTGCGCAATCTCCGTGACTTCTTTCTCATCATTTTCTTCATTGTTCTTGGCACAAACCTCGACCTTAGTGCCATGCCTGGCATCCTCCCTTACATCCTCGCTTTTTCTCTTCTTGTTTTGATTCTTAACCCTGTCGTGGTCCTTCTTCTTACGCGCATACTTGGTTTCCACCCGCGCACCGGATGGCTTACAGGGTCCACACTCGCGCAGGTGAGTGAATTCTCTTTCATTCTTGTTGGTCTTGCGGCGGCACAGGGTCTTGTGGAGTCGTCTCTTCTCTCTCTTACCGCTGCCGTTGGGTTTCTGACGATTACCATTTCGAGTTATCTCATAAAATATAGCGATCTTCTCTACCGTTTTGTTCGCCCGGCTACGCGATTCCTTGAGCCGCACGCCAAACTCCGGCATGAAGTAGCGCAAAACACACCGGAGATTTTTCTCTTTGGATGCCACCGGACAGGGGAGACGATTCTCCCCGCCGTGCAGGCACTCAAAAAATCCTTCACGGTTGTGGATTTCCACCCAGAAGCGGTGGAGCGCTTGCGGGAGCGCGGGATTCACGCTCTCTATGGTGATGTGGGCGACGAGGATTTACTAGAGGACATTCGGGCGCATAAGGCGCGTCTGATTATTTCGACGGTGCAGGACATGGGGGATACGACAACGATTCTTGAGTATCTCGCCGCACGAAAATTTAAAGGAAATGTTATTGTCACGGTGAAGTATCCCGCCCAAGCGGAGGTTGCCTACGCCGCAGGAGCGGACTACGTCATCGTTCCCACGGTCTTAGGCGGGCAAAAATTTGCCGAGCTTCTTTCACGGGCAAAGCTTTCCACGGCACACTGGCGACGCTTGATCCCTCCCCCCGCGAAAGGAGGGGTTGACAGCAAGCCGACCCTCGTTTAAGCTCACCCCTCGCATTTCCCCTTGGGAGGCTGCGATGGACCATCAGGCGAAGGTCTACGAACTTTTCACGACGGACAGACAACCGGGTGAAGATCACCCGAGCCGGCGAGGGCAACCTCGCCGCGTCATCGTGGCCGGCACAGCCGATGTGCGTGACTACCGGTTTCTGACCGGAGTGCGCGTGCTCTCGATTGTGCAGACACGGATGGGAAATCTCGTCCGTGTGCGGCTCGCCAAGAGCGCGACGGCTAGAGAGGTCGTGGCGCTCGAGCGCCATGTGAGATTCCTTCTCGGCACTACCGGGGGGACAGATGTTGCCATGGGCACGCACGCAGAGATCGAGCTGCCTGATGTCGTCGCCATCACCACGAGCGTGTTCATGCGGATGCAGGTCGGTGACCCGCCATTCGCGCGGGCCTTCCACCATCCGCGCGTCCCCACAGGGATGCTGCGCTTGCAAGCGCCGGAGCCGCATGCGCACCTTTCGCGGCCCGTGGCCCTTTCTTCTCTGCGCTAGAGCGATTCTGGCGCAATACCGGGGACATCTCTCCCCGGTTTCGATTTTTTAGATTATACTGTCCGCATATGAGATTTTTGGAACGGCTTTTTGCGCGCAAAGAACAACCGAAATCAAAACCGGAAGACGAACCGATTTTTGAGGAAGTCGAGGAACCGAAAGCCGAAGACGAAGGGCTTGTTTTTGAAGAAGTAGATGACGAAGTGGCAAAACTCCGCAAGGAAAGAGACGCCCTCCAGGCGGAAGTGCGCCAGGCGCGTATCGCCGTGCGCAATCCGACTCTTCATGGCATGGATACAAAGGAACGAGCTACAGAGGTCTTGCGTTTTAAAGAAATGAAGTTGGCAGAAAAAGAATACGCGTTGACGAAAGCCGTATCCCCGCTTCGGGAGCGCCGCGTCGGAGAAGAAGTCCCTGTGTGGGACAAAGCGGCGGGGAGCTGGAACCTGAAGGACTGGAAGGTGCTGCGCTTTGACGCGCCGCGCCGAACCTATGTGCTTTACAATCAAGCGGCTGTAGACCGTGGGGAATCGTTAAAACAACGTGATGTGCATGCGGCGGATGCTTCTACATGGGAGACTCCCGATGGGCGGAATGCCTATGCTAAATGGCAGGAAGCGGAAAGAGGGTGGGATACATTTGGGGGGGAACGTGAGGAGATTGCCCGGCGCGAAGCCTTGAAACTTGCGGAAGAGTTGATTCCCGGACCCCACGGAGCGGACTCCGCCGCGCTTATTGATCATGTGCGAGCAAAGAGAGATTTTGAGAACCGCCGGCCTGCTTGACAGGGAGGCTTAGCACTCGTAATATATGAGTGCTAAATTATGATTTCACGGCAAGAAACCATTTTGAAGCTGGTGGTTGAAGAGTATATCCGCTCGGCAGAGCCCGTGGCCTCTCTTCATATTGTGTCGCAGTTTGATCTCGACGTTTCTCCCGCGACGGTTCGCAATGACATGTGTGTACTTGAAGAAGCCGGCTACCTCACGCAACCGCACACATCTGCAGGGCGTGTTCCCACAGAGTTGGGGTACCGCTATTATTTGGCGAACTTTCTTCATCTGGCTCCGGTTGCTTCTGCGCGGCGCCGTTTGGAGTCGGTGATGGCGGAGTCAAGCAGCACAGAGAATACTCTCCGACGCGTGGCACGTACGCTCGGCGACCTTTCCGGAGAGACGGCAGTTATGGCGACGGAACAGGGGGGAAGCTATTATGCCGGCATGGCGAACTTGTTTGGTAAACCAGATTTTTCTGACGCGCAGATACTTGCAGAACTTGCGCGCGTATTCGATGAGATGGAGGGAATTCTTCATGCGCTTTTCGGGACCATCACGGACGAGCCGATCGTTTTGATTGGCACAAAGAATCCTTTTGGCTCCTCGTTTTCCTCTGTCTTTATCCGTTACCGCGCGAGTCCCCAGATGTCAGGTATTATCGGACTCATCGGCCCCATGCGCATGGACTACAACCGTAACGTTGGGCTCGTCCAGCTGGCCCACGAACTCCTGAATCAGCCATCTCCTTCTTATGAACGATAATCCTTTACCAAACGAATCCCTTTCCCCCGAGAAGATGGCAGAGGAGTATCTTGCGGGGTGGAAACGCGCTCTTGCCGATTACGATAATCTGAAAAAAGATTTGAAGCGGGAGCGTGAGGAAGCACGCGTTTTCCTGCTTGAAGAACTAACACACGACCTCTTGCGCGTCTTAGACCATTTCGATCAGGCTCTTGCGCACACGCCACCGTTTGATTCTTGTGCCGAAGATGTCCAGAAAAAACTTCGAGCATGGAAGGACGGTCTCGTCCACATCCACACAGCGTTCGAAGAGGCCATCAAACGCTGGGGACTTGAAAGCATCGCCCCCGCGCCGGGCGACCCCTTTAATCCGGAGGTTCACGAACCCGTGGACGGCGAAGGGGGATCTGTCGCAAACCTTCAGTCACGCGGGTGGAAGTTGAACGGAAAAGTTCTTCGACCGGCAAAAGTAACTCTTACATAAATTTTATGGCAAAAATTCTCGGCATCGATCTTGGGACAACAAATTCGGCCATGGCTATCATGGAAGGTGGCCAGCCGAAGATCTTAGAAAACAAAGAAGGTCATCGCACGACGCCCTCGATTATCGCTATTGCGAAAAGCGGCGAACGAATTGTCGGTATTTCTGCAAAACGCCAGGCGGTAACGAATCCGAAAAATACTTTGTACTCTATCAAACGCCTCATGGGACGCCGGCATGATGATACAGAGGTTGTGCATGATAAAAAGATCATGCCCTATGAAATTTTGGAACGCGGGGAAGGGGTCGCGGTAAAGATGGAAGGAAAGGAATACACTCCCGAAGAAATTTCTGCGATGGTGCTTGGGAAGTTGAAAGCAGATGCCGAGGAACGGCTAGGAGAAAAGGTTTCCGAGGCGGTGATTACGGTACCGGCGTATTTTGACGACGCCCAGCGCCAAGCGACAAAAGTTGCGGGCGAAATCGCGGGGCTCAAAGTGTTGCGCATCATCAACGAGCCCACGGCCGCCGCTCTTGCGTATGGGTTCGACAAGAAGAAGGGACAGAAAGTGTGTGTGTATGATCTCGGTGGCGGAACGTTCGATGTATCGGTTCTGGAGGTTTCCGAGGACACCGTGGAAGTGAAGTCGACAAACGGCGACACGCATTTAGGCGGTGACGATTTTGATCGCCGCGTGATTGATTGGATTATTAAAGAGTTTCAATCGCAGGAAGGAGTGGATTTGGGCCGTGACCCCCTTGCGCTTCAACGCATCAAGGATGCGGCCGAGCGTGCGAAAATTGAACTTTCCACGACGCAAGAGACCGAAATCAACCAGCCGTTTATTACGTCGGGTGCGGATGGTCCCAAGCACCTTGTGTTAAAACTCACGCGCGCGAAACTTGAAGAGCTTGTGCGAGACTTGGCGGAAAACACACTTGGGCCGGTCAAGAAGGCGCTCGAGGATGCGAAGATGGGCACGGGCGACATTGAGGAAGTGATTATGGTGGGGGGGATGACGCGTATGCCGCTTGTCTTGAAGCTTGTAGAAGAATTCTTCGGGAAGAAACCCAACATCAGTGTAAATCCGGACGAGGTCGTGGCGCTTGGCGCAGCGGTGCAAGCGGGAGTTCTGCAGGGCGAAGTGAAGGATGTCCTTCTGCTTGATGTGACCCCTCTCTCGTTTGGCATCGAAACGCTTGGGGGCGTCATGACCAAGTTGATCGAGCGCAACACAACAATTCCTACATCCAAGTCACAAGTGTTCTCAACAGCCGCTGATAATCAGACGTCGGTGGAGATTCATGTGCTGCAGGGGGAGCGAGAGATGGCGGAGGGGAATAAAAGCCTGGGACGGTTCATTTTGTCGGGGATCCCGACGGCTCCCCGCGGTGTGCCGCAGGTGGAGGTGTCGTTTGATATTGACGCAAACGGCATTCTGAAAGTTTCCGCGAAGGATAAAGCGACAGGGAAAAGCCAAGAGATTACCATTCAGGCATCGACGGGGTTGAGCAAAGAGGAAGTGGAGCGTATGAAGCGTGATGCCGAGGCGCATGCGGCGGATGATCACAAACGCAAGGAACTTGTGGAGGTGCGGAATCTTGCGGACACGATGATCTATACGGTAGAAAAGATGCTGAAGGACGCTGGGGACAGAGTTACGGCAGAACAGAAAAAAGAGTTGGAAGAAAAGATCGAGGCGGTGAAAAAAGCAAAAGAGGGAGATGATGCGCCGGCGATTCGCAAAGCGGCCGATGAACTCGCAACGCAATCCCAGGCCGTCGGCGCAAAGCTCTATGAAAATGTGCCAAAGGGAGAAGAGGCGAAAAGCGGGGAGACAGGGGAAGCGGACAATGTGAAGGACGCAGAATTCAAAGAGAAAAAAGAGGAGTAAGGTTATGTCTATCGAGATGGCGCTCCTTGCGAGAGCGGAGATAGCATCTGGTTGTGCGCGTACGTTTACGTACCCTCCGCCGGATACCTGCGGCAATACCGTACAGATGCTAGAATTCGTAGCGGAAACACACCTTATTTCGTGGATAGTGATCGGCGCGTTTTTCCTCTTACTGTTTTTCGTGTCGACAATGGTATTTGGTGGACATCACAGCGGACACTAGATCACCGAGGGACCCTGCGCCCATGACGGCACTTCTTGGATACATGCCAAAAGATTACTACAACGTACTTGGCGTCGAGCGGAGCGCATCGGCGGAGGATATTAAAAAAGCCTTCCGTCGTTTGGCGCATGCGCATCACCCCGATAAAAAAACAGGAGACGAAGCAAAGTTCAAAGAAATCAACGAGGCGTATCAAGTACTTAGTAATCCGGAGAAGCGTCGAAAGTATGATCAATTTGGAAGTGCTGCCTTTGAACAAAACAGCGGTGGATTCGGCGGGGCGCACGGGTTTGGCGGCAGGGGAGGCTTTGGAGATTTCTCCTTTGATTTAGGAGATATTTTTGGGGACGCCTTTGGCATGGGGGGAGGGCGAAGGGGGCAGGCGCCGCGCGGAGCGGATATTCAAGCGGATGTAACGCTTGAGTTTCGCGAAGCCATCTTTGGGGTAGAGAGAGATGTTGCATTGACGAAAACTATTTCCTGCGAACGGTGCGGGGGAACGGGCGCAGAGCCAGGATCAAAGATGAAGACTTGTTCGGAGTGTAAGGGGGAAGGAATCGTCTCGCATATTGAGCGCACTATTCTTGGGAACATTCGCACGCAAAGAACGTGCGCCGCATGCCAGGGGGAGGGACAGGCGCCGGAACGGACGTGCGGCATGTGCAGGGGGAGCGGGCTTGACCGCGGGCGTAAGACGTTGAGCGTGAAAATCCCCGCCGGTGTAGATGAGAGCGACACCATCCGTGTGCGCGGCGAAGGAGAGGCGGGTCCGCGCGGAGCGAAGGCAGGCGATCTCTATCTACGCATACATGTAAAACCAGATCACCGCTTTTCTCGTGACGGAGAACATATTCGAAGCGAAACGCGTCTCGGATTTACGCAAGCCGCTCTTGGCGCAGAAGTGGAAGTGCCGACGGTGGATGGCGGCACTGTGCTTATGCATGTCCCCGCGGGAACACAAAGCGGTATGGAGCTTCGTCTACGCGGCAAAGGAGTTCCGCAAGGCAGTGTGCGTGGCGACCACTTTGTGACCGTGCGGGTTGTGACGCCAGAGAAACTCACAAAAGACCAAAGACGACTGCTCGAAGATCTCGGCCTGAACGAATAATCGGCGGCTCCCTAGTAAGGGCCACTATTTCATGGGATATGCTATGATTCTCGACGTATGAGTACTCTTACGTTGTTCAACACACTTACGCGCAAGAAAGAGCCCTTTGAACCCATCCGCCAGGGCCATGTCGGCCTCTATACATGCGGTCCTACAGTGTACTGGTATGCGCACATCGGCAATCTTCGCGCGTACCTTTTTGCTGATATTCTCAAACGCGTGCTCATGGCGAATGGTTTAGATGTTGATCACGTGATGAATATCACCGATGTCGGTCACCTCGTTTCCGACGGCGATGAAGGAGAGGATAAGCTGGAGGTGGGAGCAAAACGTGAAGGGAAGACCGCGTGGGAGGTCGCCGCATTTTATACGGAGGCATTTCTGCGCGACACGGAACGGCTCGGTATTTTAGCCCCTTCCAAACTTGTAAAGGCAACAGATCATATCGCCGAACAGATCGAGATGATCCAGACACTCGAGAAGAACGGATATACGTATCGCATAGACGATGGCGTGTATTTCGATACAGCAAAGCTCCCAAGCTATGGGGAGTTGAGTGGTCAGCCGCTCGAAGAGAAGGAAGAGGGCGCACGAGTCGCCATTAACACGCAAAAACGCCACGCAACGGATTTCGCCTTGTGGAAGTTTTCTCCAAAAGGATCCACGCGACAAATGGAGTGGGAATCTCCGTGGGGTGTAGGGTTTCCAGGCTGGCACATTGAATGTTCAGCCATGTCTACCAAATATTTAGGACACACATTCGATATTCACACCGGTGGCGTGGATCATATCCCTGTCCACCACGAGAACGAGATCGCGCAAACAAAAGGGGCCTATGGGGTGCCGCAAGCACGCGTGTGGATGCATAGCGAATTTCTTACGGTGGACGGAGGGAGGATGGGGAAGTCGCTTGGAAATCTCTATACGCTGGATGATCTTGCAAAGAAGGGATTCGACCCGACGTCCTACCGTCTTCTTGCACATGGCACTCATTATCGGCATAAACTGAATTTTACTTTCGAGTCGCTTTTGGCAGCGGATGCAACGCTTCGGCGTTTGCGCGAGACATTGCGGGACTGGGATGCGCCGGGTGTTGCCGGTTGCGCAGGATATGAGGAGGAGTTTATGGCGGCGCTCAATGACGATCTTAATACCCCGCAGGCCCTTTCAGTTTTGTGGAAGCTGGTTGATGATGGAACAATGCCGACGAGGGCACGGGCGCGGACTCTGTTGAAATTCGACGAGGTGCTTGGTCTTCATCTTTCGCAAACTTTGGGCAAACCATTGGAAATTTCCCAAGCGGTTCAGCAACTTGTGCAGGCGCGAGATGCGTCGCGGGCGCAAAAGGACTGGAAAGAATCCGACCGCCTGCGCGAGGAGATTGCCTCGCACGGGTTTGATGTCGTGGATACTCCCACAGGGACAAAAGTGCAAAAGGGGGACTAAATACCCCATCTTGGAAGCAACACAAACCCATCGCATTACGCGATGGGTTTGTGTTTTCACCACTTCTTCTGAACAACATGATTTGGTGTACAAAAGAAGGGGTTGGGACAGCTTGTCGGCTGTCCCAGAGGGAGATGTCAGCCCGATGATCGGGAACCACATCACCACACCCCTTGGCCTCGTGGCCTCGTCAGTGCAGGACGATGGGCCCCACCTCGGTCTCCTTCGCGTCCAGTTCCCACACGCGGTGGAAGTTGACGCAATCGTCGTCCGCCGTCGTGACGAATCCGCCCCCGTGGCCCACCTGGTAGAGCGGGCAGTAACGGTTGCGAATCGTGAGGGCGGGCTGGAGGAAGAGGGTGCCGCGCAGGCGCAGCAACATTGCTCCCTGGATGAGCATGGACGGGTGGATCTCCACGTCGCCGAAGCCGACGGTGTGGTGAACGAAGCACTGCTTCACGATGGTGGCGACCTCCTCGTTGGTGAGCCGAGTGATGGGCCCGATCTCGTACCAGAGGTAGGTGTTGTCGATCTGTGCGCCCCACTCCCTCTTGATGAGAGCGAGCTTTGCCAGATCCGATGTGGGTGACCTCCAGTCAGGGTACGTGTTCGCAGTCATGGGTAGCTCTCCTTCGGCCTGGGTGTGGTGTTAGAGGTGCGAAACTATGGCGAAAGTACCACATTTTAGCTGTTCTGTCAATGGTTGGGTGCTAACGAATCGGCTAGGAAAATATTTATCTGCTATACTATTCCCGTATGGCTGAATTACTGAGGAAGAACGAGGCATCACCAGAGCAGCCGCGGGTTGATGTTGACGCACCGGTTGAGCAGCGTGCGGAGGATCATGAAGTTGCGTCGCCGGCGCCTGTGGAGACGCCCTCTCCGTTACATGAGGGCGCCGAACCTGCAGCACCCGTCTCCCTTCCCGCCCCGGCGGAATCTGTTGCTACGGCTGCGCCCGCGAAGGATCCTCTCTCGGAAGCGATCGAGGGAGTTCTAGAGGAGGACTTAGGCGAGGTTTACGGACACATGGACCCGGAGACACAAAAGGTTTTTCGCGCGAAAGGAGAAGAAGTAGCGGGGAGACTCCGCGTTATGATGGCAGGAGCAAAACTTTCCTTGCGCAAAGTAATTGGGATGATTCGCGGGTGGTTGCAGATGATTCCCGGCGTGAACAAATTTTTTCTCGAACAGGAGGCAAAAATAAAAACAGACAAAATCCATGAGCTTGCTCGCCGCAACAACGTTCACTGAAGAGAATTTTGCTTCATCCGTTCCTGCCGGAGGCGCGTCGTGGTTAGTGGCCGCCGTGTTTTGGTTTTGGGGCCTTGTTCTTGCGACCATCCTCGTTCTCTTTGCTTTTCGCGCGTTCATGATCTTTGTGGGACATCGGCGCCAGGGGCAGTATGCCATGAAATTATTTTTGTTAGCGGTACCAAAGTTTCGTTCGGAAGAAGAAACATCCAAGCAGGTAACGAAGGAACAAAAAAACGAGGCGATAGCCGTGGCGGAGAGTTTGTTTGCCTCCATCGGAGGCATCAAACATCAGCATGGTTTTTTTGCGTGGCTTTTTGGACGCGACGATCACTTTTCCTTTGAGATTGTCTGCCATCAGAAGCTTATTAAATTCTACATTGCGGCGCCTGTGCGTTTTGCAGAACTTATTGAGCAGCAAATCTTGGCGCAGTATCCTGATGCGCACATCGAGGAGACAGAGGATTACAACTTATTTACCCCCACCGGCGTGATTCTTGGCGCCTATTTACAGTTTGCACGCCCTGTCGGTTTTCCTATCCGCACGTACAAGGACATCGAGTCTGATCCGATGAGCGCCATCACCAATACCTTCTCGAAGATAGAGGAGGGGGAAGGAACTGCCGTTCAATACATCGTGCGCACGGCGAAGCCTTCATGGCGTGATGAGGGATTAGCCATCGCGCGGCGCATACAGTCAGGCATGTCGCTTGCAGAGGCGCTGGCGGGAAAAAAGAAGAATGAACGCGGGCTTCTTGATGACCTTCGCACGAAAGAAGAAGTACAGAAGCGTCAATCTACGCGTGACGAACACCGCTTGTCTCCGCAGGAAGAGGAGACGGTGAAGCGTATCGAGGAAAAAGCGTCTAAATCCGGTATGGAGGTGAATATCCGTATCGTCGTAAGCGCGGCGGCAGGAGCGCGCGCAGAAGCAATTCTCCAAAACACAGTGAACGCTTTTTCTCAATTCAACATTTATGAATACGGCAATAAATTTGAACGGGCAATCCCGCATTCAAAGAAGCGCGTGATTCGTAAGTTCATCTTCCGCGATTGGGAGGGTGGGCAGAGAGTTGTCTTCAATACGCAAGAGATGGCATCCCTTTGGCACCCGCCACTTCCGTGGACCGACACCCCGAATATTTATTGGCTTCGCGCGCGCCGCGCTCCGGCGCCGATAAATACGCCGATCGAAGGATTGTTTCTTGGCAACAACATCTACCGCGGGGGGACGAAACCCGTCTTCATCAAGACTGCATGGCCTGTGCGTGATTGATCCACACGGAGATCTCGCTGAGCAGGTGCTTGGGAACATTCCTAAAGAGCGCGTGGATGACGTTGTCGTCTTTGACCCGTCAGACCTGGATCGGCCGGTGGGACTTAATATGCTTGAGGCCGAGAGTGAATCACAAGTGGACTTTGCCGTGCAAGAAATGATTGCGATCTTTTACAAGTTGTTCCCGCCAGAGATGATCGGTCCCATGTTTGAGCACAACATGCGTAATGTGATGCTGACGCTCATGTCGGATCTGGGAAATCCGGGCACGGTGGCGGAGATCCCGCGCATGTTCAGTGACGAAGCATACCAAAAACAATGGGTCGCAAAGGTGAAAGACCCGGTTGTGCGTGCGTTCTGGGAAAAAGAGATGGCGAAAACGAGTGACTTCCACAAGTCTGAGATGCTCGGCTATCTGATCTCCAAAGTCGGACGATTTGTGGAAAACACCATGATACGTAACATCATTGGCCAGTCGCATTCAGGGTTCTCCATTCGCGAGATCATGGATCAGAGCAAGATCCTCATTGTGAATCTTTCCAAAGGGAAGACGGGCGAAGTGAACGCTTCGCTTTTGGGTCTCATCATCGTCGCGAAGCTTCAAATGGCGGCGCTGGCGCGCGCCGATATGCCCGAGGAACAGCGCAAGGATTTCTATCTCTATATTGACGAGTTCCAAAACTTTATTACGGACTCGATCGCTACCATCCTTTCTGAGGCGCGTAAATATCGTCTGGACCTCATTATGGCGCACCAATATATGGGGCAGTTGGTTAAGGACAACAAAACGGAAGTACGGGACGCGGTGCTCGGAAACGTGGGAACGATGTTTGTTTCGCGCATCGGCGTAGAAGATGCAGAGGTACTGGAAAAAGAATTTGCGCCCCTTTTCTCCGGCTACGATCTTATTAATGCCGAGAAATTTACGTGGTACTCCAAAATGATTATTGATAACGATGCGCAGAAACCGTTTACCCTTCACACGGTCCTGCCACCCAAGGGGAACCCTGAGCTTGCCGCTGCCATCAAAGAACTTTCTCGGTTGAAGTACGGCCGTGAACGTGTACTCGTGGAAGAAGAGATACTTGAGCGCTCTGCGCTTGGAGGCGTGGGGGAGGCACAACCAGTGCCGGTTGGGGAATTCTAGCGTATGTCCCACATGACAGATCAAGAGGAAACGTCTTTTGAGCCAGAGCCGGGGTTTGGCGAGGAGCCTGTCCGCGCGGGCGAAGGTGCGCGCACCGAATTGGTTTTGCGTATTCTTCGCCACGCAAAGGAGGCCATGCAAAATGCCATTGATCTTCTTGAGTCTGGGACCGAAGCGCAGGGGCGACAAATTCTTGTAGAGCTTCTTGCAAAGCAGTCGGCGCACACGCCAGAGCTTGCGCGTCTACAAGCGGAAAAAGTTGTCGAAGGTGTTTTTGATGGGGAACAGATGATCGGCTCGGATGGACAAAGCTATGTTGTGCCGCCGAACTACGCGTCTAAATCGCGTCTCGTGGAGGGCGATATATTGAAACTCACTATTCGTGCGGACGGAACGTTTTTGTACAAACAAGTAGGACCTATCGAGCGGCGACGTTTACAAGCATCTCTGGCATGGGATGCGTCGGCGAACGGATACGTTGCTATTGATGAATCTCACGAGCATGTCTGGAAGGTTCTCACCGCGAGCGTGACGTTTTTTAAGGGCCAGGAAGGCGATCAGATTATTGTTTTAGTGCCAAAAAATACGCCAAGTACCTGGGCGGCAGTGGAGAATGTTATCCGCCAGGCAAAGGGGTAGGAGGAGGGAAGAGAGCGTGCTACAATGGCGCGGCTATGTCTGAAACCCTCTACCGAAAATACCGCCCGCAAACCTTTTCTGCGCTGATCGGCCAGCCGCATATTTCCACAACGCTTCTCCACCAGTTGGCATGCGGCACGGTGGGACACGCGTATTTGTTTACGGGACCACGGGGGGTGGGAAAGACGACGACGGCTCGACTGCTTGCGAAAGCCGTAAACTGCGCCAAACGTTCAAAGCAGGGCGAACCGTGCAATGCATGTGATTCTTGCACGCAGATCACAGAGGGGCGGAGTCTTGACGTTGTGGAGATGGATGCCGCAAGCCACACAGGGGTGGACCATGTGCGCGAACACATCATCGAAGCGATTCGCTTCACCCCGCACGCCGCTCCGTACAAGGTGTTCATCATCGATGAAGTACACATGCTTTCGACAAGCGCCTTCAATGCACTTTTAAAGACGCTGGAAGAACCGCCTACTCACGCGCTGTTTATTCTTGCCACAACCGAGGTGCATAAACTTCCCGAGACGATTATTTCACGCACGCAGCGGTTTGATTTTCATCGTATTCCTCTGGCCGAACTTGCTCTGCGCTTGGAAGAGCTCTGCAAAAAGGAGAAAGTAAAAGTGGACCGAGCCGTGATAGAAGAGATCGCACGTCTGTCGGAGGGAAGCCAGCGTGATGCGGAGAGTCTTCTGGCGCAGGTTTTGGCTGTCGGTGATGGAGTTATCCATATGGAGGAGGCCGCTCTTGTTCTGCCACGTCGCTATCTGGAAGAAGCTCTTGCCCTTCTTTCTTTCATCGTGAATGCACAAACGAAGGAAGCGATGGGACACCTACATCGTTTTGTAGAAAGTGGAGGAGACCCTTCTCGTCTTGCAGAGGAAATAGTTTCCTACGCTCGCCATCTTATGCTTGCGTGTCTTGGAGACGAGTCCGCTCTTGCTCTTGCTTGGCCTCAGCATCTGCTTCCCACCGTACGCGCTCTTGCACACACCTGTTCTCCCGTGCAGTGGACGGAAATGATCAATCTTTTTTCCTCCGCCGTTTCAGAGGAAAGTTCCATTCCTTCTCTCCCCCTGGAGATTGCCGTGGTAAAAGCTGCTACTCCTTTTACTCCTGCATCAGGGGAACGAAGCACGTCTGTGGAAGAGGGTTCTGCCCCTCCACCACAGGTAGAGGAGGGACTTCCCGTGCAAACACCGGGGAAAAAAGACGAGTCTCCGGTTGTAGAGTTTTCAAAAATTCAGCAGGGGTGGAATGATATTTTCGCGAAAGTCACCGAAGCGCATGCCTCGCTTGGGTTTTTACTTAAATCAGCAGAGCCTCTTGCTATGGAGGGGGACACGCTCACGATGGGGTTCCATTTCAAATTTCACGCGGACACGGTAAATGCGCCGCGTAATCGTGAGAAACTTGAATCTGTGCTCGCGCGCATTTTCTCCGTCCCGATTCGTGTGCGTGGAGAGTATGTCCACGGGAAAGCGGATGAAATCGTCGGAGACCTATTGGAAGAGTTCGGCGGTACAGAGATTTCTTGAAAGGAACAGGAGCGCGTGTTAAGGTCAAGGTAGACCTTTAGCATGGAAGGAACTCAACGTGACGACGAAGCCGTTTGCGCCCATTCCTTTTGGGCCCTACAACATCTCGGCTCTGCTCGGCCGCGGCGCTTCTGGCGCTGTCTACCGTGCAGAGCACGGTGGTTCGATGGGGTTCCGGCGGACGGTGGCGCTCAAGCTCCTTCGTCAAGCTGCGGATCCGGATCAGCTCCGTGCGCTCTCGGATGAGGCGCGCGTCGGAGCGCTGTTTGCGCACAAGAACGTGGTAACCGTGTACGACTTCGGTGTTGTCCGCGATGACCATTTCTACCTGGCAATGGAGTACGTGGACGGGTGGCCCCTTGATCGGCTGGTGGACATCTGCCGCGACACGCAACTTACGGTGTCGCTGGCCTCGGCGCTGCGCGTTGCCATTGAGATCTGCGAAGGACTCGCCTATCTCCATACGCTCGCGGACCGTGACGGACAGCCGCTCGGTCTTGTGCACCGCGACCTGAAGCCCGCCAACCTCCTGGTAGACCGCACGGGTGCGGTGCGCATCACCGACTTCGGCATCGCGCGCCACACCCAGCGCCTCACCCTCACTCGCGACGGCACGACGAAGGGTACGCCCTCGTACATGTCGCCCGAGCAGGTGAAGGGCGAGGACCTGGACGCGCGTTCGGACCTCTTCGCCATGGGAAGCATCTTCTACGAGCTCCTCTCGCTCAACCGGGCGTTCGACGAAGACGACTCGCTGCGCACGCTCATGTCGGTCATCAAGGACGACATGGCGGGCAAGGTGGCGGAGATTCACTCCATCCATCCCATGGCTGGTGCCATCCTCGAACGGCTCTGGCAGCGTGACTCCTCGGCTCGCTATCAATCAGCCGAAGAGCTCCTGCTCGATCTGCGCGAGCTCCTGCAGTTTACGGACAACGAACTCGTGCATACGACGTGGTGGGCAAGCCTGATGCTTCTCCTCCCGCCCGAGCGGCCCAACGGCTTCTTCTCGGGGGAGAAGCCGCCGGAGCCCGTGGAAGACTCGACGGAAGAGATCCATACGATGTTCGTGGCACCGATTGGAGCGTCGCCCCCCGCACCCGAAGAGGTGGACGAGTGGGATGTCCCTGCTCCGCCTTCCGACCGTGGTCTCCGCCAGCGCGCACGCCCGGCGGTGCTTGAGGAGCCCAGGACAGTCACGGTCAACGAGGTCCATTCCCCGCTGCTCTGGAAGGAACCGTCCTCTCGGAGGTTCGAGTTGGTTGTCTTCGCGGCAGCTCTTGCGCTTGTGCTCATGGTCGGTGCCGTGCTGCCCACGTCGGAGACGGAAGAGCCGGTGGGAGGTGCTCGCCTCACGGCTGTCGTAGCGCCGACTTCTTCAGCGGCTGGGCTTCCGTCCATCATGGTGGAGCCGGATCCTCCTTCGCCCGCAGCGTTCATGCCTGCTCGAACGGCACGGACAGAAGAGATGCCGGCCATCAAGAATCCCACTGAGAGTGTGTCTCCCGCACTTCCAGAGGCACTTCCCGCAACGCTCGATCTCTACACGAGCCCGCCGGCGGATGTCGTGCTCGGCGACCGCGTGATCGGCCGCACGCCGCTCGAGATCGAGGTTCCCTCCGGCGACTACCTGCTTACCCTGCGTTGTGCTGTGTGCACGACGCACGACCATTCCCTTGCCGTGAGTGTGGCTCCCGGCGGCGTGTTCAAGAAAGTTCTTCGTCTCGAGGAGCAGTACTAGTTCTTGCTCCTTGCCTCGCCAGGCCTTCCGCCTGGCTTTCGAATTGGCGTTTTGCTACTTGACAGGTGGCATCTTTTTTGTTCAACTGTCCGTGGAGTCGTCTCTCCATCCTCCGGAGGTGATCATGCTGACGCAGGGAGTGGATGATCCAGAAGAACGTGAGTACGGACCTATAGTTCTCATCCTGATTGGTGCGTTCCTTCTCTTTCTCGGTGGAGGGCTCGAGGTTCGACGGATCCCACATATCACCTGGGTGTTCCCGCTGGGATGCATCATCGTGGGGATGGGAACGTTCTGGCACACGTGGAGGCTTCTGTGTGCCCCGGGCGGTCCATTCAACTCTCACGACATGGCCTGTCTGCACCGCCGCCGGCTCCTTGCCGAGCGTGAAACAAAGGCCTTCCTGCGGCACGCAGACAAACTTGGCGCCAAAGACGCCAAGTCCAAAAAGTAGCTCATCCTTTTCTTCAAGCGAGCCCGTCTCGCTTTTCTGTTTTTAGGGGCTTAAGCGCCTGCACCATTTCCAGCCCGGAAAGCGCCGCCTCGCGTCCACGATTCATCCCCCCTGTGCCAGACCGCGCGCGCGCTTGTTCGATCGTATTCACTGTTAAGATTCCCATCGTAATGGGCACACCCGTGTGCATAGCAAGGCGCACGAGGGCCTGATACACCGACGTGGCGATATATTCGTCATGCGCCGTTTCTCCTTTAACGATACAGCCGAGGGTAACGACGACATCGAGGGTTTTGTGTTCAAGAAGGATGCTTGCTGCAGTGGGAATCTCAAGCGACCCAGGAACTTCCACAAGGGTAATGTCTTCAGGCTTCACACCTGCATCCACTAATGCCTCGTGCGCGCCATCAAGAAGGCCGCCTGTCACGTCTTCGTTAAACCGTGCGCGCACAATTCCCGCACGAACCCCCTCACTCTTTATGTGTTTGTAGGTGTTGCTGTGCATATTTGATCATCATGTCTGTTTCCACATTTACCCGCGACCCAGACCCGAGAGTCCCAAGCGTTGTTGCCTCAACCGTATCTGGAATAAGCGAAACAGTAAACTGGTCTCCTTCCACGGAAACAACCGTGAGGCTTACGCCGTCGATTGCGACAGAGGCACGAGGAAACACTTGTTTGATGACAGCGGGTGAGGCCTGGATTGTCGCGATGAGCGCATTTCCTTCGCGTGCGCACTTCTTCACGGTACCGACCTCGTCTACGTGGCCGTAAACGAAGTGCCCTCCTATCGTGTCCCCCATCCGCAGCGACATTTCTATATTAATAGAGTCTCCCTGCTTCCACGACGCTGCGGTTGTCAGTCGGAGGGTCTGCGGCATGGCCTCTACCTGAAATGTTTGTTCATCTTTCGTGTGGACCGTAAAACAAATACCGCCCAGGAGCACGGAGTCCTTTGGACGAAGTCGTAAAAGCACCGACTGGGGAGCACGCACAATGAATTGTCGCGCAATGCCGAAGTCATTGATGTTCGCAATCTCTCCCTTTGCGCGGACGATGCCGGAAAACATATCGGGCGTTCTCAATATCGTGTGAAATTTTTTCTCGCAACTCCTCGAGCGTCGTCCACGGAATCATATCGGAAATACGCTCGTCTACCTCAATCTCTATCTTGCTCCCGTAAAGATCCCCGGTAAAATCTAGGAGGTGAACCTCTGTTTTCTTTCCTTGCGCAAGCACACCAGGGAACAGACCTTCTTTTGTACGAACGTATGCGAGATAGACACCCGGGGGAAGAGCGGGAAAGAATGCAAGATTAGCAGTGGGAAAACCAAGCACTCTGCCTAAACCCTGTCCTTTCACGACAACACCTGAAATAGTCATACCCTGGTTCCGGGACGTGGATTCGAACCACGGTTACCAGGGCCAGAACCTGGCGTCCTGCCTCTAGACGATCCCGGAGTATGGCGCGATGGTAACATGAGCTTGGCTGAAACGCAAAAAGACGCTTACTATCTCTCTAAGTGGTCACTAAGAGAGACGGTGATTGTGTGTAGTTGTGTATCAAGATCCTCTAGAGACGATACTTGGTGCAGCCGCTCGCGAAAATGGCGGATACCGGGGATGCCTTTTACATACCAGCTAATATGTTTGCGGAAGGTGACAATGCCGCGTGGGCCGTACTCTGCGACATGCAAGGCAGCGTGAGCACGCAGAACGCGCAGCCGTTCAAGAAGCGCCGGTTCTTCTGGGATCCTCCCCCCAGAGAGCATTGCCTCCATGCGTGCAAAAATCCAGGGGTTTCCCAGTCCGCCGCGCGCAATGAGAACTCCGTCGCATCTGCTCATGCTAAGCGCCGCGCGCGCCGCCTCGGGAGTATTGATGTCGCCGTTTGCGAGTACGGGAATTTTCACTGCTGCTTTCACGCGACCGATCATCTCCCAGTCACTCATGCCACTGTAGCCTTGTTCTTTTGTGCGTCCGTGCACGGTGAGAAGATCCGCCCCGGCATCTTCAAGGCATTTTGCAAACCCGATGGCCTCCGTCTTTTCCCTCCACCCAAGTCGAATCTTCACCGATACGGGTGCTCGCACGGCCGCTTTCATGCGTCGGACAATTTCCGTGGCGCGCGCCGGTTCTTTCATGAGTGCTGCGCCGTTGAAGTTGCACGTAATTTTATACACGGGACAACCCATATTTACATCGAGTCCGTCTGGGGCGAACTTCTCCTCGATAATACGCGCCGCCTCGGCCATCGTTGCAGGGTCCGACCCGAAAAGCTGCTGGACAATAGGCCGCTCGGCAGGGACAAAGTCTGCCATGCCAAGTGTTTTTTCATTCCCGCGCACGAGCGCCTCGCTTGAAATCATCTCGCGGAAAACAATAGGCGAAGCGATGGATTTGACGATTTGACAAAACGACGAGTCGGTCATATCCGCCATGGGGGAGAGGGCGATGATGGGGCGTGGGAGAGCCTTCCAGTCAATCATAGTGGGAGTGAGGCTACCAAATTTCCCCCTCGTTGTCATCCCTTCTCTGGTCGGGTATCATATCTGCAATATGCAAACTCGCTCATCTTCATGGTGGCTCTTTGTGCTTGCCGCCGTGGTCGTCGTCCTGCTCATCGCCCTTGCCATCTATAATAAACGCGCGCCGTCGGCCTATGACGGCTTTGCGCAGTGTCTTGCCTCAAAGGAGGTGAAGATGTACGGCACATATTGGTGCCCTAACTGCGCCAGACAAAAAGAGATGTTCGGCAACGCCTTCCGCTTTGTGCCCTACAAGGAATGTTCTCCGCAGGGACAACGTTCGTTTGCTCTTTGCGCGAACGACAACATCACTGGCGTTCCGACGTGGGAGTTTCCCGACGGGAGCCGTCTTACAGGTGTACAGACTCTCGAGACGCTGAGCGAAAAATCTGTTTGCTCCCTTGATGCTGCGCCACAGGCAAATGCCGTGCCGGCTGGAGAGCCGGTACAGGATGCCCCCACCCCCATTGGCGTTACGGTTGATGTAGATGAAGAGGCATCCAGCGGCTTGCAAATCAAGGACATTCAGGTAGAGAGCGCAGAGTAGTATGCGCCGACTTCTCAGCGTCATCATTGCAGTTGCGCTTATTGGTCTTGGCATCTCTGTCTATTCCTATCTGCATAATCAGTACGTCGTGACAGGAACATTCTGTAACCTTAATGAGACGGTCAACTGCGATCTTGTTAATCGAAGCGCATATGCTAAGTTTTTCGGTATTCCCGTGGCGGGTCTTGGATTTATCGGGTATCTTTTTCTTCTCGCCGGCGCGCTCGTAAAATGGCGTGCGCCAGCCGATCGTTTTGCGAGTTGGTTTCTCATCGCCACATCTGCAGCCGGTTTTCTTTTCAGCCTTTACCTTACAGGGGTTGAGGCCTTTGTCCTGCGCGCATGGTGTGTTCTGTGCATCACTTCGCAGATCCTTATTACCCTCTCTCTTCTCGCCAGCCTATGGCTCTTGAAGTTTCCTTCCACGGAGCCGCCGAAGGCGTCACCGGATCCTGCCACCTTGTAACTACGCCCGCGGGGAAGATCCTCGTGGATTGTGGCATGTTTCAAGGGGACGTATTTGCCTCTCGTGACAACGCACGGGCTTTTGGTTTTGATCCAAAAGAGGTGCGTGCCGTTTTCATTACGCATCCACACGCAGACCACACAGGACGATTGCCGAAACTCTTGAAGGAGGGGTTTGTGGGCACGGTGTACATGGTGCCTCCGTGCCGTCCGCTCTCGCGTCTTATTCTTGAGGACTCGGTACAGATCATGGCCGAGGAAGCAGAGCGTGAGGGAGTGACCGCGCTTTTTTCTGCCGCCGACGTGGCTCACGTGTATGAATGTGTCGAGACCGTGGGGTATCACACAGCCGTTCAACCACTGCCGGGAGTTTCTGTGATGTTCCACGAAGCGGGACACGTGCTCGGTTCCGCCTATATTTCCATCGAGACGGAAGGCCAGCGCATCGTTTTTTCTGGCGACATTGGCAATGATGATGTACCCATTCTCCCGCCAACGGAGCCGCTTTCCAAAGCAGACGTCGTCGTGTGCGAGTCCACATATGGCGATCGCACGCACGAAGCGATGAGCCGGCGGCGGGCAAAGCTTATGGCGGCAATTTCCGATACGGTTGCCAAGCGCGGTGTCCTCCTTATCCCCGCATTTTCTATTGAACGCACGCAGGAACTTCTTTATGAAATTGATCAGATCCTCTTGCAGGACTTGAAAACAAACGTGCCGATCTTTCTTGACTCGCCCATGGCAATTCGCGCCACGCAGACATATCGCGACAGTAAAGAATATTTGCGCTTCGACGTTCCAATGTCTCCCGATGGCGACTTCTTTTCCTTCCCGAATTTGCGAGAAACTCTCCGTGTAGAGGAATCAAAGGCGATCAACGATGTTGCAGCACCCAAAGTGATTATCGCAGGAAGCGGGATGATGAACGGTGGGCGGATCATGCACCATCTTCGTCGGTATCTCCCGCATGCCTCGACCCACCTTCTTATTATTGGCTACCAAGCACGGGGAACGACCGGTCGAAAAATTTTCGATGGCGCAAAAGAGGTGAAAATTTTTGGCGAACGTGTGCCTGTTGCCGCGACCGTCTCGGCGATCGGCGCTTTTTCTGCGCATGGAGATAAGGACAAGTTGACACGATGGCTTCAGCCGGAAGATGGCAAGACGCCAAAGAAAATTATTCTTGTGCACGGGGATCCCGAACAAAAAAAGGCGTTTGCGGAGCATCTGCGCGCCACACTCGGAACCGAAGTACTCGTTCCAAAGATGGACGAGCGAGCGATTCTCTAGGAGAAATGCGCGGGAGCGCCCACTGGTAGAATTCTTTTTCGCTCGACGCGGACGCGTCAAACGGTTCGAGCGATGTGACGAGGTCACGCTCGCGTTCTACCCACTCGGCGGAATTTACTATGGGAAGGATACCGATGGTCGAGTTGCTTGCCATCACAGTCTTACTCATGGGCAGAATTTGGACGCGATCATCAAAACTATAGTTCACAACGGAAACGGATTCTGGCGCCGTTACCGTAATCCAGGGAGTTCGGATAATGGCCGGGCCGTTCGTGAGGATTCGTCCCCCGACGAGCTTCACTACAGGTGTCTCCTCTTCCATTCCTTCCCATATCAGTTCCGTGCGCGCGGCAAGGGCAAATTTTACTCCTTCGAGCTCCACCAAAAGAAATTCCTCTCCAGAATCAAGCGCGGAACCGCGCCGGAGCGTTTCTGCCGAACCGCCCTCAAGCACACTTCCGTGCCAACGGGCAGGTTCAATCGTTGGGGCGAATCTCTGCCATAGGAGAACCCCAAAAGAGATAAGGACAAGAAGCGTGACAAGAAGACGTGTTGTGCCGTAAGCTATGGGCATAGATTTTCATGTTCCCTGGAGGAGGGCATCCTTATTGTATCAATGCTTAGCCTCCTTATGGAAATTATTGCTACTGTTTCTCGCAAGACTTTTGCCAGAGACAAGGTACGTGAGATTGTGGATGCGGGCGCGACTATTCTTCGCTATAACCTTTCGCACGGGGAGCCAGAGGAGAACCGCGGGAAACTTTGTACGGCAAGAGAGGTGATTGCCGCATCGGGCAGACGCGTGCGCCTCTTAGCGGATCTCCCCGGGGCAAAGATCCGCACGGGTGATTTTCCGGAGAAGGAGGCACCTATTGAGGAGGGAGAGATTGTTACTTTTCGCACAGGAAAAGAAAGTCCTGGATGGAAGGAGTACATCCCCGTAAATTTAGAACACTTTGCTATATATCTTAAGGTCGGCAGTATTTTCACCACAGGTGACGGTGAGGTGGCTTTTGAGGTAACGCACATAGTGTCGCCAAGCGAGGTTCGTGCCAAGTCCCTCGTCACGGGCACACATAAGAACTTTAAAGGTCTCAACTTTGGCCCGCTTATTGATGACCTTGACCACTGCAATGATACGACGAGAGCCATGATGGATATTCTCTCCGAGGCCAAACCGGAACTTGTCGCATTCTCGTTTGTAAATTCGAAGGAAATGCTCCGTCGTTGTAAAGCGGAGCTCGCGGAGCGATTTACAACGGAATGGGCGCACCCGCTCATTGTTTCCAAAGTAGAATCACCCAAAGGTGTGGAACATATTCGTGAAATCATCGAGGAAACGGATTGGGTATTGATTGCGCGAGGGGACCTGGGGCTCAATGTGCCGATGGAGGAGCTGGCGCTGGCTCAAAAAAAGATCACGGCGCTCTGCCGTGCCGCCGCCAAGCCGGTGATTGTCTCCACGCAAATGCTCGAATCAAGCATTGATCAGTATATTCCTCGCCGCTCAGACATTCTGGATTTATCCAATGCCATTTTTGATGGAGCAGACGGTATCATGCTCTGCCGCGAGACGGGACTTAACGATCATCCTGGACACCCCATTGCCGTAGCAAAGCGTATTATTGATGCGCTCACTTCACGCCGCTAGCCGCTCCACCCAATGTTCGTCGAATTCCACCTCAAGCTCAAGGTAGACATGTTTTTGCATGATAGATTCAAGATCTTTTCTGGCCGATTGCCCGATTTCTTTAATCCCGCGACCGCCACTGCCGATAATGTAACGCTTGTGGCGCTCATCGTTTGTGAGAATCAAGGCGTGAATGTAGAGGTCCCCATTCTCCCGTTCCTTGACATCGTCCACGACTACGTGGAGACCGTAAGGAACTTCATCGTGGAGACGCAGAAAAAGTTTTTCACGGATAAGCTCTGCGATGAGTTCTTCGTTCGTAAGGTTTGTCAGCTGGCCTTCGGGGTACAACGGTTCACCCTCTGGAAGAAGCTCGAAGAGAATATTTATGAGAAGCTTTAAATTTGTTCCACGCAAAGCCGATACCTCTACAACGGTACCTATCTCTTCCGCAAGAGCACGATAGGATTCAATGAAATCAGGCCGCGGATCATCAATTTTGTTGATGCATAAAATCTTCTTCGTTGGCGATGAGCGCGCAAGGTTCAGGACAAACTTTTCTTCGCTCCCGATCGAGCGCGTGGGATCCACCACATAAACAATGACGTCCACGTTGTCGAGCGTGCTTTTCGCGATGTGCAGGAGTCGCTTCGTAAGGCGATCTCGCTTTTGAAGGATGCCGGGCGTGTCCACAAAGACCATCTGTCCGCGCGCGTCGTTTAACACGCCCTGAATGGAGTGCCGCGTCGTTTGTGCTTTAGGTGAGGTAATCGCAACCTTCGACCCAATGAGATTATTGAGGAGAGTGGATTTACCGACGTTGGATCGGCCAATGAGAGCAACGAGGCCTGATTTCATAGGGTCTAGCGTTTCGTGAGCAAACTAACAAGTTCGACATGCGGCGTGTGCGGAAACATATCAATCGCGCGCATGGCGGACACTCTATACGTTTTTTCAAGAATGACAAGCTCGCGGGCAAAATTTTTATAGTTACAAGACACGTAAACAATGGCAGGCGGGGCGTGTTTGATTACAGCTTCAAGCGCGCGATCGTGCAGCCCCATGCGCGGGGGGTCCAAAAGAAGGAGTTCAGGTTTGTGAATGCTCCAGTCGGTCTCCTCTACAACGGCGGTGGTGAATGCAATTTCGGCTCCGTTGAGTTCGGCATTCACCCGCGCGTCTCGGATGGCTTCCTCCACGCTCTCCATTCCCACGACATGCGCGCCGTGTTTTGCAAACGGGATAGAGAAAAAACCGCTCCCACAGTACAAATCAAGAACTCTTTTATCGTGAACGGCACCAGCAAAATCTAAAACCGTCTGTTGAAGGAGCGCGGCGGCATGTGAGTTCGTTTGAAAGAACGCATTTGGCGTGATGCGATAGCGGTTTTGGTTGATCGTCTCCTCCACGTAGCCTTTCCCGCGGATTGTTTCGAGCACGCCCACGTGGGACACGTCGCTCTCTGTGTCGTTCACGGACCAAATGATCTCGCACGTGTTCGAGCGAGGAACGAGGAGGGCAAGCGACGAAGCAATTTTTTGCCGCTCATTCTCGGCCGGTTTGCTTGTCACAATGGTGATCATCGCATCTCCTGTTGTTGTGGCGCGGATCACCGCGTAACGCAAAAGTCCCGTGTGTGCTTTTCGGTCGTAAAAAGAAAGACCGCAGGAGTGCACCCATTCGCGCACAGCGACAAAGAGCTCCTCAATACGCTCATCCCCAAGAAAACATGTGTGGTTATCAATGACTTTCCACCATTTGCCCTTTTCTCGAAGTCCGACACGGCCCTCGAAGTCAATCACAAAATCCATCCGGTTACGGTAATGCTCGATTTTTGGAGAGGGAAAGATTTCTTCGACACGGGTAGCGAGTTTCTTCAACTTAAACGAGCCATTGATGTCGGAGAGCTTTTGCTGGAGTTGCTTAGGATAGGGAATATGCGCCCACCCGCACGATCCACAGACGTCTGGTTTTGGACAGAAGGGCATAGCGGGTTCAATGCTATACTGTTTATGTCTCTATGCCAACCCTCTCCATTGTTATTCCTGCTTACAATGAGGACCGGGAACTGCCAGAGCTCCTTCAAGGGATCCGCGCGCAGACCTATCAGCCGATCGAGGTAATTGTGGCTGATGCGCATTCAACAGACCAGACGTGCAAGGTTGCCACAGCGTTTGGCGCACGAGTGGTTGACGGAGGGTTGCCGGCGCAAGGACGCAACCGCGGAGCAAAAGCAGCGTCCGGCGACATTCTCCTTTTTCTGGACGCCGACGCAAAATTTCCCGACAAGTTTTTTTTGGAGCGTGCACTCGCGGAGTTTGTCTCTCGACGCCTCGATATTGCCTGTCCCGACATCCAAGCGACACGTGGTCGTCTTGCGCGACTTTTCTTTTCTGCCTACAACACCTATACACACCTCTTGCTCTCGATACATCCTCATGTTATCGGCACATGTATTTTTGTCCGCCGCGTATTTCACGAGGGACTTGGCGGTTTTGATGAGGCTATTAAACTAGCCGAAGACAACGACTATGGGGTTCGAGCCAGCAAACGTGGGTCCTTTGGTTTCCTTCATGAGTTGATTTTCACTCCGCCCCGCCGTTTCGAACGTGATGGGTATCTCCGCTCTGCAGCAGTCTACACTCTTTCTGGCATCCACGTTCTCTTTTTCGGGCCGATCCGCTCGGATCTATTTCATTATCGGTTTGGTTACAAGAAAAAAGTGTAAGAATTTGGTACACTATCACCCATGAGTCAGAACAACGTGAAAGGGAGGAAGTTCATCTGGCACCACATCAACGGACTTGATTCAGCCGATGTGGAATTTTTGCGTACACAGTTTCAATTTCACGTTCTCGACTTTGAAGATCTTGCGCAAACAAACTCTATTCCAAAACTCGATGTCTACAAACATTACTTGTTTGCCGTGTTTCATATTCCACGCTTTTCGGACGGGGGGCGGATCATCACGGACGACATCGAGATTTTTCTCGGGTCAGAATACTTGGTCACTGTCACAAAGCGGCCATTCGATGCTCTGGAGCGCTTTTTCCTACGCGCCTCTCGCAATCCGAAATTTCGCGCGGACGTGATGGGTCGTGATCCTGCCTATCTTCTCTACCGCATTTTGCGCGTACTCTTTACGCAGTCGCATGACGTTGTGGAGGAGCTGATGACACACGTCACAAAGGTGGAGGATGGCGTGTACAACGAGCGGGACCGCGCGACAACGCTGGAGCTGGCGCGCATTCGTCGCAACGTTCTTTTTTTGCGCACAAGCTTGGACCCAGAGCGCGTGATGCTGGGGAATATGATTACGATGGAACGCGAATACCTACCGCCGGAGGCGCATGTGTACTTTGATGACGTACGTGACATTCTCGACTCCATGTGGGCGGCGTCGGATAATATTAAGCAAATCATTGACGGCCTCTTCGAGGTCAACGAAGCTCTTCTTACGCACCGCACAAATGAAGTTATGAGTATTTTTACGGCTATCGCGGCCGCATTCATGCCCCCAACCCTTGTTGCGGGGCTTTACGGCATGAATGTGCCGTGGCTTCCCTTCATCCAGCACCCGCTTGTCGTCGCCCTGCTTCTTATCATTTCCTTTTTCACAACCTTCTGCTTGTTTTATTTATTCCAGCACCGTCCGTATGGGCACACTGTTGCACCAGAGCATTCCCGTTGAAGCTCAGACCCCGCATGTGCACTTGAGCGAGCGGCACGGCCGACTTTTATTTGGGGAAACGCACGCCTTCTCTTTTCTGCGTCCGCGTCCGTATCTTGACGGACAGTTTGTGTATCGTGAAGATGTGCGGGTGGCAGGTCCGAGCGGTATGTTGGCACATGTGACGATCATCGGTCCCGCGTGGGAAGAAACCCAGCTGGAACTTTCTCTTGGGGATGCACGTGTGCTTGGTCTTGAAATTCCCGATCGTGATTCCGGTGACACAAGGAAATCTCCGTCTGTCCGCTTGCAAGGACCGGCAGGTGCCATAGATCTCACGCAGGGTGTACTGATTCCACTTCCGCACCTTCACCTCTCGCCAAACGACGCGGAAGATTTTCATGTACAAAATGGCCAGCGCGTACGCGTCTGCCTTGCGCATGATCCACGCGAGACATTTGACAACGTCCTTGTGCGCATCCATCCCTCTTATCAAAGCGTCTTTCACGTTATGCTGGGTTCAGCTCCTGGGGCATGGCTCTCTCCCGGTGTCCACATTCAACTTGTTCATACCTAACTCGCCAGGTATCCTTGTGCCTATATGCGCATACCCGTTCTTACCGTCCTGTTTCTTGCCTTTCCTTTTTTTGCGCACGCCGCGGCGGAAGTGCAGATCCTCCCGGAGGTGACTTTTTCAAAAGACATTCTGTACGTGGGGGACACCGTGCGTGTCTATGCGACACTGAGAAACACCGGCGATGTGGATGTCACGGGGGATGTGAGTTTTTATATCGGGACGGCGATCAGCGGAACTCCGCAGGTGATCTCGCTTCGTGCCGGTGGCGTGAAGGAGGAGGTGTTTGTGGATCTTCTTATTCCGGAGGGGACGTTTAATGTCCGCGTGGAGGTGACGAACGTAGATCCGCCGGACACGAACAAGAATGATAATGTCGTCATCACGGCGCTTGCGACTCCCGTTCCGGACAAAGACCGTGACGGGGTGCTGGATCAAAATGATAACTGCCCGGCAGCAACGAATGCAGACCAAAAAAACATGGACACAGATACGGATGGAGATGCTTGCGACGCGGATATTGACGGCGACGGACTTTCCAACGAACAGGAGGCCATGAAGGGAACCGACCCGCGTGATGTCGATACCGACGACGATGGAAAATCCGACGCGGTTGACACAACGCCGCTTGGGGAACCGCCACCGGCCCCAAAGCCTGCTCCTGTACCTCCCGCGCCAGCACAATCTCCCGCAAAGACAACGACAACCACGCCGCCCACGAGCGCGGACGCGGCTCCCGCTCTGTCATCTCCTCCTGCACCAGGAGAGGAGCAGGCGGTAGAAGTCACGGGAGACACGGAGGCATCTTTGGCAGAAGAGAGTGACGAGACGACTGCTCAAGAGGAATCTGAAGCAACCCGCGGATCGTCACAGGATACAAAGTTTTCCTTTGAACAGGTGCGCTGGTCTACGTACAACTTCTACGCCGTTGCCCCAAGCCGCGACGAAGGATATGCATACAATTGGGATTTTGGAGACGATACAACGTCACGCCGACGCGAAGTTGTACACACATATGCTGAGTCAGGAGAGTATCTTGTCACGCTGAAGATGACGTCGCCCGAGGGTGACGTTGTAGAAGACCAAGTGGAGATTTTCGTACCATTCTTCGACTTAGAGAACGGCACCGTACGCATGCTGTTGATTGTTCTTGGTCTTGCTATTGTGTTGGGACTTGTGGCTGCGTATCGGAGTGCGCCCACGAGTACGGGAGTGGCCCCTGCGTCAAAACGGCCACGTAAGAAGATAGAGCCACCGCATGCTTAGTTGGTTCCAAAAGCCTATAGAAAGTTTGGCTGGTGGAGCGCTTGTTCTAGGTTTTTTTTCCTTTGTAAGTCGTCTATTTGGACTATGGCGCGATCGTGTCCTGGCAGGGACATTCGGGGCCGGAGATACGCTCGATGTTTACTATGCGGCATTTCGCATTCCCGACCTTCTTTTTGCTCTGCTGATCACGGGTGCGCTCTCCGCAAGCTTCATTCCGCTCTTCGTCCGTCATCTCCGCTCTGATGGAGTGGCAGACGAAGGATGGGCGTTCACAAATCGCATGCTCATTGGGCTTGGGGTACTTTTCGGCGCCGGTGCGCTCCTGGGCATTCTCTTTGCTCCTCTCCTCGCAGAGCTTGTTGCACCAGGTTTTTCGTCTGACAAGCAGCAGCACGTGGCGTTCTTTATGCGCGTGCTCTTTCTCGCGGAAGGACTCATCGCCGTCTCCTCTGTCTTCAGCAACGTTCTTCAGGCGACGCAGCGATTCGCCCTGTTTGCGCTTTCCCCCGTTCTCTACAACATCGGTATTATTCTTGGAGCCGTGTTTTTTGTCCCCGCTGTGGGTGCTATTGGTCTCGCATGGGGTGTAGTGCTTGGCGCCTTTCTCCATATGGCGATTCCCGTGTGGGGATCGTGGAAAATGGGGTATCGCCCTCATTGGCCAAAACCGTGGTTTCACGCCGACGTGTCTTCAGCGCTTCTCTTGTTTGGGCCACGTGTACTCGGCATTGGCATGTCACAGATCCAGTTCATCATTCTTGGCGTTCTCGCCTCGGCACTTGCCGCGGGCAGTGTGACGGTCTTTCAATTTGCCTACAACCTTACCTCGCTTCCGGTCGGCATTCTTGCCGTGAGTTTTGCCATTTCTGCCTTCCCGCTTCTTAGCCGTGCGGGAGTGGAGGGGGACACATCTCGCTTTGCCGATATAATGTCTGAAGCGGTGCGCCAGATTCTCTATCTCATTATTCCTGCCACGCTCTTCCTTCTGCTCTTGCGTGCGCAAACGGTGCGTCTCGTACTTGGCGCGGGAACATTCGGCTGGGAGGAGACGCTTCTGGTCGCTGACACGCTTGCCTTCTTAGTTATGAGCCTTTTTGCGCAAGCACTCAATCTTCTTTTCATCCGCGCATTTTTTGCCTATCGTGATTCTGTCACTCCGCTTGTGGCTGGTGCACTCTCCACGCTGGTACTCCTTTTGAGCGCCGGCCGCCTTACAGAGATGCTGGGTATTGTCGGTCTCGGTATTGCTTTCTCGCTGGCGCAAGTGGTGGAGCTTATCTTGCTTTGGGCAATGCTGCGTGTAAAAGTTGGTGCCATTCATGAATCTAAACTTCTCCGGAGCCTTCTCAAGATGACTGTCGCAGGGCTTTTTATGGCCATCGGTATGCAAGTTTCAAAACCGCTCACCGTCTGGTTCGCGCCCCTGGACACTTTTGCCGGCGTCTTTCTTCAAACAGCCGTCGTTGGAAGCATCGGCACCGCTATCTATCTCTCGCTTTCCTCCCTATTTCATGTCGAAGAGTTTGGCGAACTCCGTGCCCTCGTTCATCGCCATCTTTTCCGTCGCTTCCGCCCCGCCGAGGCCCTGCCTGTTGCCAATAACGAGCAAGTTTTGTAGGGTGAAGAAAGAAGGGAATACGTCATGCAAAAAACCGCGCTTTTTTCCGCTGTCTTCCTCTTTCTTGTCACGCTCTCCCTGCCGCTGCCGGCAGTGAGCGGGGAGGCCGGAAACCCCATCGTCGTCCCTCTCTGGCAGGCCGCAACCGAGGACCTGGCGGCAGAGTTCTTCCGACTGAAGAGCGAGCACGACGCGCTCATCGACAAGGCTGCGGTGATCCGCTCCCGGATGGAGGAGATCGTCATCGAGCTCAAGAAGCGTGAGGCACCGCCGACGGCAAGGAGCAGGCAGCTGATCATTGGGAACACGATCGGAATCGGCCCTCTCGTTCCCAATCTTCTCTCGGGCGATCCGAGAACCGCAGATCCGTTCTACCAGGTTGTGGATAAGGCCGAGAAAAAACTGACGGCCTGCTTCGCCTTCGATCCGGTTGTCGACAGGGTGAGCGGATTCGTCCGTCTCATCATATATCTGCGCATCAGGGTAGACGGTAGTGTAGACGGCGCCAACGTGGAGACGAGCGTGTCCACAACGCCAACGGTCGAGGAGTGCGTCACAGGCATCTTCAAGCAGATGACGTTTCCGACAAGAGCAGAACGTTCCCTGATTGAACTCGTCCTTGCCTACGAATAGGCAAGGAGCAGCTCACCCTTTCTTTTACCACCCCACAGGGTGGTTTCGTCTTGTTAAATGTCCGCAAGATGATAAACTGCCCCTTATTATGACAGCGCAGGAACTTCGAGAGAAATACATTTCTTTCTTTGAATCTAAGGGCCACAAACGTATCCCCTCGGCTTCCCTTATCCCAGAGAATGATCCCACCGTGCTGTTTACGACGGCCGGTATGCACCCGCTGGTGCCGTATCTTTTGGGCGAGCCTCATCCTGCCGGCAAGCGTCTTGTGGATGTACAAAAATGCGTGCGCACGGGCGATATTGACGAGGTGGGAGATAGCACGCACCTCACGTTTTTTGAGATGCTTGGCAACTGGTCTCTTGGAGATTATTTCAAACGTGAAGCTATTGAGTGGAGCTTTACTTTTCTCACGAAGGAGCTCGGCATTCCGCTTGAAAAACTTGCCGTGAGTGTCTTTGCCGGTGAAGAGGGAATCCCGCGCGACGAAGAATCGGCCGGGCTATGGAAGTCGTTTGGTGTGCCGGTGGAGCGTATCGCTTATCTTGGACGGAAAGATAATTGGTGGGGGCCGGCAGGACAAACGGGACCCTGCGGACCAGACACCGAGATGTTTTATTGGACGGGCGCCGAGACGGCACCAGCCACTTTTGACTCAAGCGACAAACACTGGGTGGAGATTTGGAATGACGTATTCATGCAGTACAACAAAACAGCCGACGGACGCTTTGAGCTTCTCGCAAAACCCAATGTAGACACCGGCATGGGTTTTGAGCGCACCCTTGCGGTTCTTAACGGGCACACAAGTGTCTACGAAACAGAGCTTTTTGCTCCCATCTTGAAAACTATCGAGCGCGTAACAGCCGCACGTGCCAAAGGCCATCTGCGCTCTTTGCGCATCATTGCTGACCACCTACGTGCGGCGGTGATGATCGTTGCCGATGGTGTTGAACCTTCGAACAAAGATCAAGGATACATCCTACGACGCCTCATTCGTCGGTCTATTCGTGAAATCTCGCGTCTTGCACACGCTCCTGCAGAAGTTCGCGAAATCCTTGACGCTATTATTGATACGCTTAAGGAACCCTACCCGATGCTTGTCGAAAAAGCTGAGCATATTGTTGGGGTTGTTGAGCAGGAAGGAAAAAAGTTTTCTGGAACACTTCAAAAAGGTCTCAAAGAGTTTGAACGAATCTTCTCCGCAAAAGAATTTGTCAGCGGGGAGGATGCTTTCACTCTCTACACGACCTTTGGGTTTCCTTTGGAGCTTACAGAGGAGCTTGCCCGTGAGAGGGGACAGACGATCGATCGTGCCACCTTCGAGGCCGAGTTTCGTAAACACCAAGACCTCTCCCGTGCGGGATCGGAGCAAAAATTTACTGGTGGACTAGCTGATCATTCGGAGGAATCCAAGCGTCTGCATACTGCAACGCACCTGCTCCATCAGGCCTTGCGTACTGTTCTTGGAGATCATGTAGAGCAGCGTGGGTCTAATATTACCCAAGAGCGACTTCGTTTTGACTTCTCGCACCCGCAAAAAATGACCGAGGAAGAAAAACAGCGTGTCGAAGAAATCGTTAATGAGCACATAGAAAAGACTCTCCCGGTCCGTTTTGAAATGCTTACATTTGAGGAAGCAAAAGCGAGAGGAGCTATTGGGCTGTTCGAGGATAAATACGCACAGATTGGCGAGAAGCTGAAAGTTTACTTTGTTGGAAGTGAGGAGGCCGGACATTTCTCTAAAGAAGTTTGTGGCGGACCGCATGTGGAGAACACAAAAGAATTAGGGCATTTCCGTATCTTAAAGGAGGAGGCTGTTTCGGCTGGCGTTCGCCGTATCAAGGCAATTTTGAGTGCTTGACAGCAGAAAACAGAACGCGTAACCTATCGGCACTTCGCCCTATCCACAACTCTCTTGCATTTTTTGGCTAAAATGATAGACTTCCGCAAGCCTATGGATTCGAACAAGCAGTTTATTGAGGTTCGCGGAGTCGTGGAGGAGCTTTTACCAAGTGCGCAATTCAAGATTCGACTTGAAAGCGGTCAGGTGATCCATGGTCACTTGGCGGGAAAAATGCGTATGCACCGCATCCACCTATTGCCGGGGGATGAGGTCAAAGTTGAAATGAGCCCGTACGACCTAACGAAGGGTCGCGTGGTCTATCGTTTCTAAGGGCAAGACGTGAACATGAAAGTCCGCGCCTCTGTAAAAAAGATTTGTCGTGATTGCAAAGTCGGCCGTCGCAACGGCCGCGTCATTGTTATTTGTAAGAATCCTAAACATAAGCAGCGTCAGGGCTAACCTATGGCAACCGCACGTATCGCCGGCGTCAGTCTTCCTTCCGAAAAGCCCATTCACATTGCGCTTACGGCTATCTATGGAGTCGGCCGAGCAACGGCAGGCCGTGTGCTCTCGCAAGCGGGCGTGGACGCCAAACTCCGCACAAAGGAGCTTACCGACGTGCAGGTGACGAAAATCCGCGACCAGATTGAAAAGAAGCTGCGTGTAGAAGGGGAATTGCGCCGTGAAGTACTCGGCAATGTGAAGCGCTTGCGAGAAATCGGCAGTTATCGCGGCTCGCGCCACGGGAAGAACCTTCCTGTTCGCGGACAACGGACACGAACCAACTCTCGCACCGTGCGTGGAAACGTCCGTAAGACTACCGGATCTGGACGCCGTGTGCTTACCAAGACTTAATCTGTATGTCAGAAACCACACAAGCACAACCAGCAGAGATCAAAGAAGGCAAGGCGAAATCGGCCGCGCCTGCTACACGAGCAAAGGCGCGCAAGAAAACCATGCGCCAGGTGAGCGTTGGAAATATGTATATTCAGGCGACCTTCAACAACACGATTGTGACGGCTACCGATTTGAATGGGAACGCACTTGCGTGGGCGAGCTCTGGGAACTGTGGATTCAAGGGGCCGCGGAAATCCACACCTTATGCGGCAACGGTTATTTTGAAAACACTTGCCGAAAAGCTGAAGGACACCGGACTCAAAGATGTACACGTGTTCGTGAAAGGTATAGGTTCCGGACGCGACTCCGCGGTGCGCAGTATTAATGCACAGGGTTTTAACGTGCTCTCCATTAAGGATCTGACCCCTATTCCGCATAACGGCTGCCGTCCTCCGCGGCCCCGCCGTCTCTAAACCTTATGGCACGCATTCTCAAACCCATTGGAAAGATGAGCCGCCGCGAGGGAGTGGCGCTCGACGATAATCCAAAGAACGCCGCGCGTCGCCGCCCGGGAGGTCCGGGCCAGCATGGGGCTGTGCAGGCACGTCCAAAGCGTTCTTCTGGATACGGCATTCAGTTGCGCGAAAAGCAAAAAGCAAAGCGTCAATACGGTATTCTGGAGCGCCAGTTCCGCAACTATTTTGAGAAAGCAACGCGGAAGAAAGGAAATACGTCAGAGTATTTGGTTCAGGCGCTTGAGATGCGCCTTGACAATGTTATTTATCGTCTTGGATTCGGTCTCTCTCGCCGGCACGCTCGTCAGTTGGTAAATCATGGATTTTTCATGGTGAATGGGAAGAAGGTTGACATCCCGTCCTACCACACGGGTGTTGGAGACACGGTCACCATCAAAGAGAACAAGCGCCAAAAGCCTGTCTTCTCCACGCTCTCTGAGCGTCTTGCAAAGCAGAAAACACCCTCATGGCTTCATGTGGATCCGGCAAGCACTACAGGAAAAGTAACCTCTATCCCTGCGGGCGAAGACCTCAAGCAAATTTTTGACCCAACACTTATCGTGGAATTTTATTCCCGCTAATTTTATGGAGAATATTCTCTTGCCAACCAAGGTGAGCGTAGAGGAAGGCGCCACCCCCCGTGAGGCCCAGCTCGTTGTCGAGCCATGCTTTCACGGCTATGGAACGACTGCAGGCAATGCGCTCCGTCGCGTTCTTCTCTCCTCGCTTGTCGGGGCTGCGGTGACGGCGGTGAAAATTAAGGGCGTGACGCATGAGTTCCAAGCGATTCCGGGCGTGAAGGAAGACGTGCTCCAGATCATTTTGAATTTGAAGCAGCTGCGTGTGCGTTTGCACACGGACGAGCCGGTAAAGCTCATGCTGCGCGCGACAGGAGAAGGAGAAGTGACGGGGGCAAGTATCGAGCCGAATGCCGAAGTGGAAGTCGTTAACCCCGCGCACGTGCTCTGCACCATGACGGAGGCAAAAGCAGGGCTGGAAATGGAAATTACGGTGGAAAAAGGACGCGGATTCCGGCCAACGGAAAAAGTGCGCAAGGGTGGGGAAGATCTGGGCACCATCGCGGTGGACGCTCTCTTTTCGCCCGTCCGCAATGTGTCTTATCGCGTAGAAGCGACTCGCGTAGGGGAGATCACGGATTACGACAAGCTCATCATGACGATTGAGACGGACGGAACAATTTCTCCAAAAGATGCTGTGCGCGACTCCACAAAAATTCTGATGGACTACTTCACAACGGTATCAAACGGTCTTGGGGAAACGGAGGCGACCTCCTAACTATGCGTCATCGAAGCACAAAAGTAACTCTTGATAGAAAAAGCGCCGCGCGCCGCGCGCTCCTTTCCGGTTTAGCGCAAAGCGTTATTCTTTACGAAAGGGTTCAAACAACCCGCGGAAAGGCAAAGGCGGTGCGCCCGTATCTGGAACGTTTGATTGAATACGGAAAAGAAGGCACGCTTGCCGGCCGGCGGAAACTTTTGGCGGAACTCCCAGACGAGCTTGCGGTAAAAAAGACTATTGAAGTCCTCGGTCCGCGGTATATGCAGCGTACGGGCGGATATGTTCGTCTAACAAATCTCCCCCCGCGCAAAGGAGATGGCGCGGAAGTTATGCAAATCGAGCTTCTGTAATTATGAATCGTCCAACGGAAACACATACGATTGATGCCTCCGGACGCGCCATTGGACGCGTGGCATCGGAAGTTGCCCACATTCTCCAGGGTAAGCATCGTCCGGACTACACGCCGCATATAGACAGCAGTGACGTCGTCGTGGTTTTGCATGCAGGCCAAGTGAAGCTTGATGCGAAAAAAGCGGCCGAAACTTTCCATATTCGCCATAGTGGACATCCGGGCGGATTTCGGAAGGTGTCGCTTTCGCGCGTGAAAGAAATGGATCCCACACAGTTGATTTCGCACGCGGTGTACTCGATGCTCCCACAGAATAAATTGCGAACCAATCGCATGAAACGGTTAAAATTTGATTCCTCCGTATGACGACAGCAGTGACCAACAACGATCATGGTATTGGACGGCGCAAGCGCGCGGTTGCGCAGGTGAAGCTTGTCCGAGGAACTACAGGCGCTATTCATGTCAACGGCCGTGACGTCAAAGCGTATTTTCCACAGCTTGCCTACCAAGCTATGATTACTGCGCCTCTGCGGCAAACCGGCATGGAAGGGCAGGTCGAGGTGGCTGTGAAGACCTCCGGCGGAGGTGTTGCCGGACAAGCGGGAGCGATCCGACTTGGTATTGCGCGCGCTCTTATTGCTTGGAATCCGGACTTCCGACCCGTCCTCAAAAAAGAAGGGATGCTCACGCGTGACGCGCGCCGAAAAGAGCGGAAAAAGTACGGTTTGAAAAAAGCTCGCAGAGCTCCGCAGTGGGCAAAACGCTAGAAATTGGGTACCATACGGCCATGAGCCGGCTTGGGAAAAACACCCTGCAATTAACGCTAGCCTCTGTCGTACAGAAAGCGCTGGCGTTTTTGTATTTTCTTTTTCTCGCTCGTCTGGTGGGCACAGAAAACACCGGGGATTACTTCTTGGCGCTTTCTGTTACAACGATGTTCTCTGTTCTTACAGACATGGGTCTTCAGCCGGTCCTGATTCGCACGGTTGCAAAGGGCTCAGAGAGTTGGCGAGAGATGTTCGCACAAACTATTACCCTGAAAGTGGTTTTTTCCCTTCTTGCGGCACTTCTTGTCCTGCTTTTTGTCTCGGCAATGGGTTATGCGGAGTCTGTGCGCGCACTTGTGGGAGTTGCAATCCTTGTCATGCTTGTGGATGCCATTACCCTTACCATGTACGGGCTTCTTCGGGGCGTACAGGTTCTCACATTCGAGTCTGTTGGGATGTTCGTGGGGCAGGGGATCACGGTTGTTGTGGGAGTAATCGCTCTTATCCTCCATGCTCCGCTTGTGTGGCTTGTGGTCGCCCTTCTTGCCGGAAGTGCATGGAACGCTGTTTTTTCGACCGTTATCGTTGTCCGCCGCTTCGGTATTTCTCTTCTTCGTCCCGCCTTGTCTTTGCAGGGTATGAGACACCTCCTTTACCTTGCCGTCCCCTTCGCCCTCTCCGGCATTTTCGTGAAGGGCTATTCCTATCTGGATACGATCCTTCTCTCTACGTACTTTACGGCTACTGACGTAGGGTACTACGCTGTTGCCTACAAGTTGACCTACGCCTTCCAGTTTTTGCCTATGGCCTTTGCGGCGGCGCTTTATCCAGCAATGAGTGCGTATGTAGCAAAGGAGCGCGAAAAACTTTCCGGTGCGTTTGAGGATGCGGTGGAGTATATGATGGTGCTGGCAACCCCCATTGCATTTGGCATCTGGGCGGTTGCGCCAGAGCTTATCGTGCAAACCGTTGGGCAGGAATTTCTTGGCGCTGTCGCCCCTCTGCAAATTCTCGTTTTTGCGACGATCCCACTCTTCTTAGACTTTCCTGTCGGCTCGCTTTTGAATGCTGCGCACCGCCAGACCCTCAAGACAAGTCTTATGGGTGCGACGTTCATCATGAATGCGGCAGCAAACATTTTTCTTGTCCCGCGTTTCGGCACCACCGGAGCTGCCACAGCCGCTCTCGGAAGCTTCCTCTTTCTCTTTTTCTCGGGTCTTTTGTTCGTTCCGCGCATAACTACTCTTCACACGAGACGCCTTCTTGGAAAACTCTCCCGTATCCTGCTGGTTGGAGGAGTAATGGCCTTGATTGTTTACCTCGCCCTCGACACGATAGGACTATTCTTTGCTATTACTTTTGGCGCCATTGTCTACGTAGGGGGTCTTTGGATTGTGCGTGTGCTTTCTCGCGAACGCGTAAAGACTCTCCTTGCCCTCTGCCGCCCTTGAGTTATGCAGCATATTTTGCTCACGCTTGAATACCCTCCGCAAAAAGGCGGCATCGCACGCTATCTTGAAGCCGTGGTGAAATGTTTCCCCCAATCCTTTGAGGTCTGGTCGTCGAGACTTCTCACACACAGAGCATGGCCTGCCTGGCTGCCGGCTCTTTTGCGCACCATTCGGCTGCCTGGCAAAACGACTCTTTGGGTGAGCCATGTGCACCCGATGGGGAGTGTCGCTTTTATCACGCGATTATTTCGCCGAGTCTCGTACATCGTGATTTTACACGGTATGGATTTTCGCCTCGGGACGCGCAATGCCTGGAAGCGATGGCTTACACGGAGAATCCTGCGGGGAGCGCGTCTTGTGGTGTGTAATTCCGAAACGCTCGCAGAGGAAATCCGGCAATTTGATAATTCTTGCGCAGTTCTCCCTGTACGGCCGACTCTTCCCGTGTCTATGGAGCCGCTTCTCTCGCACCCTGTCTCCGCTGCAATGTCCGCGCCTTGCCGGCTTCTCACTGTGTCACGGCTTGTCGCAAGAAAAAATCATGGACGAATCCTTGAGGCACTTGTAGAACTTCCAGACGTCACGTACACCATTGTTGGGGAGGGGCCGGAGCGCGCATCTCTGGAAAAACAGGCGCGTGAGCTGGGTGTTTCTTCGCGGGTACATTTTCTTACCCCAGAGGACGATCGCGCTCTACTGGATGTATGGCGGTCGGCTGATATATTTACCTTTATCCCTTCCTCAACAACGCAGGATGTCGAAGGGTTTGGTATTGTGTATCTCGAGGCTGGAGCCGCCGGCCTTCCTATTATTGCCTCAAACGAGAAAGCGATTGGCGAAGCTGTATCTCCTGACGGGGCTATACACGTCCCCTCGCAGGATACGCGCGCTCTTGTCGATGCCATCCAAGAGCTTTCGTGTGATCCAGAAAGACGCCGAAAGATGGGAGAGGCGAATCGTGCGTTTGTACAAAAAGGGTTCCTTAAAGAACGTCTGTACGAGCAGTTGTCCCCGTATGTCCTCTGACATCAGCATCATCATCCCTACCTATCAACATGCCAGTACCCTGACGGCGTGTCTTGACTCTGTGTTGGCACAAACCCTCCCACCCGCCGAGATTATTGTTGTAGATGACGGATCCACCGACAATACCCGCACGGTTCTTGCTCCCTATAAGGCGAAGGGGGTTATCATCATCGAGCAGACGAATCAAGGAAGCAACCGTGCGCGAAATGTTGGTTTTGATCGTACAAAGAGCCCGTATGTCCTGTTCCTTGATGCAGATATCGTCATGAAGCCAGGCATGCTTGAAAAGCTCCTGCGAGTCCTTAAGAGTGACGCCACAGCCGCCTACGCCTACTCGGGATTTCGTTTTGGGTGGAAGCAATTTAAAAGTTTCCCATTTTCGAGAGAGCGCTTGCGAAAGATGAATTACGTCCATACGTCGGCGCTCATTCGCCGCGAATGGTTTCCGAGATTTGACGAAGAAGTGAAGCGTTTCCAAGATTGGGATGTGTGGCTTTCTATTCTTCAAAAAGGGGGGAGGGGAGTTTATGTTCCCGAGGAGTTGTTTCACGTCCGTGTGGGACATGGGCGACAGGGAATTTCCTCGTGGCGGCCGTCGGGGCTCTATCGGCTTCCCTGGAAGCTCTTCGGCTGGACACCCCGATCGGTTCGCGCATACGAAAGCGCGCGCGATGCTATCATCCACAAGCATGGTCTATGACGGATATAAGCATTATTTCGGTAAATTATCGATCGGCAGATCATCTGCGGCGCATGGTCGCCTCTCTTCTCCGCCACGCGACATCGTTGTCGTGGGAATTGTTTATTATTAACCACTCCAAAGAGGAGGATCTCTCGGACGTCGTTTCGGACGCGCGGATCCACCTCCTTACACAGGAGAACAGAGGATTTGCCAGCGGTTGCAATCGCGGAATTCGTGAAGCCACAGGAAAGTACCTTCTCTTGCTTAATCCCGACATCGAACTCACAGACGACAGTCTTGCGACACTTCTTGGTCACCTTAATCAAGACACGGAGGTGGGTATTGCCGGCGTGCGCCTCTCTAATCCAGACGGTTCGCCACAGCCGTCGGTCCGAGCTTTTCCCACCCCTCTCAATCAACTTGTTGTCCTGCTAAAACTTCCGCACCTTTTCCCAAAGATTCTCAAACACTACCTCAAAACAGACTTCGATTATCGCAAGACACAGGACGTAGACCAAGTCATGGGCGCGTATTTCCTCATTCGGCGCGCGCTCATAGAAGATATTGGGTTGCTCGACGAGGGATTTTTCTACTGGTTTGAGGAAGTGGATTACTGTAAGCGTGCAAAAGACGCGGGCTGGAAAATTCGCTACTATGCAGATGTCCAGGCACGGCACGCGAAGGGTGGATCGTTTAGTCAGGTGCGTACGCGGGAAAAACAAGCTGTCATCCGTCGAAGCCTCCGCCGTTACATCCGCAAGCATTTCGGCTGGGGAGCGTGGGCGATATTTGTCTTCTTCCACCCGCTTCTGTGGATTCTCGGCCGTATCGCCGATTTCGTCAAACGTTATTAATATGGAGCAATTTTTTGGGAAAACAACATGGGTCACGTTCGGCGGGTTAGCGGCGGCCGTCATTCTTTCCATACTGGTGCGGTACACCCCTCTCGCTCTCCCCATTCTTTTCGCTCTGGGTGTGGGGGCAGCGTGGCTCTACATTCGCCGTCCGTCTGCGGCCCTTCTCGTTGCCTTTGCCGAACTTTTCGCTTTTTCCCACGGGCATCTCATCGAGGCGAATATTGGGCCCGTTGTCCTTACGGAGCGCATTGTCATTTTTGCCGGAATCCTTCTTGGGTGGGGCGTACGCGTTCTGTGGAAGCGCGAGGTGCCACATCTGCGTGACCTTATCCTCCAGCCCTGGGTCTTGGTCGCGGGAGCTGTCGTGAGTGGTCTTCTTGTCGGCATGCAGGAAAATAATCCTCTCACGGCTTTGGACGATGCCAACGGATACTTCTTCGCCCTGTACCTTCTCCCTCTTGCGTCTGTGGCCTGGTCACGCGATATGTGCCGGCAACTTCTCCACGTATTCACGGCTACAGCCCTTTGGGTCGCCATCTTTTCGCTTGGTACCCTCTATCTTTTTACTCATCTTGATGGTATAGCCCTCGTTCCTCTGTATAAATTTATTCGTGATGCGCGCATTGGAGAAATTACCCTCATGAGCGGAGGGTACTGGCGCATATTCCTTCAGAGCCAGATCATCCTTATTCCCACACTCTTCCTTCTTGTGGCCTTTGCGTGGGAACGGAGTCGGGCAGAGAGAACGTGGGTGTGGAGCCTTCTACTAGCAGGTATTGTTCTTAGTCTTTCACGAAGTTTCTGGCTTGGTGGAATGGTTGGCGGCACATTTCTTTTCCTCCTGCTTGTACGGAAATCTTTTTCTCGTACGCTCCGCCTCGCTGGTCGTCTTGTTGCACACGTAGGGGGAAGCCTTCTTTTGATTGTCGCGCTGGTCTTTCTCGTTTTTCCCCTTCCCACGCGTGTCTCCAATCTGCAGGATGTATTTACAAAGCGCGGTACGGAATTTGGCGATGCCGCCATCTCAAGTCGGTGGAAGCTTCTCCCCATCATGTGGGATGGTACGCAGGAACATCTGTGGAGAGGAAATGGATTTGGAAAGGGGTTAGAAGTGCAGAGCGATGATCCGCGCATCCGTGCGCAATATCCGGAGGGGCGGTGGACCACCCACGCATTTGAGTGGGGGTGGCTCGACCTTTGGCTAAAGATGGGGGTTCTTGGCCTTGTAGCGTTTCTGTGGCTTTTTGCTGCATATTTCCGAGCTCTCTGGCATGCCGACGATCAACCATTCTGGCTTCGCGCAGGCTTTTCTGCAGGCCTCCTCACCCTTGCTGTCGTCCATGCATTTTCCCCGTATCTCAACCACCCACTTGGTCTTGGATTTTTCCTCTTTATAACACCGTTCATTCTACGCGAGAGCCGACAAAATCCTTATAGCCTCGCAAAAAATCCCGTATCGAAAGAGGCTTTCCCCCTTCGAGCTGGAGCTGCTTAAGAAGAATGGAACCGCGATGACAGGAAATATAAACATACCCCCCTTCTTCATAAACGGTTCCCGCTGGTTTGAGCAGGCTTCCCGCCGCTAACGCTGCGTCGAGAATTTTGAGTCGTTTGCGTTTCCATGTCGTCCACGTTCCCGGCCACGGACGGTACGCGCGGATCGTCCGATCCAATTGTTCCGCGCTTTCTTTCCAGTCAAGCCGGCCCGAGTCTCGTGTAAGAAGCTGACAGTAGGTGGCGCGCTCGTGTGCTTGTTCGCGCGGTTTGAGGTGCCCTTTTCGATAAGCCTCCAGCGTATCAGCGAGGAGCACGGGGCCCTTGTAGGTAACAATCTGTTCAAGAGCCGGTGTGTCCATGTCGGACGTGAGAGGAATTTCCAACTGTGCAAGGATAGGTCCGTGGTCCATCTCGTGATCGAGTTTCATAATACTGATTCCCGTGACTTCATCACCGGCAAGGATCGCCGAAGGCATAGGGGTAGGACCGCGATGTCGAGGAAGAAGGGACGGGTGCACATTAATGACGCCAAAGGGGGGGAGCGCGAGAAGCTCATCGGGAATCATGCTCCCGTAGGCGACAACAACAAACACATCGGCGCCAAGATCGGCAAGTTTTTTTCGGATATTCTTATCGCGCTTGAGAGAGACCGGTTGGAAAAGATTCACCTTGTAGGCAGCGGCCGCTTGGGCAACAGGGCAGGGGTGAGGTATTTTGTGTCTCCCGGAAGCACGGTCTGGTTGCGTGACAACGGCAAGAACCGTAAACCCCTCATGAATCATGAGAGTATTGAGGAAGGGGACGGCAAGATGGGGTGAACCAAAAAAGACAATGGTCACAAAGCGGACGGCGGCGTGGTAATTCGCGTCGCTTTTTCAATAAACAAAATCCCCTCAAGGTGATCCGTCTCATGCTGCGCCACAATGGCAGGAAGTCCTTCCAGACGAACGCGGGCGGGGTTCCCGAAACGATCTGTATACGAAACAGTCACACAACGGTGGCGACGTACGATGCCCCATATTCCTGGCACCGAAAGGCATCCCTCCTCCGAATCAACTTTGCGAAAAGAAGCACGGGTGATTTCGGGGTTAATAAAAACATGGGGCTCGTTTCCCTTAAGGCCAACGAAGACACGCTTGTGTACACCAACCTGTGGAGCGGCGATGCCGACTCCATCGGCCCCGTGCATTGTTTCAAGAAGATCATCCAAAAATACTTGAAACTCGGTCGTGGAAATTTCCGCGGAATCCACAGGAAGACTTTTCTCCTGAAGAGTGGGGGAAGGATTTGTGATAATCGTCCGGCGGCTCATAGAAATATACGTTCTAGAATAATGGAATCGGGAAGCTTCTGCAAGGCTTGCACGGCTTCGGGAGAAAGGGGAGCGAGAGAGACGGCGCCGTCGGACAGAGGCGTAAGCGAGAGCGCGGGCATATCCGCGTGAAGTTTTTCCACAACGGCATCCAACGTCCCGGGCGCGCCTTTAGCAAGACGAAGAGTGACTTCCTCACGAAAGGGGGCAACGTCAAGGTGCCTACGCGCTTCTAATTCGCGCTCGACGCTACTTGTAGGATCTGATCGCCAAAGGTCCGTGAGGCTCGTTTCGTATGTTTGTAATAAAAGACGCGCTCTTAAACGGTACGCCGCGCCTGCGTACTCGCATACGCGAGCAGGACTGCGCGCGAGTTCTTCGTCGAAAGAGACAAGGGCGACAAGGCCTGTCGAACAGAGGGCTGGAGTGAAAAAGTTCTCGAAGAAAAAGTCTGTGGTAAGAAGGATTCCTAGACGTATGGACGGCTGCGCTCCTCCTTTTTGGACGAGGGTGATTGGCGTGTCGGGAAAATGCCGTGCTAACTCCTTCGCAAGCGCCGAAAGGCCTGGAGCAACAAGGCGCACTTCTCCGCCGCACCGTCTGCAGGTTTCCGGGCGGCGCGTGGCACGCACACACGTGTTGCACCACAGGTGTGTGTCATAGACGGCCAGTCGCTTTTTGCATGTACCGCATACCTCCACAAACTGGCAGACACGACATGTCATCGCGCGAGCCACGCCTTTGCGGTTCAACACAAGCCACGCCGTCTTGCGAGACTGCAGGGTTTCACGAACTGCAGAGAGGAGATCATCCGAAAGCAGTGGATGCTTACGCGAAGATGCCGCCATGGGAACAACGATGGCATTAGCGAGAACGGAGAGAATTCCCTCATGCTTCGTCATTGTCTTGTAAGCAAATAGATCTTGGATGCCCGGAAGGGAACCCGAGGAAATGATCGGGCATCGGCGCACGGCAGACCATGCCGCGGCGATGCGGCGCGCGTCGTAGCGCGGATTTCGATCTGTCTGGGCATGCTCTGCAACCGTGCTGCGCGCAACAACAATACTCCCCAGCACACGCGGCGGAGGAAGAAGAGTACTTGCACGTGTGCCCACAAGAATTGGAATATCTCCGCTCCGCCAGAGGGAAGCAATCTTTGCCCGTTGCGAGAGCTTCTGCGAGGTGTCGTAGATGCGCACGCGAGGAAGGGCACCGGCAAGAACGCCAGCGGCAACCCCCGCGTCGTGCGCATGTGGGACAAGAAGAAGGGTGGGGGCACGGCGTTTTTTATGAAGGAGAAGCGCGAGTATGGCGCTTTCCGCGACATCTGCCGTCTGGATAAATCCTGCATTTCCCGAAGCGGCAAGCGCCGAGGTCAAAAGACCGAGCTCGTTGCGCGAAAAACGATGTGTATCAGACTTTATAAGTGAAAGGGCAGACGGTTTTTCAGTAAAAATCCGTGCAGAAAGCAGAACGGAGGAAGGGGACTGGAATGTCCACGCCGCTGCCTCTTCATATACACGCAACTCTTCAGGATTTAAAAAACGCCCGACAAGCCGTTCGATCGGTTTTATCGCACGCGAAGGCGCGGCCCCAGAAAGGCGGGCGACAACAGCTTCTACGCGCCGCCCACGCCAGAGAACCTCCACAAGATCTCCCACGCATACCTGTGTGTCTCCGGCTGGAGGAAGCGCATACGTAAAAGCATGGAGTCTTCGTGGCAGACGCACAAGAGGGTAAACGTCTGCGAACATACTCAACGTATATGAAACTGCGCGACAAGATAACCCACGCCAAGCGGCGCCTGGTAAGAGAGGACTTCCGTTTTGAACAATGTTTTTTCCAGCATCCCGTAGAGGATGAGAAGCGGGCGCAACATACTTTCGTGCGCACGCTCGATGACATTATCGGGAATGGTGAGGAGTTGCGCAGCGCTCCCCTGATTCACCGCCTGTACCAAAGCTGATTCAAACTGTTTCCCCTCAGGCGCGTAGCCTGCGGGCGAGGTGCTCTCAAGTGCGTGGGACAAATCGCCTGCAGCAATGACGGCAATACGCTCAGGCGCTTCATCAAAGACGTCGCGGACAATCTGCCCAAATTGAAAATGTTCTTTGCGGGACAGGTCGCTGAATGCGAGCGGGAGAACGTGCACATCGGGGAGCTTCTCTGCAAGGAGCCGTAAAGCAACACTTGTGCCGTATTCCAAGACAGCGTTTGTCGAAAGAGTGAAAGGAGTATGTTCTTTGCGCACACGCCTCTGAAGGCGATCCGTAAGCGCGTGTGTAGCCGAGAACTTTTGCGGGCTAGAGAGATCTCCAAACGCATGAAGATTCGCCTCGTACCAGGGGGCTGCGTCTATACTAAACGCATCCGTATAGTGCTCACCGTGCCCGGAAAGAATACATAAAACATCCGGCTTCAAAACATAGAGATGCTCGGCAACCTCGCGTACGGCCGCGCGGGTCGGCTCAAGCAGACCTGTATCTTCCGCATGGATGGAAGGTAAAAGAAGAGGGGAGTGAGGGATGCACGCAGCATGGATAAACATAGACTATGGTGTGGCAATACTCACAGCTTGAGTTGAGGATTCAAGCGGCAGACCTTCTGGATGGACACGCAGGGTTTCCGGCAAAACGGTCTTCACAAGCTCCCACTTCCAGCCAAGCGCGCGGAAAGTTTCTTCATCGGGAATAAGCCTGCGCGTACCATCAGAAATCACATATACACGACTATCATCCGAGGATTTAACTAGAAGTCCGTCGGGAAGCTTGACGGCTGCGCGTTCCGGATACGCAACAATGCGGTCCTCACCCACACGATGGACCTCCTTCGTACCCCAGGTAAGTTTGCGAATTTCATCAGTAGCGACCAAATGCCGACGTCCGTTTTGGATGAGGTAATACGTGCCGCTTGTGTCGTGCTGGAAGATCGCACCCTCCGGGTACGAGCTATCAAGCACAATAGGCTCTCCTTTGTCGTAGGGTGCAAGTTCTTCGGCGGTAACCGCAAGAATCTCATCCGAATTGAACCCAAGTCCGCGAAGGACATCCGAGGACGCAAACGGGCGGACGGTGTCATCCACAAGGAGATAGACAGTACCAGCAGCTTCAAGGAGCGCGTAATTTGGAAAGGCTATGGGCAAGCCTGTCTCATACCCAGCAAGGTCAGTAGGGCTTGCGTCAATCACACGCGCCACATCGTAGCGCGACACAAGCGCCGCCAGCGAAAGGAACGGGCGCTTTTTTCCAAATTGAATCAGGTATACACCTCCAGATTCTGGATCGCGCAGAAGTGTTCCCGACGGGTGGCGCTTGGCAAAGTAACGATCAAAAATTGTCACAAAATTTTTATTCCCGTGTAAGTGCGGTGTATACGTGTACAGTGCCGCCGTTGCGTTGTTCTCTGGTACCACCACCGTGTTGTCTACGGTCTTTGCTGTGCCGGGCGCAAAACCAAGAACGGTCTTACCTTTTGAAAGAAGATCTGCCAAATATCCTTCCGCAAGTTGCAGAGTGGCAGAGTTGATCTGCTTGGCGAATCCCTTGAAACGCTGCGCGGAAGGAGTTTCGTACGAGCACGTGTCGCAAATGCCATATCCCATCGCCCAATCAAATTGTGTGGAAGCGGGCGAAGTATCTTCCACGAGGCTCTGCTCTTTTTGCAACATGGTAATGATCACTTTTGGCGAGATCCCGTTTCGTTGCGCCGCACGCCAAATAATATCCGCAGCATAACGGCGGCGGCCGTCAACATCTTCCACAACGTAGCGTGCCAACGTCCCCTTCGCAAGTAAATTCTGAATCGTTCCAAGATCAAGAGCAAATCGATCGGTAAATTCGTGGTCGGAGATAAGATAGTTTGGGTTGAAGGCAAGAAGGGGAGAGGGGGCAAACAAGACAGCGAGAGCAGTAAAAATAGCAAAGAATCGCATAGCAGTCCTATTATACCAGAGGCGGTATGTTATAATAACTTTACTATGAAATTCCCCAACAAATATAGTGCTTTTGCACTCGCGGCAGTGATCCTTATCGGTGCCGGTTGTGCCAGTCAAACGCAGATAACGATTGATTCGAACGAGGAAGAACCAGCAAATGCGATCGTTGTAGAAGATGTTCAGGGAGAAGTTCCTGCCGCAGAAGGGAACGAGGCCGCACCGCCAGAGACCCCTCCAACGAAGCCAGAACCACAACAGGGTCAGGAAAACCAACCCACACAAACTCCTCCTGCAGAACCGGAGCCAGAAGAAACTCGTGTAACGGTGTTGGCGAGGTTTTCTGGGTTCGAACCTTCCACCATTCGGGTAAAGAAGGGCTCCACAGTCACTCTGCAAGCACTGAGTATAGATGGGCTGCACACCTACACGCTCGCGGGATACAACGTGAACCTTACGCTCGGCGCGGGAACGCCTGTGACGACAGAATTTGTCGCAGACACCACTGGTACATTCCCGTTTCGTTGCAACTTCCACGGTTCGATGGGAGGAACATTGATTGTCGAGTAGTATGCACGACGTGAAAAATTACCAGCATCTTATTGGCTCTCTTCCTGGGTTCAACGCGGATCTCATAGAGGAGCACCTGAAACTCTACGAGGGGTACGTAAAAAAGTATAACGAAATTTGCGCGACGCTTCCAAATGTTGAGAAGAAGGGAAATTATTCGTACGCGCCGCACAGCGAGCTTGTACGCAGAAAATCTGTTGCATGGAACGGCGCGAAGCTGCACGAACTCTATTTTGACGCGCTCACCCCAAGCGGATCTGTCATTCCATCGGTTCTTGAGGTCGCGCTTGTGAAAAGTTTCGGCTCGATGGATGCCTGGAAGCAGGATCTCCTGGCCTGTGCTTCTGCGACACCGGGATGGGTGCTTCTCGTCAACAATCGCGGCGAAGAGACACTCGAGCACTATGTCGTCTTTGAGCACGCCAACAACGTCCCCGCCGGCGTCGAAATCCTCCTTGCCCTCGACTGTTGGGAGCACGCCTTCGCGAAGCAATACGGCACGAACAAGTCGGCGTATCTGGAGGCGTTCCTAAATAATATTCATTGGGAGGGGGTAGAAAAGATGATATAGTTCGTTATGGCAAAATATGAGAAATCCTGGGCAGAGCTTAACGACGAAGAGAGGTTGTGTCTGGAACAGCGACGCCAGATCATAGAACTTATAACCCAGTTCGTAAACGAAAATAAACCAAGAGAGGCACTTGCTCTTATTGAGCGAGTAGATTGGTTTAACCCAGACACACTGAAAAATATTATGAAGGTCGTGTTGAGTAACCATGATCTAAAGAGTCGTGCTACGTCTATCTTTCGTAAACATCTTGATAGGGCAGACGAGAGTAATGTCCGGGCATTGTTGCACGTTTATGATTTTTCGAGATCAACTGAAGCACGCGGCCTATATTCGTATCTTTTAGAGAAACGTCTTTCTCAAATTGCACCTGAGTGGGAAAAAACTCAGAAAGAACCAACAAAAGGTTCTACAGGCTTACAGGAGCACCGTGCAGAGCTCATGAACACACCCATAACGGATATCACGAGTCTCGAGGACTGCATCTATCTAGCTAATACATCGCGAAGGGGCGATGATGATATGTATTTTCAGAGATTCTTGGAACTTGGAGGAAATCCAGAAGATGAAGAGTACCTGAAAGCACACGTAAACGTAATTCTGAATAGAAAAACAAACAATCATAGGCCTTTGCTCGGACACCTTCGGAGACTTTCAAAACAGATGTCTGGCAGAGACTTTTTGAAGTTTTTAAGGGAGAAAATTGCAACTAAAGCTGGCCAGCAAACAAAAGGTACAAGGGGTACAAAAGTCGAGCGTGTTTTGTTAGAGAAGTTGTTGGTAGCTTTCGCAGAGTTCGGTCATGATCATCTACAGCGAGAAGATTGGCTCTTTTTAGCAGAATACGCTATCCGTTTAAAGGATAAAGAACTTAAACGTATTTGCTATGAACATTTGAAGATGCTGGTAAGGACTCCTGAGGAGTCAAAAATTTATTCCGCCCTTATGCTCCAAATGGATGATGGGTCTGGGCCGATTCTTTCAAGACCACAGAAAAGCTTCCGAAACCCTATTTTTGGTGACGTCAACCGAAAACCAATTAATAAAGCGGCGGCGCTCGCCCTTTATGGTTGGGCTAGGCATAAAGTACATGACGAGGAAGATGATTCAAACAGTGAGTAGTAAAGCAAAAACGGACCTCACGGTCTGTTTTTTGGTCGGGCCGACCAGACTCGAACTGGCGACCTCTTGCACCCCATGCAAGCGCGCTACCAACTGCGCCACGGCCCGTCAAGACATAAGCATCTCTGGTCGGGCTAGCGGGACTCGAACCCACGGCCTCTACGACCCGAACGTAGCGCTCTACCTACTGAGCTATAGCCCGAAATGCCCCGGCATTGTAAAGGAATTGGCGTAAAGTTTCAATACCAGTAGAATAGGCGCGTATGGATAAGAAAGATCTCATGCGCCAGATACGAGACGAAGTGGTGGCACTCTCGTCAACACTCGCCGATGAGCGGCGACAAAATGGCGTCCTGCCCGTCCTGGGCGAGGGAAATCATGATGCTGAGATCATGTTTGTGGGTGAGGCGCCGGGGAGGAACGAAGCGGCGACGGGACGACCGTTCTGTGGAGCCGCCGGACGTATTTTAGACGAACTCATTGAATCCATCGGCCTCAAACGCGAGGAGGTCTACATCACGAACGTCGTAAAGGATCGCCCACCGCAAAATCGCGACCCATTTCCCGACGAAATTGCCCTCTATGGCCCACTTCTCGAGCGACAAATAGACATCATCCGTCCCAAAGTTCTTGCCACTCTCGGCCGCTTTTCGATGGACTACCTCCTGCGCCGTTTTGGGCTTGAGGCCGAGCTTGCCTCCATCAGTCGCTTGCACGGAAAAACCTTTCGCGTTTCGGCACCATGGGGAAACCTTGCCATCGTTCCCCTCTACCATCCCGCCGTCGCCATCTATAATATCCATCAAAAAACGATCCTTCTTGATGATATAAAAGTTCTTCTCGGTTGTCTTCTCTAGATATGTCGCAATACTACAAGGGCGTCCGGACAAGAAACATTTTCGATCCTGCCTCTCCCGAGCCGTTCAAGCTCTCGCGCTCAAAGCTCGAAAATTTTTTGAATTGCCCACGGTGTTTTTACGTGGATCGCCGGCTTGGTGTAGATCGCCCGCCCGGGTTTCCCTTTAATCTGAACTCTGCCGTAGACACTCTCCTTAAAAAAGAATTCGATCTTCATCGGGCGGCTGGCACTCCACACCCTCTCATGGAGACCTATGGCATCGATGCGGTTCCTTTTGCTCACGATGACTTGGATGCATGGCGAGAAAATTTTGTGGGCGTGCAGTATCATCACGAACCAACAAATTTTATTCTGACTGGTGCTGTAGACGACGTGTGGGTTGGACGAGATGGGAAATTGATTGTCGTAGATTATAAGTCCACGGCAAAAGATGGCGAGGTCGGACTCGATGCCGAGTGGCAGAAGAGTTACAAGAATCAAATGGAAATCTACCAATGGCTACTCCGGCAAAATGGTTTTGTGGTTTCTGATACGGGATACTTCATCTATTGCAACGGAAAGACTGACCGCAAAGCATTCGACGGAAAACTGGAATTCGACGTGAAAGTGATTCCCTATACCGGCAATACCGCTTGGGTAGAGTCAGCGTTGGTCAACGCGCGAGCATGTCTTGATGGCCGCCTGCCAGCCCGATCGAAAGAGTGTGATTATTGCCTTTATACAAGCGCCCTTAAAGCGTCCGGCGAGCTTTGACAGGGGAGGATTTGCATGGATAAGATAGGCCACCGTCAATCCTGACGGTGGCTTTGCATCGGAGGATCTCATGGCCAACCGGCCTCTCATCTTCACGCTAAATGGAGATCAGGCGACGTTCGAAGATGTCGCGGACTCCCGTACGCTCCTCGAGCTCCTTCGCAAGGCGGGGCAGACGGGAACGAAACAGGGGTGCGATAGTGGAACGTGCGGAACGTGCACGGTCCTCGTAGACGGCAAGCCGCGGCTGTCGTGCCTCACGTTGGCTCGCCAGACCGAGGGACATTCGGTCGAGACAATCGAGGGAGCGTTCCGCGATCCGCGCGGCCACGCCCTGCAGACAGCAATGGGTACGTGTCAGGGAACGCAATGTGGCGCGTGCACGCCCGGCATGGTGATGTCGGGGTTGGCGCTTCTGCGTCGTGACACGCGCCCCACGCGCCCGGCCATCAAGCGCGCGCTTTCGGGAAACCTCTGCCGCTGCACGGGGTACAACCCCATCTTCGACGCTGTAGAGGTTGCCGCAGGAATGCGCGAGGCACCCGGTGATGCGATCGTGAAGTTCGACGCGCAGGAGAGGGCCAATGGATCGGCCGGATACACGGACGACGTCCACCTGCCCGGCATGTTGGTAGGCAAGGTTCTGCGTTCGCCTCATGCGCACGCGCGGATCCTGTCGGTGGATACGAAGGACGCACAGGCCATGCCAGGCGTCTTTGCGGTCATCACGGGCAAGGACTTGCTGGTGTCCTACGGGATCATTCCCTGGGCAGCCGACGAGCATGCGCTCGCGCAGCACGAGGTCTTCTACGTGGGCCAGGCCGTCGCGGCTGTCGCAGCCGTGGATGAACAGACGGCGCTTCGTGCATGCGCGGCCATCCATGTGAGCTACGAGCCTTTGCCCGCCGTGCTTACCATGAAGGACGCGCTTGCGGCTGGTGCCCCGCTTGTCCATGCGGTGGATCCTCGCAAGGGAACGCCAAGGGCGGACAACGTGTACAAGGAAGTCGAATTGCCGGACTTCGGTGATGTGGAGGGGGCGTTTCGAGACGCTGCTGTGGTCGTCGAGGGGACATTCACGTACCCCGGCTCCAACCACGCCGCGCTCGAGACGCACGCCGTCATCGCTGTCTGGTCGGGGGAAAAGCTGCACGTCTACTCTGGCACACAGGTGAGTCATTACCTACAGGTTGCTCTGGCGCACGTGCTGGGTGTCGCAGAGGAAAACGTCCGCGTGACCCAGCTCAAAAAGGGCGGGGCATTCGGCGGGGACTCCGACATCTCCGAAATCGACTTGTGCGCGGCCAAGCTGGCGCAGGTCACGGAGAGGCCCATAAAGATGCAGTACACGCGCGAGGAGGTCTTCACCTTCCACCGTGGACGACACACCACGAGCATTCAGATGCGTCTTGCCATGGACGCAGGTGGTCGAGTGCTGGGCGTGGAGTCAGACATCCTGCTCGACGGCGGAGCCTTCGCCTCGTTCGGTCCCATCACGGTCTACTACCTGCTTCAGCTCCTCGGTGCGCCCATCAAGATCGGCGCCTACCGCGCTCGTTCGCGGCGCATCTACACGAACAAGCCGCCGCAAGGTCCCAAGCGAGGGCACGGCACACCCCAACCGCGGTTCGCCTTCGAGACGCTTCTCGACATGGCGGCCTCCAAGCTCGGCTTGGATCCGATCCTGGTTCGCCGGCGCGGCGCCATCGCTGCTGGCGAGGAGATGGTGAACGGCTTCCACGTGCCAAGTTCTGGTATCCTCGAGTGTCTGCGTGTGGTGGAGGAAGCAAGCGGCTGGAAAGATCGCCACGAGCTTCCCTCCGGCTTTGGTCTCGGCTGTGCCGTGGGCGCCTACATCTCGGGCACGGCAGGCGCCATCTTGGGCCAGCGCGACGATGCACAGTCTAACGTCACCATGACGGTGGCGGAGGACGGACGGCTCTACATCTGCACCCAGGCAAACGACATCGGCCAAGGACTCGAGATGATGCTGATCCTCCTCGCAGAGGCAGAGACCGGCATCGCTCGCAAACGGATCACCGTCACTACCGGAGATACGGCCCTGGGTCCAGTGGACCTCGGTGCCTACTCCTCGCGGTGCGCATTCATGCTCGGCACGGCAGCGGTAAACGCCGCGCGTGAAATCCGGCGTGAACTCGACCGCGGAGCGCGCACGCCGTCATGCACAGGCACCTACTTCACCATTCCAGTGAAAGCGCATGGGCACGACTACCGCGGCAACACCATCGGCGCCTCACCCACGTATAGCATGACGGCCGTCGTGGCTCTTGTGCACGTGGACAACGAGACGGGGGAAGTGCGGGTCGAGCGCGTCTGGGCAGCACACGATTGTGGAAAGCCCATCAACCCTTCGGCCGTCCACGGACAGATCCAGGGATCCGTGTCCATGGGTGACTCCGAGGCGCGCTTCGAGTGCATGACATATGGCACGCGGGGACTCCTGGAGCAGCCCAACCTTCTTCTGCATGGCATCGCTACGGCACTCGATGCTCCAGAGGTTGAATCGTTCATCATCGAAACCCACGACCCCATGAGTCCGCATGGGGCAAAGGAAGCGGGGGAGGGGCCGCTCCTTCCCGTGCCGCCCGCCATCGGAAACGCCATCCTGCACGCCACCGGCGGCGCAGTGGCAAGCGACATGCCCTTCACGGGCGCACGTGTTCTCGCCGCCATCCGCAAGAAGGGAGAGACGTAGCATGCTCCCGCTTCCGTTAGGCACTCGGTGTCTTACGCCCCAGTCGATCCCCACTCTCCTTGCCATACGGCAGGAGCATCCGGGATCCATCCTCGTGGCGGGCGGCACCGACGTTCTCTACAACGCAAAGTACGGCCTCTACGGGGAGGCGCCGACCTTCGTGAGTCTCGAGGAAATCCGAGGCTTCCGCGGCACCACGGACGACCCGCGTCAGCCCTTCATTTCCATTGGCGCGCTCACGACACTGGCAGAAGTGGAGTGGTGGTTAACTGACCGACTTCCTCTGCTCGCGAAGAGCGCAGGGCTGGTCGGCGCACCACAGCACAGGAGTGCCGGCACGATCGGCGGCAACATCGCTCTGGATACGCGCTGCGACTGGTACAACAAGGATTCCTTGTGGCGAGCAGCGCTTGGCGGCTGCCTCAAGAAGGACGGGAATACATGCCACGTCACGGGGAGCCAGACAGCCTGCGTTGCCGCTCGTTCGGGCGACACGGTGGGTCCGCTCCTTCTCTACGGTGCCAGCCTCGAAATCCACACACACAAGGGGATCCGTGACGTACGCCTGGCAGATGCCCTCACTTCAAGCGGCTTCTTCCCGGGCCACCTTGCTCTTCCGTCCGAAACGTTCATTCGCAACATTCGCGTGCCGCGCCCAGTCAGAGGGTTCCGTGGGGCGTTCGTGAAGGTCTCTCCACGTCTCGCCATCAGCTTCTCGACCATGACGCTCTCGATCGGAGCATGGTTCCAGAGCACTGTGTGCGAACGGGTGAATATCGTCATCTCCTCGGTGCGGCCACAGCCGCGCGTACTCGAACTGCCCGTGGGACGTGAGATGACCGAAGAGGTCGCGTGCGAGATCGCGGCAAAGGTCGGTCGGGCCACAAAGCCCATGACCAACGTCCACGGCGATCTATCCTTCCAAACGTGGCGCGCGACAAAAGCAGAGGTCGAGGTCCGCCGTGCCCTCATGGACCTGGCCCGTAAAAACTAGTCCTTTCTCCCTCGAGAGCCCCCGGGCTCTCTTTCGTTTACCAAAAATCAGGAGCTAAGCTCCTGATTTTTGGGCATGTGAGGGGCTGAACATTGACATTTCTGAAAAATTGCCCTATGTTTCCTGGTCCTGAACGTGGGTATACTGGATCCACGGGAGGGAAAACCGGACATACGGAGGAACGTACATGTCTAGCCACAGTCTGTCGGCGCTCTGCGCCTTCGTCATCACCAGCGTCACGCTCTTCGCCGGGAGTGCCTTCGCCGCCGAGCCGGAGTCCGGCACCACCACGTCGACGGTGCAGGTGGACGACCCCACCAAGGCCACGGTCGTGGCGCGTCTCGTGACCGAGAAGCCTTCCGGCGAGGTGGGGAATCTGACCTGGGCCGAGGAGGTCATCCGTCGGCGAAGTCTTGCCACGCTGGAAGGCGCCTACATGGTCCGCCGCAACCTTCCGCTGGTCTACCAGTTGAGCAGCGGCGAACTCGCCTGCAACGAACTCAGCGACAAGTTCCAGAAGGCAGGTTTCGCCGACTGGTGCCGCGCCAACGTGACGGTGAGCGCCGGGAGCGCAACCGTGGAAGTCACGACGGACTCCCTCAGCACATGGGAAGTCGCCCTGGTGTACAGCGGCGACCAATACCAGATGGAAGGCCGTAAGTTCGCCGAGGAAGCCGAGGAGTACTCGAACCGGATCCGCTTCCAGACCTACGCCGGTGTGGGAACCATCGTTCTGCGCACGAGCCCCATCGGCCGCTCCATCTACTGGGGCGAGCTCGACAGCTCCACCCTCAAGATCGGCATGGAGAACGTGTTGGAGGTGGTCTTGCACGAAATGCCGGTGGTCGAAGTTGTGACACCAGCCTTCGGCGATCCGGACGAGCACCTGCTCGAATTCGCGTCCGAGCAGATCGTCTTCGAGCGACGGTCGCAGGCACGCGATGCCGCCAACAACCCCCTCTACAACGCCGCGGGCAATCCAGTCGAGTCCAACAGCGCCCTCGCCGGCTACTGGATCGTCTCGCCCGGCACATACCACGTCCGGCCCGAGCTTCTCGCAGAGCTCACCGCCCAGGGCTACCTCGCCATGGGGTCGATGAACGGACGGGTGATGCCCATCACCGCCGACAGCTCCTTCGAGCTCGGAGCCGATTCGCGGCTCGTCCTTTCCGTGGACAAGGCAGTGAGCAAGTAGCTCGCTGCAAACTCGTTCCTTCTCTCTTGAGAGCCTCCGGGCTCTCTTTCGTTTAGGTAAACAATAATGTTCCGTTCTTTGCACTCACACGAACCTTACTGCCGTCTTTGATGTCGCCCGCAAGAATCTCTTTTGCGAGGGGGTTGAGAAGGTATGTCTGTATAGCGCGCTTGAGCGGTCTCGCCCCGTATTTCGGATCAAACCCGTGCTGCGTCAACACTTTCTTCGCTGAATCGGAAACATCGAGCGTCAAGTCGTGGTGCTCATGTAAACGCTTCGCTACGCGAGCGAGCTGAAGTTCCACAATGTGACTGAGGTCCGCCTGTTGAAGAGGATCGAAGACAATCGTGTCGTCAATGCGATTCAAAAACTCCGGTCGGAAATGATCACGCAGCATCTCCTGCAAGCGTGTATGTATTTCCTGGCGTTCTCCTGCCGCTCCTTCGCTCGCCGTAAATCCAATAGCACCGCGCGCGCCAGAAGAAAGGATCAGGTCTGACCCGATGTTGGATGTCATGATGACAATCGTATTCTTGAAATTTACTTTACGCCCTTTCGCATCCGTAAGTCGCCCGTCATCGAGAATCTGCAGGAGAACGTTAAACGTATCTGGGTGCGCCTTCTCTATCTCATCGAATAACACGACCGCGTATGGCCGGCGACGAATAATCTCGGTCAGCTGTCCACCTTCCTCGTAACCGACATACCCCGGCGGGGAACCGAGCATCTTACTTGTGGCATGCTTCTCCATGTACTCGCTCATATCAAGCCGGATGAGTGCGTCCTCGTCGTTAAACATGAATTCCGCAAGCGCCCGCGCCAACTCCGTCTTTCCCACCCCTGTCGGCCCCATAAAAATGAAGGAGCCGATCGGCCGATTTTCTTCGGCGACGCCTGCGCGTGAACGGCGAAGGGCATTCGAGACGGCCACAATGGCATCATCCTGTCCAACCACACGTTTCTTGATCTCCTCTTCCATGCGCACAAGCTTCGCCCGTTCTGATTCAAGCATTTTCGCCACCGGAATATTCGTCCACCGTGAAACAACGACGGCAATATCTTCCTCGGTGACCTCCTCCTTCAGAATACCGCGGTCTTTTTGAAGTTCTCGCAGCGCGCGTCCGGCTTTCTGCAAATCTTTCTCCTTTGCTGGAATCTCTGAATAACGAATGCGCGCAACCTCTTCGAGATTCTGTTGACGCTCGGCAATTTCGGCTTTCAATTTGAGTTTTTCCGTGTCTTCCTTAATACGGTGAATGTCTGTAATTTTTTCTTTCTCATTTTGCCACCGCGCTTCAAGACCCATGACCTTCTCGCGCAAATCGCCAAGCAGCCGTTCAATCTCTTTCCGCCGCGCGGTAGACACCTTGTCTTTCTCGCTTTCGAGAGCCTTCGCTTCAATTTCAAGTCGCATAAGATCGCGCTTCATGCTATCGAGCTCTTCTGGCATCGAATCAATCTGCATGCGCAAACTCGCGGCGGCTTCATCAATCAAATCCACCGCTTTATCCGGCAGTTGGCGATCAGAAATGTAGCGCACCGACAACTCTACCGCCGACACCAGCGCAGGGTCCGTAATGCGCACTCCGTGGTGCACCTCGTACTTTTCTTTGATACCACGCAGAATTGCAATCGTATCTTCCGCATCCGGTTCGTCGACAAACACCGGCTGGAATCGCCGTTCAAGCGCCGGATCCTTCTCGATATATTTTTGATACTCCTTGAGCGTTGTTGCCCCCACCGCACGAAGCTCCCCGCGCGCCAGCGCAGGTTTCAGCATATTGGAGGCGTCCAGCGTGCCGCCTTCCGACGTTCCCGCACCCACAACGGTGTGCAATTCATCAATAAATAAAATGAAACGGTCACCTGATTGGTGAATCTCCTTAAGAACAGCTTTGAGCCGGTCCTCGAACTCTCCACGATACTTTGTCCCCGCCACAAGAGCGCCGAGATCAAGCGAGACGACCTCTTTGTTTTTGAGAAGCTCTGGGACGTCACTGTCCACAATACGCTGGGCAAGTCCTTCCATGATGGCGGTCTTTCCCACGCCCGCCTCGCCGATTAACACAGGGTTGTTCTTCTTGCGGCGCGAAAGTACTTGCATGACGCGGCGAATTTCTGTATCGCGCCCAATCACAGGATCCAAACGCCCTTTACGCGCTTCTTCCGTTAAGTTACGCGAATACTTTTCAAGCGCTTGGTAACGAGATTCAGGCTCTTGTGTATCCACGCGCTGCGACCCGCGAATATCTTTGAGCGCGCGCATCACGGCCTCTTCATTCACGTTATACTTTGCAAGAAAACTTCCCACGTTTTTGTCACGCAGCAGCCCAAGCAACAGGTGCTCGGTAGAAATGAAGTCATCATTGAATTGTTTTGCAAACTCTGCCGCTGCGCCAAAGACATTGGCCATTTCCTGGGAAAGATACACCTGCCCCAGCACATTGGGCCGCGGACCACGTTGGCGGGGAAGGGAATCGAGAATCTCATCAATATCGGCACGCAGGGCAGAGATCACCACCTCCAATTTTTGGAAAAGAGAGACGACCACACCATCGTCCTGACGGAGGAGGGAGGCCAAAAGGTGAATCGGCTCTATGGCTGGCTGACCATTTTCCTGTGCCAGCATATGCGCTTGCTGAATAGCTTCTTGCGACTTGTGGGTAAAATTGTTTGGGAGCATAAACGTTTTAGCACTCGAAAGTATAGAGTGCTAATTGTACCGCGTCAAATATAGTGAAATTATAGCAATTCTGGTATTATTTTCTGGCTCCTATGGGGATAAATGAACAATCTGTGGCTCTTCTTGGCGTAGGGCTCGAGTCTATAACTCGTCAAGAAGTGGGTGGGCGCCTCTTTGGGTTTCTCCAGGGGACGAAAGCCGCGCTTGTCGTCACGCCAAACCCGGAAATGTTAGTTTTGGCCGAAAAAGATCCACATTTCCGCAAGGTGTTGAATTCTGCCGACCTCCGGTTGGTAGACGGTTTTGGTCTTGTCCTCGCCGCATTTTTACTGGGAAAGAAGCTTGTACGCTTTTCAGGTGTTGATGCGCTCCACACTCTTGCTCGTCAATCAGCACGGGGGGGAAAGCGACTTCTGCTTGTCGGTGGGATGCATAATGAGGATGCACCTCGTGCTGCGGAAAATCTCGCCCGAATGTATCCTGGGCTCCTTGCGCGCGGTGTGGGTGGCGGACCTATAACGATGGATGGGGAAGTATGGTCGGGTGGAGAGGAGATTATTCGTACAATCCATGAATGGCAGCCGCATATTCTTGCTGTCTCTCTCGGGCATGGCAAACAAGAGCGGTGGCTCGCGGAGCATCTGAAAAGTTTTTCTTCTGTGCGTGTCGGTATCGGTATCGGCGGAGCTCTGGAATTCCTCTCGGGCCGCCAAACGCGCGCCCCACGTTGGATGCGCGCGTTTGGACTTGAGTGGATGTACCGACTCCTCTGCGAACCACGACGTTTCCGGCGCATCTATCACGCGGTTATTCTCTTTCCAATCCTTGTCATTCGAAGTACACTGCGATCCATATGAAACCGGTTCGCACACGTTTTGCTCCTTCTCCCACGGGCTATCTGCACATTGGCGGACTCCGCACTGCACTCTACGCCTATTTTTTTGCGCGCCAACATCAGGGATCGCTCGTTTTCCGCATCGAAGACACCGATCGCGAGCGCTACATCCCCGGAGCAACCGAAGCGCTTATCCGCACGCTTGACGTGATGGGAATTTCCTACGACGAGGGACCGGTCCTCGACGACAAGGGAGACATCGCAGAGAAAGGATCTTTTGGACCATACATCCAATCAAAACGGCTTGATACCTACAAACAGTGGGCGGAAGAACTGTTGCGCGTGGGCTCGGCGTATCGGTGTTTTTGTTCCGCCGAACGACTAGAGACCATGCGGCGAGAGCAAACGCTGGCAAAGCGCATGACAAAATACGATCGCACATGCCTACACCTCTCAAAAGAAGAATCTGACCGTCGCGCGGGAGCGGGGGAGTCGTATGTCATCCGCCTTCTGGTCCCCGATGGTGAGACAATTTTTGAGGACGTCGTCTACGGCGCCATGAAATTTCCCAACGCCGACGTGGACGACCAAGTTCTCTTAAAATCCGATGGTTTCCCAACCTACCATCTTGCGGTAGTCGTGGATGATCACTTCATGGAGATTTCGCATGTCCTGCGAGGAGAGGACTGGATTTCTTCCACACCTAAGCAAATCATGCTCTACGCGGCTCTTGGGTGGGAGGCCCCGACGTTTGCCCACTTACCGAATTTATTAAATGCCGATCGAACAAAACTCTCCAAACGACAAGGAGACGTGGCGGTGGAGGATTACTTGAAACGCGGGTATCTTCCCGCGGCTTTGAATAACTTTGTCGCCACGCTTGGATTCAATCCAAAATCAGATCAAGAGATTTACTCCACAGAAGAACTTACCGCTCTGTTTGATCTCTCGCGGGTAAACCGCGCCGGCGCCGTTGTGAACTATGAAAAACTCGACTGGGTGAACGCCCACTATCTCCGCCACCTTAATATCGAGGAACTCGCGCGCGCCGTACACCCTTTTTCGGAAACACTGGACTTTCAAAATCCTGTCCTTTTGCGTGCGCTGACAGTCGAGCGCGAACGGGCAACAACCCTTGCCGAATTGCCAGGACGTCTCGGGCCGTATCTTGAACCGCTGGACTACGATCCCGGCCTTCTTGTGTGGAGGAAGTCCACACGTGAGGACGCTGTTGCACAACTCGGAAGACTCGTTGAACATCTTTCCACAGTTGCGGATGAGATATTTTCCGAAGTGTTGGCTCTTGAGAATAACGTGCAGACGTATCTTGCGGCAAACCAGCTTGACCGCGGGGGAGTGCTCTGGCCTATGCGTGTTGCCCTTTCCGGCAAAGCGCAATCCCCAAGCCCGTATGAACTTGCCTGGGTTTTTGGTAAACTAGAGACGCTCTATCGGCTTGAAGAAGCCCGTAAGCGCCTTGCATGATACTTTACCGAGTCTTTTTTGCCTCGATGGTTCTCTCCCTTGTGTTCACGAAGGGAGTTTTTGCGCAGACGGAGGACATCACGGTTATCGAGAACGCTATTCGCGAAAAGCGCGAGAATCTTTCTGGCGTGAACGAACGTATTGAGGCGCTGGAAAAAGAACTCACGACCATTCAAAAGCATGCGCGGACATTAGAGACTCAAATGGCTGTGCTTGAAAACCGGTTGGCAAAAATTGAGCTTGACATTGAGGCAACGGAATTGAAAAAATCCACTCTCACGGACGAGCTTACGTTGATTGAAGAAGAGATTGAACTTTTACGAGAACGCGGGGAAGGAGAGAAGGCATCGCTCCGTGCGACTCTACGAGCTATTCAAGCGTCGGACAAGCAAAGCCGGCTTTTTCTCCTCGTGCAGACAAAGACGTTCTCTGAATTTTTTGAGCGCGTACGGCACTACGAAGAACTTAATCGCCGTCTTGCAGAGACGCTCGAAGAGACAAAAACACTGACAAGCGAGACAGAATCCTACAAAGAGGAGCGGGAAGAACGATTGGGACAGGCACAGAAACTTGCGGAAGACCTTGACGTGCAAAAGGGGAGTTTGGCGCGCGAAGAGATAGCAAAGCAGTCTCTCATCACAGCAACGCGCGATTCCGAATCCGAATACCAGGGACTCATTGCGGAGCTTGCGCGCGAGCAAAATGCCATCGAGCGTGAGATTGCCAGTCTGCAGGACGATATCGAAGCGCGTTTGCGCGGTCAAGATGGCGGCGAGCTTGGAGGCAAGTTCAGCTGGCCTCTCCCGATATCGTCCCGTCGTATCACAACCACATTCCGCGACCCGTCCTATCCCTTTAGACGTCTGTTTGAGCACTCCGGTCTGGATATTGCCACTCCGCAAGGAAGTGACGTGTATGCAGCCGCGCCGGGTGTTGTGGCGTGGACGCGGCAGGGAAGACTCTATGGGAATTACCTTATGATCATCCACACGGACGGTATGGCAACGCTCTATGCGCATCTGTCCGGTTTTGAAGTCGTCGCTGACCAATTCGTTTCACGCGGGCAAGTGATCGCTAAATCCGGTGGCGCGCGCGGGACACGCGGAGCCGGCCTCTCAACAGGCCCGCACCTCCACTTTGAGATTCGCAAAGGGGGAATCCCCATTGACCCGTGGCCGCTCATTGCGGCTCCATAACAGAACGTATCCTATGCCCGAAACTCTCTACTTAGCCGTCGCGTACTTCATTATTGGCGCGTCGCTCCTCACGCTCATTGTCATGCTGTTTTTCTTCATGCGTGACGCCGTCTGGCAGGTGCCACGTTTTGGCGTCGTCCTTAAATATCTTGGCTTCACCATCGCTGCCGGCCTCTTATTTCTCGGAGCAAGCATGCTGGTCTCCTGGTGGCCTATACGGATTTTGGGCATCACGCTTACCGGGTTTCCCCTCATCATCATCTTGTACGTGAGTGGGGGATTCATTAAGGAATCCATCAAGATGCCAAACGCCATCTCGGTTGCTGTCCTCGGATCACTCGGGGGACTCGTACTTGGAATTTTTCTGCTTGTCATACGTAAACTCGTTGAGTCACCGCTGTTGTTTTAAGAATACGTGAGATGGGGGAGTATCTAAAAACAAGCGTAAAGAGAAATATCTAGGGTCGTACAATGCATATTAGACGACCCTCCAATGGCCTAACGATCCTTTACGTACACTCTGTTACCAAATCGCACGTCTATATATTCGTAGACACTTGGGTCACGTGAATCTGTCCGCAGAACCGTTGTGTATCGATCTAACTGCTCCGCTAACGGTGTGGCTGGGTCTACAATGACTTTGTATCCGGGTGGAACGACAATCTGGACGAAGTAGGGTTGATCCTTGTCGTAGAGGATCTCTGAGATGGCCACTCCCCTCTCGCCAAGCACAGAAACGAGCTCAAGAAGATTTATGCTTTCCTCTTCTGACAAAACTCGCTGTCCAACAGAAACGGCCTCCTCTCTCACGTCCACGATGGACACAAGCGGGAGCGGTTCAAGACCTTGTTCACCGACAATCACGCCGTGCTCGTCCATGATGTAGGAAGCCGGCCCGACGCGCCAAAGGGCACGAGAAAGTTTTTCCGAAATGACGACATCAAGAGCCCTCCCCGTTGAACGAAGATCCACTGTGTTTAACAAAAATGCTTCGCCGAGACTTTCGCGGATACGTTCGAGAGGAAGAAAAAAACGGTGGTTGCGAGGAATAATCCACACGTACGCGCCGGAAAGCGCTTCCTCTACACGCGCCTGTACGGTTGCTTCGTCAATATAGCGCACGCCAGAGACACGAACCTCGTCTACGCGAAGAATCGGCGTCCAAAAAAGGCCAAGAAAGAGTGCGACAAACAGCACGAGCCAGAGTCCGACTGTGAGCATCCTCTGAAACGAGAAGCGTGAACCAAGCGGGGCACTGGCATCAAAATACGGATTCTTGTAAGGCGACGACGCCCACTTTTTTCGCCCAAGACGGTGGAGAAAGTTTCGCCTTTGCATACTAAGGCACGATGAGCCGTGGGAGGTGCGAGGAGAGCCGCGCGAGGATTTCCCACGTGATGGTGCCGGAACGTTTGGCAAGTTCATCAGCCCAGACTTTATGCGCTCCACTCGTCCCAAGCAAAGTCACATTCTCTCCGCGGACAGGCGAAGGCACACGGGAGGCATCCACCATCATCATGTTCATGCACACGCGTCCAATGACACGACATCGCTCTCCACGCACCAAAACTTCTCCCTTCGAGGAGAGCCGTCGGTCATACCCATCGTAGTATCCAACCGGAACCACCGCAAGGCGCGTGGGCCGATTCAACACCTCTGAACCCCCGTAACCTACAGGCGTGCCCGCCGGATAATCTTTCACCTGGGCAATGCGAGAGTACCAACTCAAAGCGGGCGTGAGAGTGAGCGACGGATGTTTGAGTCGCACGGACTGCTCAAATGTTTCTTCTGGCCAATAGCCGTAAAGACTAAGGCCAGGGCGCACCGCCGTGCCGTGCGCATGGGGAAATGCCAGAACGGCGGCTGCCGAGGCCGCGTGAACAAACAAGAGGTTTGGCAATCGATCCGCCACCTTCCCCACTGTCGCGTAAAGCACGTCGACTTGCCTTTGTGTCATCGGGTGCCCGATCTCCTCCGCACGAGCCAGATGCGTGTACATCCCTGCCACACGTACATGGGGGCAGAGGGCAAGCGCATCCATCCACGTGGAGATGTCTTCAGGAAAAATTCCCTGTCGAGCTGTCCCCGTTTCAATTTTTATATGCACAGAGACAGACTCCTCCGCTCCCGCCGCAGCCTCCTCGAGCAAACGAACTTGCTCAAGATCATACATACCGATGTGAAGGTGATGGGAGACAACAAGAGGAAGAGAGCTGTCTGGAACGAATCCTAAAATGATAACGGTTGCTTGAGGAAGGCATTCGCGCACAACAAGAGCTTCTTCAAGAGAATCCACTCCAAACACGCGCACCCCTTCCCGCCAAAGCAGTCCTGCGACTTCTCTCAACCCGTGCCCATAGGCATCTGCCTTTACAATCGCAATCATCTGGACATCAGGCGATAAACAAGACGAGAGCGCCCGGACATTGTGCGCGAGCGCCGACGAACTCACTTCTATCCATGTGCGATACGCATGCATGTCTACCCAATAACCTCCTTGCCCACAAATTTCTGAAGCGCGTCTGGCACACGCACTCGCCCATCTTCCTGCTGGCCATTCTCCAAGATGGCGATGAGCATGCGGCCGATAGCAAAAACCGTAGCATCATTCATATGCGCATACGTCATTCCTCCACCATCCTTTACGCGTGTACCGAGCCGTCGCGCTTGGTAATCCGTCATGTAGTCGGCTGAATGCGTCTCACGGTACTTCCCTTCCCCAGGCATCCATACCTCTACATCGAGATGCCGCGCATCCGGTGTGCCTTGATCTCCGGTTGAGCACAGAATGACGCGGTACGGCAGGCCAAGAGAGGTCACGAGATGCTCTTGAATCGCAACAAAAAAATCTTGCTCGGCAAGTCCATCCCCGGGTGCCGTAAACGATTCCATCTCTACTTTGTCGAATTGGTGCACGCGTAAAATGCCGTGCGTATCCTTTCCATACGACCCCGCTTCACGACGAAAACTTGTCGAGTATCCCACGTAACGAAGAGGAAGTTTTTCGACAGGAATTGTTTCATCCATGTGCAGAGGTCCGAGTGTATGCTCTGCACTCCCGATTAAAAACTGATTGTCTGAAGGAATATAGTACCGTTCCTCCTTTGGCTCGAGCCGCCCCATTTTTTGAAACACTTCCGGCTTGATAAACACGGGCGGCACAACGGGAGTAAACGGTGTTGCCAGAACAGATAGCCCCGCCTTTGCGATGATGTCCGCAAGCGCTCTTTGGTTCGTCAGCGTCTCAAAAGCAAACCTCATAAGTGCAAACTGTAAGAGGACGGCATCACCAAAAAGGTAACCAAAACGTGTTCCCGAAATATCCGCGGCGCGCGCGGTATCAATAAGTCCAAGCGATATCCCAAGCTCCATATGATCTTTCGGTTTAAACGAGAGCGCCCTGGGCTCTCCCACCGTACGGAGAACCACATTTGCGGACTCATCCGAACCAATCGGCGTATCATCAGAGGGAAGATTCGGAATAGAAAGTAAAAGCGCTTGGAGTTCCGGCTCAATTTCTTTCAACTCTTTTTCCTTTTGTGAAAGCTGCTCCTTAAGTTCTTTCCCGCGCGCCACGTTCTTTTCCGCCGCGGCCTCTTTACGCAGACGATTACACTCGGCGATTCCGCCTTCCAACTCACGGCGCTCCGCATCCAAATGCAGAAGGCGGTCTACGTCTACCGCAACCCCTTTTTGCTGTGCGACCTCCGCGATGCGCGCTGGGTCTTTTCGGATAAGAGCAATGTCAATCATAGAAGAGAAGATTTGTACTGTTCTGGTTTATAGGCCGACAGTCTCACAAGCCGGATGTCGGGCATGTGCGTTTCTTTCCACCGCGTGAGATCTTCCAGAAGAGTGTCTTGGTCGTACCCAACGGCTACGACACGCGGGTGAACCTCTTTAAGGACAGCGTAGGAGCCAAGCACCGCGTCTCCGAGCCGCACCTCATCCACTGCCGGCTCGCGCCTCACCATCTCCATTCGCGTTTGTTCAGAATACCGTACCGGCCGGCCCTTGAGGAGCTGGACAGTGACGTCTCGCGCAACCACGACCACGAGCCGGTCGGCGCACGCTTTGGCCTCACGAAAGAACGCCCGATGCCCCTCATGGAGACCATCGAACGTTCCAAATACTACCACAGTTTCGGCCATAAGGAGGAGGCCCCCGCGGGTATTAAAGAATCTTCACGATGGTATAGGAGACGTTTCCGGAGGGGATGTCTATGGTGACGTTCTCCCCTACCCTTTTACCCATAAACGCGTGCCCAATAGGCGATTCATTACTGATCTTTCCCTCTACAGGATTCGCTTCGTTCGCCCCAACAATTTCGAATGTCTTTTCGGTTTTCTCTCTTGAGACAACAAAACGGCTGCCGAGTCCAATCCGATCTCCGCCAGATTTTTCCTCTACAAGCACGACGTCGCGAATCATATCTTGAAGCTGAACGACACGCGACTCGTTCTGCGCCTGCTGCTCCTTCGCTTCGTGGTATTCAAAATTCTCGGAAAGATCGCCGAGTTCTTTTGCCGACGCAATACGCTCGGCAATTTCCTTTCTCTGCACGCGCGAGCGATGCTCGAGCTCCTTTTTCATCTCATCAAGTTTTTCTTGGCTAAGGTAGGTGGCCATAGGCTTTTAAAACAGGGACTCGTGGATGTCCACGAGAATAACCATAATCTATCGTCTCTCGAAAATATCGTCAAGATCATTTGAAAACCCGCGGTTGGCGGACCACCAGGCGTAAATATCGCGGGCAAGAGGGGCTGCAACAGCAGAACCTTCTCCGCCCTCCTCAATAAGTACCGTTACAACAAGCTCCGGCGCCTCATAGGGTCCAAACGACGTAAACCACGCATGCGTTGGCTTGTCACCCGGCGTCTGTGCCGTGCCTGTCTTTGCGGCAACAGCCACAGGCAAGCTTTCAAGCATTCTGGCGCTCCCTACTGTCACCGCTTGACGCATCCCCTCTCGAACAACGCGCAGCGCTTCTTCGTATCCCGCAAGGCGTTCCACTACCGCTGGCTCCACGGAGGTCTCTACGCCGTCGCGTTCTAACGAAGATACCACGTGCGGCGCATAACGCACCCCGCCGTTGGCAATCGTCGCTGTGGCAACTGCCATCTGAAGCGGCGTCACAAGAACGTCTCCCTGTCCGATGGCCGCGTGATACGTGTCTCCAATATACCACCGCTCTCCCTTTGCAGATTCTTTCCACGTTTTGCTTGGTAAGAACCCCTCTGCCTCCCCGGGGAGATCCGCTTGAAGCGTCTGCCCAAACCCAAACGCGCGTACCGCTTCCCTCAATCGCTCAATCCCTAGTCCACGAAATTCCCCAAGCCCCCCGCCCACCGCATAGAAGAATGTGTTGACGGATTCGGCAAGAGCTTTGCGCACATCTGTCACCCCATGACCGCCGGCCTTCCAATCCGGGAAAAACCATTCCCCAATACGCACTCCGCCGGTGGAAAGAAAACTTGTGCGCTCGTCAATCACTCCGTCATAAAGCGCCACCGCAGCCACGGTCGGCTTGAATGTTGAACCAGGGGGAAATTCCCCTGATACCGCGCGAGAAAAAAGCGGATGGTCTGGATCAAGGGAAAGCTCGTTATACATATCCGGCGAGACGCGCCCCGAGAAAAGGTTGTTGTCATAACTTGGAAGCGAGACAAGTGCTCGCACCGCGCCGTCCCGAGGATCAAGCGCAATCACCGACGCGCGATTGAGGCCGCTTCGACGGAAAAACTCTTCTAAACGATTCTCGATAAATCCCGTAAGTCCTGCGTCAATCGAGAGAGAAAGGTTGCTGCCATTTTGTGCGGGCTCAAAACGAATCAATCGCGTCTCATTTCCGCGCGCATCCACCTCCACCACACGTGCCCCATGCACTCCGTGCAAAGCCTCCTCATACGTCGCTTCCACCCCTGTTTTTCCGACACGGTCCACGCGCCGATACCCCTGTGACCGCCGCGTTGTATACTCCTCTTGCGAAATGAAACCCGTGTACCCAAGCACATGCGAAAGCGACCGAAGTGCCGATGTCGCATAGGCGCGCCGCGTCTCCATGCGCATGGAAAGGCCGGGGAGGCGCTCCTCGGCCACAAGAAAGCGAACCGCTCGTTCATAGGTAATCTCTCCTGTCACCGGGATGGCCTCGCCTGCCGCGTCGGGAAACTCTGCCAAAGCAAATTCAATCTCCGGTGGCGCAATGCTGACCATCCCTGCTGCCTCTTCAATCACTCGACGCCTCTCCTCAAGGTCCTCCGGAAGGTCATCGGGCGTGACGAAAAGCGTGAAGGAAGGTTCGTTGCGCGCAAGGAGTGTTTTGTCGGCAGAATAAATCACGCCACGCTCCGCCGGAAAGACGATGAGTCGCGTGCGGTTTTCTTCGGCTACAACGCGGAAACTCGCTCCGCGAAAAACTTGCAGATAGGCGGCCCGCCCAAGCAAAACGGCACACGCTACCCCCACAAGCACAAGTGCAAATAGGTACTGCCGAAGACCAAACGCTCGCGGCGCAAGAGAAGCTCCATGCGTATCGCAGAGAACATCCGGAGACAGCGCAAACGCCTCTTGACGCACAACGTCGGCCCCTCCGCCGTGTGATCCAAAACGAAAAAGCGCGCTCATAGGCGTAGACCCAGACGGCGGATGCGCTCCTCAAAAAAGAACAGAAGGACAGAAACCATCAGCGCCATGAGTGTCCGCAGAAGCATGTTTTCTGCAAAACCAAAGAGCGCGACATCGGGAACGGTTGAGGCATTAAAAAGGCGGAAAAGACCCTCCACGAGTGCCCAAGAACCCATACTCAAAAGGGACACGGCAAAAAGCCCCCACAGCGAGCGATGGCTGAAGAGCCGCTCGACCCAAAGCAAAACGCCAAGCCCAATAACCACGCTCACAACAAGCGGCGAAAACCACGGGAAAAGGTTAAGCCACTCCATGGCAAATCCCCAGGCGAGGAGAAACCAAATCCCGAGCGGGCTGTGCCACGTATGATAGATCCATACAGAGACGATCGGGATGAGCGGGGTAAGACTCCACGGCCACGGAAGAGTGTTTAAAAACCCAACCTCAAAGGAAAGCAGAGCAAGGAAGATAACCGCGTAAATAAGTACGCGACTCATAAAGCCGGGGGAATGAAGATACGCACAAGCGAGATGAGACGTGAGTCGAGCAGCGGTTCAATAGATGCGGATCCGAAGGCGGCCGTGTCATCTTGTGTCATATCCGTAATCGTTCCAATAACAAGGTCGGCGGGGATTGTTCCTTCAAGACCAGCGGTAAGAATAAGATCGTCGAGTGCAAGAGGAACTTCTTTTGGAATGAAGGTGAGATTGAGTAAGGATCCGCGTGCACCCTCGCTCACTCCCGCAAGTTGTGAAGTGACGGTCTTTGAAGAAATACGGCTGCGATGGTCCGAGACGAGACGCACGACGGACGTATGTGCGCGAACATCCTCGACGGTACCGATAAGAATACGGTCACCCGCAACAACCGCCGCGCCGTCTTGCACGCCATCGGCCTCTCCACGGTTTACCAGAATAATGGAGCGGCCATCCATGAGGGAACGCGCAATAACAGACCCAAGCACGCTTCCCCACCCCCCCACAACTGTCTCACTTGTAAAAAGCGCGCGCTCTTCTTCGCGCGGTACACGGCTGCGCAGTTCCGCGAGATCTTCGGCACAGGATTGGAGTTGGGATTCTACCCGCGATGTTTCATCTGCAAAGGATCCTAAGCGCAAGATCGACACGCCTATGCGCTGAAGGGCCGACCACGCGGTATGAAGAGGGTTCCAGCCAAGAAGAAAAAGGACGACCAGAAAAAACAGGGCAAACGGCCCTATCCCCTTCCACCGTTGTCCTTCTTTCCTCCAGGGCATAGCTAGACGATAGACGAAGCGCTTGCAGAGGGCAACGTCACATCGGCAAGAAGAGCATCCTGTTCAAGGAGACGCCCGGCGCCGCGCACTGCCGTGGTGAGAGGATCTTCCGCGACACGCACAGGAATCGAGGCGGAGCGGGAAATCAGACGATCAAGCCCGCGCAGGAGTGAGCCGCCACCGCACAGAACAATTCCGCGCTCATAAATATCAGCCACAAGTTCCGGCGGCGTGACCTCAAGGGCGGCTTTGATTTGCTCCAGGATAGTTTGTACAGAACGGGCCAGTGCCTCACGGATTTGCCCGTCCGTCACGATAATCTCTTTAGGAAGCCCTGTAATCATATCGCGCCCGCGCATTTCCATCTCAAGCGGTTCCTCGAGCTCGATAGCACTGCCGATTCTCATTTTAATGCGCTCCGCAACACGTTCGCCAAGCATCATGCTGAAAACATCCCGTGCGTAGTGCGTAATATTTTTGTTCATCTCCTCACCAGCCACAGGGATAGACTTCCAGGTCACAATACCGGCAAGGGACAGCACGGAAATCTCCGTCTTGCCGCCACCGATGTCCACAAGCATCGTCCCCACAGATTCGGAAATCGGAAGACGCGCGCCAAGCGCAGAGACAATAGGGCACTCCACCAAATGCACCTCACGAGCTCCGGCAGAGGCTGCGGCATCTTCCACTGCTTTGCGCTCCACTTCCGTAATATCAAGCGGCACACTCATCACCACGCGCGGACGAGGAATAAGCGTAAATGATTCCTTGTGCACGCGGTCAATAAAAAATTTGAGCATTTTTTCCGTCACCTCAAAGTCCGAAATAAGTCCCTTCTGCAGCGGGCGTGTTGTTTGCACATGTGGAGGCGTCTTCCCAAGCATGTCCTCCGCATCTCGTCCTACGGCCAAAATTTGATTCGTTCGCGTATTGACGGCCACGACAGAAGGTTCGTCAATCACAATCCCCTTCTCACGCACAAAAACGCGAGTATTAGACGTCCCGAGATCGATACCAAGATCGTGGGAGAACCGACCGAAAAATTGATTGAGCATACGCGCGGTCTATGGTAGCGCATGCCCGCTACAAGCTCAAGGCAAAACCTGAACAGTTTTGGTGTTCAAGTTTTTTGCTGCCCTAAACGCCGGCGTTGGAAGAACCACTCAATGAGTCCGATAAGCACAAGGAGGCCAAGAACGCTCCAAACGACAAGAAGCTGGTGGGCCAAGAGAACCAGCGAAACAGTAAGAAGCCCCCCGATCAACACAGATTGACGAAACGAAATACCTACGTGGTGGATAAGGAGCACCGAAGGACGAAGACGTACACGAACCCAGAGCGAAATGATAGCAAGCGTTCCCGTAACGGCAACCCAAAAAATTGCAAAGACCAGGATAAGGTCCGTCCACGTCGCAAACACCGGATTCGTCCGCCAAAGAAGAAGAATCCACACCATCCACAAAAGCGCGGTACTTATGCCGGTCAAGAGAAAGAAAAAGTGTGTTGTCATGGGAGAAAAGCGACAATCCGTGTGCGCAATGCGCGCACGCTCATTTTAGGGACAGCGCGCACTACGTGAGCTTCTAAAAGTTTGTACCTCCCCTCTAAAAATTGGCCCACGGCGCGATTGGTGCACGCAATATGGATCGTCTCATCGTACACGGAGATCGCTTTCGCGGAATTACGTGTTGCTTCCGGGAGCATGACCGTGAGCCACTCTTCCGTGGCAGAAACAACCTGTGCAGCGAGAACGGCGCGCTCAATCCCTGCGCGACGGAGGGCAGGCGTAAGAAGGTTTGAGAGGGAGAGCATAACTAGCTTGCACGATATTCGCAGATAGACGCAAAGTCGCAAAACGCGCACGTGATGGGGTTAGGTTTGGGGGAAAAACGAGAAGACTGGATGTCTTTATACGTCTGTCGAAGACGTTCGCGTACGCGGTCCAAATCATCTTGACCCCCCAAAAAGTCAACATGGGAACCATCCTCCATATAGCGATAGGAGAGCCGCGCGATCGGTTCGTGCCAAAGCTCTTCCGCCGCCCACTGGTAGAGATACAACTGCGCGCGATCTTCTCTGGGGAGAGCATCCGCCGTCTTTGGTGTGCCCGTTTTATAATCTGTAATGTAAAGCCCGTCCGCTCCCCTGTCCACACGATCTATTTGCCCTCGTAGTATACCTCCGCCAAACGCAAGTGTGAACGGCTGCTCGACCGCAAACGGCTCCGGAGGGGAGATGCACCATTCGTCAAAGAGCGTGCGCAGGGCGTGTTCTCCCTTTGCGCGAAAGGCGTTGCGCATGTCGTCGTCTCGATACCACTCATCAATCCAGCACTCGCGATAGAGAGAAAGCAGAAGTTCAACAGGCGGCAAAGCGTTGTTCTTCATCCATTCTCTTGTAAAATTTTCGAGAGCTTTGTGTACGGACTTTCCGTACGAGATGTGCGCATTGCCAAGAACAGGTATGCGAAGGAGATGCGCAAATTTATACTGCAGAGGGCAGCGCTCGAATGCTGCCAGCTGTGTAAAACTCAGGTACTTTGGGATCGTCATCGTCGTCGTTACATTTGGCGGGGTTTGCGCTTCTCCGAAAGCAAAAACTCCCTGGTCTCCGGCACCTATAAGATCCGTCGGGATATTCATTTCCTCAATAAACCTTGAGGGCTTCTTCTTCCGTGCGCCGCCGTAGTCAAGGGCAGAAGTAATATAGAGGCGATCTTTAGCACGTGTGCAGGCAACGTAAAAGAGACGCCGTTCTTCCTCTGCATGCGCATCGTCCGCATACCAAGATGGGGAAAGAAGCTCTGGGGGGAGAGGGATTCCGCTTTCGCGTTCTCGCGTGGGAAAACGGGCATCTACCACATTCACCACAAAGACGGTGTGGAACTCAAGCCCTTTCGCACTGTGAACCGTGAGAAGACGCACGACATCCGGCCCTTCTTCAACATCCCCAGCAAGCGCTCCTGCTTCCCCCGCTTGCCGTTCTTCATCAAATTCCATGAGGAACTCCTGGATGGTTCCCTCGTCACTTTGCCTATCAAAACGTTTGACACGCTCAAACATCTGCGTCAGATAGCTATACGTCTGACGCTTTTGCGCCTCTTCTTCTTTCTCCACTTCTGCGATGATGCCCCCTTTGTGAAGAATATAGATGAACAATTCTTTTATCCGCTTCGTTCGTGCAAGTTCTGCAAGTTCGTTTCGCACCGAAACAATCTGCTCCGATGCTGCGCGCCCACGGAGCGTGAGCTCTGTTGCCCCTCTTTGCATGGTCTCAAACAGATTACGTCCTTGACGCTCCGCTTCAAAACACACGCGTGCTAAATCCTCCGTAGGAATGTCCCAAAAAGAATGCCGCAGCACACGATAAGCTTCCGCGCTCCGAAAAGGCGAGACGACAACGCGCATCCACGCAAGCACATCTAAGATAACGCTTTTTTGATAAAGCCCCTGCATCGCAAAAAAACGAAAAGGAATGCCCCGAGACTCAAGTTCGGCCGCAAACGGGACTGCGTGATCGTTGGCCCGCGCAAGAATTCCCACGTCGCTCCATCGCTCAATGGAGCCAGCGGCCTTCAAGCGGAGAATTTCATCCACAACCGTTCTTGCCTCTTCTGAAAGTGTCGCTCCTTGCCAGTGCACGACCTCTCCCCCGCTGCCGCGCACCGCAGAAAGTTTCTTCGTGAGCCCCGTCTCTGATTCCAAGCGATGAGGATTGTTGTGCTGAATAAAACGATAGGCCGCATCGAGAATATTCTGGCGCGACCGATAATTTTCTGTGAGCACAACGCGCTCTGCCTCCGGATACTCACGATTGAAGGCGAGGATATTTTCCACAGAGGCTCCGCGAAAACGATAAATCGACTGGTCGTCATCACCAACTACCGTCACGCAGTTGTGCGGCTGTGCCAGAAGTTTTACAAGCTTGTACTGTACCGCATTCGTGTCTTGAAATTCATCTACAAGAAGATACGGGAACTGCGACCGAACAGCCTCTAGAATATCCGCTCGTGTTTCAAGAAGCCTGAGCGTAGCGGCAATCAGCCCTGCAAAGTCCAACGCGTGATGTGCATGAAGTAGGTCTTCGTAGGCGCGGTAGACTTTTGCTAATTCCCGAATCCGGGAGGACTCGGCTCTTTCCGCCTCTGTTGTCGCGTGCTCCTCACTCTTTGTGGCACAAGCTTCGTACGCTTCAGCGGTCACTCCTTCATCTCGCGCCCGGGAGATGTGCGTGAGAATATGCCGGAGAAACTTTGTTTCCTTCCCTGTGGGGCGATAACGGTCAAGCGGAAGGGAGCGCATATTACGACGGGCAAAAAGCCACGCGTCCACTTCCGTAAGCACCTCAAAATCCGGGGCAAGCCCGATTTCTATACCAAACTTGCGCAGTACCCATTCACAAAAGCCATGAAATGTGTGGATGTGGAGATCGAGGTGTCCGAGCGGTAAAAGTTGGTCTACGCGCTCCTCGAGCTCCCGCACCGCTTTTTCCGTGAAAGTAAGCGTGAGAATTCCTGAAGAAGGCGCGAGACCCTGCTCCACCAACCAGGCAAATCGCCGGACAATCACCGTAGTTTTCCCCGTGCCAGCTCCCGCAATTATAAGCAAAGGTCCGTCCTTATGAGTCACCGCCTTTCTTTGCGCCTCGTTGAGCCCTTCCAGGAGATCAGCCATAGGGACGTATTGTAGCAAAGGAGCAAGAGAAATCGGTACCTGGTCCGCCCCAGACTTTTCTCACTAAGAGATCACTTAGTGAGAAAGTTGGTCCAGAGATACTGGACGACTGTAAAATGAGAGAAATTTTGACATCACCCCATTAATTTCTCTCTTAGTGACCACTAAGAGAGTTTGTATTTATTTTCGGTGCTTACGTTTCATTGCCACGCGCTCGCGGGCGAGTTCGCGCTCAAGGGCGGCAACAGCGTGAGCGTAATCCACGTCTTCAAGTTTACGTACTCCCGAAAGCGTTTCTTGAGCCCGCGTGCGTGCTTCCCCGATTTTTTGTATATCCAACTCTTCCTCGCGCTCCGCCGTGTCCGCCAGTAACGTCACTGTCCCATTTTCCCGAACCTCAACAAATCCCGTTGATGTTACTAAATATTCCGTTCGGCCTCCTTCCACAACACGCACTTCCCCAGCTCGCAAATTTGCAACAAGCGGAATATGTCCGGGAAGGATGGTAATCTCGCCTTGCTCGGTCATAAGCGTCACCTGGTCCGCCTCTTTTTCCAAAAGCAAGCGCTCCGGCGTGACTAATTTTATGTGAAGCTTTGCTGCCATAGCTATTCTTTTGCCGCCTTCACGACATCATCAATTGTTCCTTTCATGTAAAATGCCGCTTCGGGAATTTCATCGTGTTTCCCCTCCAAAATCTCCTTGAAGCCGCGAATTGTTTCCTCGCGCGGCACATACACGCCAGGAATGTTGCTGAACGACTCGGCCACGTGCACGGGCTGAGAGAGAAACTTTTGGATACGGCGCGCGCGAGCCACGGTTTGCTTATCCTCGGCAGAGAGCTCATCCATGCCAAGAATAGCAATGATGTCTTGCAAATCTTTGTAACGCTGGAGCACTTTCTGGACGGCGCGCGCCACGTTATAGTGTTCCTCGCCCACAATGAGCGGATCTAAAATTGTCGAAGCAGAATCCAGAGGATCCACCGCTGGATACAAACCAAGTTCCGCGAGCCCGCGTGCAAGCACAACAGTTGAGTCCAAGTGCGAGAATGTCGTGGCCGGCGCCGGATCCGTTAAGTCGTCAGCCGGGACATACACGGCCTGGATGGAAGTAATCGAGCCTTTTGTCGTAGAGGTAATGCGTTCCTGAAGTGCGCCCATTTCTGTGGCCAAGTTCGGCTGATACCCCACAGCGGACGGAATGCGGCCCAAAAGCGACGACACTTCCGATCCTGCTTGTGTGAAACGGAAAATATTGTCAATGAAGAGCAGCACGTCACGGCCTTCCTCGTCACGGAAGTATTCGGCAAGCGTCAACCCTGTGAGTCCTACGCGTGCGCGCGCTCCTGGCGGCTCGTTCATCTGTCCAAACACAAGCGCCGTCTTATCGAGCACGCCTGACTCACGCATTTCACGATAGAGATCATTCCCTTCGCGTGTACGCTCCCCCACCCCCGCAAAGACGGAATACCCGCCGTGCTCTTTAGCGATATTGTGGATGAGTTCCTGAATAAGCACCGTCTTTCCAACGCCCGCTCCGCCGAACAATCCTGTTTTGCCGCCACGTAAAAACGGGGCAATGAGGTCAATGACTTTGATACCCGTTTCAAAAATTTCCGCCTTCGTAGACTGCGCGGTAAACTCGGGCGCCGGTCTGTGAATCGGGTACTGTTTCTTTGCCTTGGATTCCCCCTTGCCGTCAATCGGCTCACCCGTAACGCCAAACATGCGCCCAAGCGTTTCTGGCCCAACACCTACAGAAATCGGTGTTCCCATCGCCTCTGCGGACATGCCGCGCTTGAGTCCATCGGTGGAACCCATCGAGATGGTACGCACAAGGCCGCTTCCTACGTGTTGCGCAACTTCAAGTACAAGCGTTGGCGCATCATCACGCTTCACGTGAATAGCCTCCAGAATTTCCGGGAGTTTTCTGTCTTCTCCGCCAGAGGCGGATCCGCCTTCGGTGGAAAATCGGACATCTACAACGGGACCGATGATTTGTGCGATAGTGCCTTGCATAGAAGGGTGTAAGGGGTTGAAAAGGTTTGAAACATTGGAAGGATTATTCGAGGGCGGCTTTTCCGGAAGAAATTTCCGCGATCTCGCGCGTGATACCGGCTTGTCGCGCCTGATTGTACGTGAGCGTGAGGTCATCAATCATCTCGCTTGCCGCATCGCTGGCTGATCGCATGGCCATCATACGCGCCGAATGCTCACTCGCGGAAGATTCGAGCAAAGCCTGGAAGATCATCACCTCCACCACGCGCGGCAAAAGCGCGTGAAGCACTGCCTGGGGCGTCGGCTCGAACGTATAGGATATGCGTCCAACGGCAGGAATGACATCGGCAAGGTATTCCTGCGCAGAAGATGTTATGGGGAGAAGCTGAATCTGGCGCGGCCGCTGGCTCAAAGGAGAGACGAAATCCGTATAGTGCACCATTACCTTCACATACTTCCCGGAAAGGAACGCGTCCGTGACGAGCTTTGCGATAGGCAGAGTATCTGTGAACTTTGGATGATTGGAGAGGTCCACAAACCCTGCGCTCACAAAGACACCCACGCGGTGCATGGCTTGCTCTCCCCGCCGACCCACAGCGATCACCTCATGCTGGTCTGATGAACCACCTACCGCACCAAGAACTTCCTTCAACACCTTCGCGTTAAACCCCCCGCACAACCCACGATCACTCGTAAATACAAGCGAGAGAATCTTCCCCTCCGGGTTTGGACTGTGTAAAAGAGGATGGAGCGACGTATCAATCTTTCCCCCGATGGCGCCAAGCAGTTCCCACGCCAAGCCGGCAAACGGCCGCGTACCAAGTACCGCAGAAATGGCACGGCGCATTTTAGATGCCGCGACAAGCTCCATCGCTTTCGTAATCTTCTTCGTGTTGCGCACGGAGCGAATACGCTTTTTAATAATGCGGGAAGGGATCGCCATACGAACTACTTTTTCATGCTCGCAAACTCATTCATCACCGTTTTAAGCCCTGCCTCCACTTCTTCCGTAATAGCTTTTTCCTTCTGAATAAGCTTCAACAGATCCTCTTTGTTTGCGCGCAGATACCCAAGAAGCCCTTGCTCAAAGTCTCCTACCTTTTCCACGGCTACGTCGTCGAGGTACCCGTTTGTCACGGCGTAAATGACCGAAACCTGTTCTTCAAACGGCATGGGTGAGTACTGTTTCTGCTTAAGCACCTCCGTGAGACGGCGACCACGTTCAATTTGCTTGCGCGTTCCCTCATCCAAATCAGAGGCAAACTGCGCAAAAGCTTCCAATTCGCGGAACTGGGCAAGCTCGAGACGAAGACGTCCGGCAACTTTTTTCATAGCCTTTGTTTGCGCTGCGCCACCGACACGCGACACGGAAAGGCCGACGTTCAGCGCGGGACGGATACCCTTGTAGAACAAGTCGGTTTCAAGATAGATCTGCCCATCTGTTATGGAAATGACGTTTGTGGGAATGTACGCAGAGACATCGCCCGATTGCGTTTCAATAATCGGAAGGGCCGTGAGGGACCCGCCGCCATTTTCTTTGTTAAGGCGAGCGGCGCGCTCAAGCAAGCGCGAGTGGAGGTAGAACACGTCGCCCGGATAGGCTTCGCGTCCCGGCGGACGGCGGAGCAAGAGAGAAATCTCGCGGAACGCCCACGCGTGCTTGGAGAGATCATCATAGATGATGAGCGCGTCCTCGCCTTTTTTCATGAAATACTCACCGATCGCGCACCCGGCATAGGGCGCAATGTAGCTCATGGCCGCAGGGTCAGAAGCACCGGCAATGACAATCGTGGTGTATTCCATAGCCCCTGCTTCCTCGAGCCTCGCCACAAGTTTCGCAATCTTGGATTCTTTCTGTCCGATCGCTACGTAAATACACTTCATGTTCTGCCCCCTCTGGTTGATGATGGCATCGATGGCAATAGCGGTCTTTCCCGTCTGTCGGTCTCCAATAATAAGTTCGCGCTGACCGCGGCCGATCGGGATAAGCGCATCAATCGCTTTCAAACCTGTCTGCATGGGCACGCCCACGGGTTCACGCGTCATAACGCCCGGCGCGATGCGCTCAATGGGCATGAAATCAGTTGCCTTCATGGCCCCCTTTCCGTCTACCGGTTCCCCAAGTGGATTGATCACGCGACCCACCACGGCATCGGAAACAGGAATGGAGAGAATACGCCCCGCAGCCTTCACGGAGTCCCCTTCGTGAATGGCTCTCGTCTCGCCAAAAATGATAGCGCCCACGGTATCCTCTTCAAGGTTGAGTGCCACACCCACGGTACCGTCCTCAAACGTCAGCATCTCCGACGCCGCAACATTCGATAATCCGGAAAGTCGTGCCGTACCATCAGCCACCGACACGACCGTACCGACGTGCTCCGTCTTCGCCGTATGTTCAAATTGCTCGATCTGCTCGCGCAGAGAGGAAATGATGTCTTCTTTTTTTGTTTTGGTCGTCATACGTTTGCCGTAAGGAAGTTGGTAAGAGCTTTGAGTTTCGCACGATCCGTCATGTCTATGCGTCTGTCATCAATCTGGAGGACAGCGCCACCGAGAAGTTCCGAGTCTCTTGTCAGGCGAATTTCCGCGCCGGGGAAAGTTTTCGCCAGGCGGTCCCGCCAGTGGCGATCAGGCTCTTCCACACTCGACAGCTCTACAGTGGCCGCTCCATGTTCCTTCCGCCACACATCTTCGAAGGCTCGAGCAATCTCGCGCCAACGGGAACGCGCGTTGTGACGCTCCAAATGCTGCACGAACACGCGCAGTGCCTCCGTCAACTCCTCGCCTGTTTTCTGCGAGGCAAGGGTGTAGAGAAGCCGTGCCCAATAGACCGCAGGCTTTTTCATAGTCCAGCCTCCTTCATTACTTCTTCGGTCATTGCTTCCGAACGCTTCTTATCAACCGAACTCGCAAGAATTTTCTCGGCGGCCGCCACGACAAGCCCCGCAACTTCCCCACGCACATCGGCGAACATTTTTTCACGCTCCTCGGCAATGTGTGCGCGACTGGCGTAGACAATCTTCTCGGCCTCCTTACGTGTTTTGGCTAAGACTTCCTGTTGCTTCTCTTCCGCCTTCGCTTGAGCCTCTTCAATCAACCGTGTCGCCTCCAGACGTGTTTGCGCCAACGCTTCCTCGCGCGCGCGCTCCGTTTCCTTCAGTTTCCGTTCAATCTCTTCTGCATGCTCCACACTTTTTTTGATCTTCTCCTCGCGCGCTTCAAGCATTGCCACCACCGGCCGATAGACAAATCGCCAAAGCACCACAAGCACGAGAAGAAAGTTCACGAGTTGTGCAAAGAAAATCTTCACATTAAGACCGAAGGCCTCAATGGGGCCAGCGGCTGTGGCGGCTTCAACCGTTTGAGCAATCGTTTGTGGTTCGACAGACATAGAATAAAGAGAGAAGAACATCTCAGCCCTGCTCCGGCATCGGAGCAGAAGGAAACGTCCTAGAGCGTGAAAGAGACAACAAGGGCGTAAATGGCGATGGCTTCCGCGAATGCCATACCAAGCAGCATCGGCACAAAGATTTTGCCGGTGGCTTCGGGATTTCGGCCGATACCTTCTACCGCCTTCATGCCGATAAAACCGATGGCAAGCGCCGGGCCGATACCGCCAACGCCGACGGCGATGGCTTTCGCAAGGAGTGCGACAGATTCAGGGGACATAGAATAATGAAAAATAAATAAGTTATGTTAATCTGCGACCTTCGTGCTCTTCCTCATGAGCACCATGCGATATGGTGGCCATGACCAAAAACGCGAGTGTAAGCATGGAAAATACCGTCGCCTGAATGATGCCGACGAGAATTTCCAAAAAGATGAACGGGATTGGGAGAAAGAGGGAGAAAATGCCCATGATCACCCCGATGAGCACTTCTCCCGCAAAGATGTTGCCGAAAAGCCGCAGCGCAAGCGAAAGGGTTTTCGCAAATTCGCCAATGATTTCAAGAAGTCCCACAAAGAACTCGATGACCGCCACAAGGATTGACATGGGGCCCTTACGAAGCGAGAGGAGAACTCCACGGATATTTATAAACCTGCTGATGTGCTGGAGCGGCCCCACAGTCAAGAGCCCAGTGAGATGAATGAAAATGATGGCGGAAAACGCGATAGCAAAGGTCATGTTGAGATCGCTCGTGGCGGGACGGAAAAGAGGAACAAGTTCGAGTTCACCGTGGATTTCTTTCCACATGCCAAACGACCCGACGCCGGGGATGAGTCCCATCCAGTTGGAGAGGAGAACAAACAAAAAGATCGTGCCGATGAAGGGAAGAAACTTCTTCGCGCGGGCACGATCACTCGTGACTTTCTCAACTTCAATGAGCATGAACTCCACGACAGCCTCGATTACGTTGTAAAAGCCTGATGGAGTCATGCGGATACGACGAGTGCCCACAAAGGCGACGACGAGAAAGAGGGCCACCGCCACCCAGGCGTTGATCAGGGAATTTGTCACCGGAAGAGATCCGATGGAAAAGAGGGGTTCAGCTGCAAGGGGGACGATGGCAAACATATCGAAAAGCGCCGAAAGTATATAGGGAAAGACACTAAAGGTCAAGGGAAGTTTTGAACAGGTAACAAGACGGCGTGTAACCGCTACGTCCACCCCATCCTCCTCGCTCGATGACTCGCTGCGCCCAGCTGAGCTGGGCTGCGGGGTTATGGGGGCCCCGTCCTTGCGACACGCCTTAGATTATCCTTACATACCTTCGAGGGGGAATAAAGGAAAGATACAAAAAAGTCGAAAGCGACCCCGTGGGGTCGCTAGAGAGAAAGAACGAATTGGTCTGTCAGTCGTCGGTGCCGGGTTCCACGCGCGGGGCCTTGCGGGTCGCGGCGGGCTGGGACATGGCGGGGTCGTCCGTCGTGTCGGCGGGCGAGGTCGTCGCGCTGGACGCTTCGCTTGTTGCGGGTGGCGAGTCGGCGGGCTTGTCGCCTTCCGTCTCCTCCACCGGCTCGGCCTTCGGCAGCATCCCCTCGGCCACACCGACCGCGGCTTTGAAGATCTCGAAGTGCTTGTCCTTCATGTACGCGGTGCGATCGCTCTCGGGCATGCCGAGCAGGACGAGGGCGCTGTGGAGGCCCATGGCGCTTCGAGCATCGAAGAGCCTCGGACTGTAGCGCCTGCGCGCCTTCCCGATGCTCTCTGCCGTCGGCGCTTCACCCTCCTTGATGCCGAGGATCGAGAGCGCGTTCCAGACGCGGCCGTCGAAGTCGAACTCGCCCTGCCTGCTGGCCTTGCGCCCGCCGGCACCTCCGTGCGCGATGCGGTCGAGGATCTTCTTGACTTCCTCTTCCGCCGGCTCGTCCGTGGCCACCGCACCTTCGTCCATGACCTGGGCCTGGTAGCCGTCCGCGAACTCGTCCATGTCCACCGGGCAGGGCTGCCCGGGCTGGAAGCCTTCCTCGCCCTCTTTGCCACGGCGCAGGAAGCGCTGCGGGATCACAGCGAGGTAGATCGGCTTCTTCGTGACGGGATGGAAGGCGACGAAGCGCTTGCGGGGGTGCTTGGACACGCTGTTCGGCCGGAAGAGGAAATTGCCCTCCTTCCGGCGGTGCACTGCCTGGCGATCCGTGGTGTAGACCTGGGTGTCGCCCACGCTCACGTCGTCGGTGAAGTTTCCGTCTTTCACCGATGCCTCGAGATTGGCCGGCATGCAGACGTAGACGTACACCGACGTCTCGACGCCCGCCGGGACGTCCTCGCCCATCTCCCGCTTCTCGAAGGCGAGGAGCGCCAACGGGACCGGAACCGCCTTCTCGTGGATGGGGCGGAACGCATCGGTGATGGGGCGGGCCATGCCCTGGTTGTGGGCAGTGAGAACGTTCGTGACCGCCGGGTCGCCGTGCGAGAGCCGGAAGCTGTGGGTGTGCTGGTTCCAGAGCCCCCAGACGATCATGAAGTCGTCGGGGTCCACGAACGTTCCGCGCGCGTACATCCGGTTCACGTACCCCGCGATGGCGGGCAGCTCGCGCGACCGCCACCGCCGTTCGTCCTCCTCGATGATCTGGGTCTGGAAAGCGGCATCGTTGTCGGGCACTTCCCCCTTGTTGCGCGCGATGTCGATCTCCTCGCGGGCGAACTGGAGGGGGTTCCGGCGGTACTTGTCGGGAAGAAGATTGACCGGTTTGCCCGGAATGGCGGGCCGGAGCTCTGCAGGCAGAGCCTTACGGGGACGAGGCATGGCCTCTCTCACTTTCTGCGCCACACGGCGCCGTACACAGGGCGGGATTGCCCAACATCTTGCAAGGAACTTGCCGTCCGTCTTTGGACGGCCCAAGCTCGCGGCAGGATCGCCGCAAACTAAGGGCTTAACCTAGCAGAAAAGTCTGCTGCTGTCAACGCATTGACAGCGACAGGTTTTTTTGCTAAGTTGAGGCGTTTCGGCCTTTTCCTAACCTATACGAAGTGGAGTACCCCATGGCTATCAGCCTTTCTGAACTGAATCCTCAGGAGTACCTGGACCTCGTCGCCCTCCCCTTCGCCGACGCACGTCAGATGGAGGGGGGGAACAACTACGTAGACCGAGAGAAGGACGGCAGCTACGAATTCGCCCCGTTCGTCGAGGGCGCCGTGAGGTTCCTCCCTCGGGGGACCTTCACGAAGAGCGTGGAGAAGCCTGGCGCGCTCGAGCAATGGAAGACCTTGCTCGAAAAGGTCGGCGTGGACGAGAGTCTGCGCGAGGCGATCTACTACGGACTCAAGGCGCTCGACAAGTACCGACACAGTTCCTCCCGCAACCCCGACGAGCCGATGCAGATCGCGCCCGAGGGAGACGATCAGTACGACGAGGTGATCGCGATGGCGCGACAACTCGGCTACACGTCCCCCAACGATGCGCCCGACTGGCCCGACGACAGCGCCTTCTGGAACTCCTCTGTGCGCGATGGCTTCACCGCCTACGCTAGAACGCAGAAGATGGAGCTCGTGAAGACGGCGGAAGAGACGGCGGCGGCGGAAAGCTCCCGGGCGCGCATTCGCGAAGAGCGCCTGCGCGCACAAGTCGTGCAGGCGGGAAGCGGTGTCACGGCGGCGGACATTGAGCAGGCGCAGCGGCAGGCGGCAGAACCGCCTTCGGCAGAGGCCACACCGCGCACCGAGGCCGCCCAACCGCCGCCGCGCACGCTCCCCGCCAACTACATCCGCGTGAGTCCGGAACCGGAGCTCATCGCAGCGTGGGAGCAGGGACGAGACGACGGCGTGTATACGAGCCTCCGGCTCGTCGCGGCACGGAAGAGTCGCGAGGAGATGTCGGCGGAGCTCGCTCGGCGCCTCAAACTGCGCATCAAGCGATTCGAGGGAGAGAAGTCCGAGCCCCGACTGCGCGCACTCTACACCGATCTACTCAACGAGGATTCGGCAATCCGGCGACCACTTCGCCACTGGGACGGCGAGCGCGTGTGGCACCTCACGCGTGCCGACGCCGTGCTCGTGGTGAGCGACATCCACGCCACCATGCGCCGCCTCGGCCACAAGCTCTAGTTCGTTCTTTTCTTCCTAGCCAGGCCTCGTGCCTGGCTTTCGAATTTCAAATGCCAAATACTCTCCTCGTGTTCTCTGTTGTCACCTTTGCAAACTCCTCCAAAGTCACTCCACGCAACTTTGCCAAAAATTCTGCTGTATGACGCACATACGCCGGCTCATTGCGCTTACCCCGCATGGGAATAGGCGCTAAATAGGGGGCGTCAGTTTCGATGAGAATTCGATTCTCCGGAATATCACGCGCCACAAGCGCAAGCGGCGCAAGAGGGGTCTGACCCCCGGAGGGGTCAGACCCCTCTTTACGTGGCGGAAACGTCACGACCCCCGAAAACGAAATATAAAACCCAAGCGCAAGATACCGAAGGGCATCTTCCTTCGTACCCGTAAAACAATGGATCACACCCCGCGCACCCAGCTTTCCCTTTTTGACATACTCTTCAATTATATCTGCCTGTTCTTTGTGCGCGTCGCGGCAATGGATGACCACGGGCTTCCCAAGTTCGGTCGCCAAATCAAACTGCCGCCGCAGCATCTCTTCTTGCGTTCGTATGACGTCCGTTCGATCAAGATGTTCGGGGATGCGATAAAAGTCGAGTCCGCACTCCCCAATCGCCACGCACTTTGGATCTTGCGCAAGCGGACGATACATTTCCGCGTCAAAAACTTCTGTGCGCGTTTTGACTTTCGCTATGGTGTCCTCCTCACTCTCGTCTACAAACTCTTGTGCCGTCGTGTGATTGGGGTGAAGCCCCACCGTCGCCCACACACCTTCATGCGCGTTAGCCACACGCACCGCTTCACGCGACGTATCCGCCTGCGTCCCCACGGTAAGCATGAAAACGCCCTCTTCGGTTGCACGCTTAATAACAGCATCCCTGTCCTCCTTATAAGCACGAAAATGGACGTGGCAGTGGGAATCGAAAAGAGTCATAGATGATGCTCGGAGTCCTGCCAGCAGACTGCCTCGTTGTTAAAACGGTAACAACGGGGTCAGCCAGCCGGTGAGGGCGACAATCCATCCGGCAATTGGCGAAGCCGCTATGGCCGAGAGGAACGCTCCCGAAGGGATGTACGTGTTGATCACATAGATGAGCACGCCAAGCGCAATAACACCTTCCACAAAACCAAACACGCCGCCCAAAAGATGATTAACCGAAGAGAGAAACGGGAGACGCGTCACAATGCCAAGCGTCTCATCGAGAATCCAGAAAACAAATCCCACCAATCGGCTGATGATAAGGAAAAGCACGACAAACAGCACAACCGTAAACGGGGGCGAGAGCGGAATCCACGCAGAAAGCCAACTGCTCACGTAGGGCATGGCATAGCCGGTAGCAAAGATGGAGAAGACGGCGCCCACGAGACTTCCAAGCGTATGGAAGAGCCCAAAGTAGAGCCCGGCAAGTGTGAAGAGACCGAGCACGACAAGAAGAATAAGGTCCATGAGAGAAAAGGTCATAGAGTTTCCATTTTAGGGAAGAGCGGCTCCCCTTTCATTATTGGTTTTCCGGGCTCGGCAAGTGCGCGCTTCATTCGTTCGGCCGTCTCCGGCAAATAGGAAGCCAACATGTCAGCAATTTGTCGGAGAAGATGCAAAAGGTGCGCAAGCTCGTCTTTCACCTCATCGAAACGCCCCTCTTTCGCCATCGCCCACGGTTTCGCGTTCTCAATATCTTGATTGGCGATACGCACCACATCCCACACCAGAGAGAGAGCTTCGCTGAAACGATACTGGTCAGTGAGCTCCTCAAAATAGGCGCGGTCCACGGAAACTTGTTTTCCCTGAGCGGAGGGAGCAGGCGCAATCCCCTCTGCGTACTTCTCTGTCATGGTGAGCACACGATGGAGCAAGTTGCCAAGCTCATCCGCAAGATCACCGTTGTATCGTTCGTCAAACCGTGAAAGCGAAAAATCCCCGTCTGCCCCATAAACAATCTCGCGCAGAAGATAGTACCGCAGGGCGTCTGTGCCATAACGCTCGACCATCGCAAACGGATCCACCACATTTCCAAGCGACTTACTCATCTTCGCCCCATCCGCGGTAATAAAACCATGTATGAAAATTTGTTCGGATGGAGGTAACCCCGCCGACAGCAACATAGCCTGCCACATTGCCGACTGTTGGCGAAGGTTGTCCTTCCCCGCCACCTGCACCCCAGGCCAGAAGGTTTCAAAATCACTTCCCTCCTTGGGCCAGCCAAGCGTAGAGATATAGTTAATGAGCGCATCAAACCAGACATACATCACGTGCGCTTCATCACCCGGCACGCTTACTCCCCACGGCATTTTCTCTTTTAGTCGCGAGATGCTGAAATCCTGCAACCCAGCCTCGACGAAATTTTTGATTTCGGTCAGCCGATAGTCCGGCACGACAAAATCCGGATGTGCCGTATAGAGATCCAGGAGGGGTTTCTGGTAGTTGGAAAAACGGAAAAAATAATTTTCCTCCTCGCGCAGCTCAAGCGCAAGGTTCGGATGAACGGGGCAACGGCCATCGGTCAACTCCGAGTCTTGTTTCTCCAATTCGCACCCGACGCAATACTTTGTCTGATAATTTTTTTTGTAGATGTCGCCGTGCGCATCGCAACGCCTCCAAAATTCCTGTGCCGCCGCGACATGGTCTGGCGATGTCGTACGAATAAAATGCGTGTAGGAGAGGTTAAGCGCCGTCTTCAGCCGATCAAATTTTGCGGCATATTCATTACAGTACGCCTGCGGCTCTTTCCCCTGTTCGAGAGCCTTTTGATAAATCTTCTGGCCATGTTCGTCTGTGCCCGTGTTGAAAATAACTTCCTCTCCCTTTTGGCGATGGAGGCGCGCCACAACATCCGCCTGCACAATCTCAAGAGCGAATCCGATGTGCGGATCGGCATTTACGTAGGGGAGAGTTGTCGTGAGATAAAAACGAGACATATTAAAACCGTGCGGGCGCAAGCACGATCACACACTCACCTTTGATGCTATCACCCAAAAGAGCGTCTGTCACTTGCGCCGGCGTCCCGCGATAGATATGTTCGTGCAGTTTTGTAAGCTCCCGGCAGAGCACCATCTGGCGCTCCGGCAGAAGAGCCGAAAGAGACGCGAGCGCCTTCACAATACGGTGGATAGATTCGTAAAACACTACCGTATGTTCGATGTGAACAAGCGAACGGAAAAAAGCTTCTCGGCCCTTTTTCTGCGGGGGAAAACCGAGAAACGTGAAGGTGTCTGCAGGAAATCCAGAGACACTTAACACTGCCGTAACTGCGGACGGCCCGGGGATAGGAATGATCTTTGCTTCATCCCCAAGAGCGCGAAGAACATCCTCTACAAACCTCCCGCCGGGGTCGGAAATCGCTGGTGTTCCCGCGTCGCTTACAAGCGCGAGCGTCTTTCCTTCGGCAAGCAGCCGGATATACGCTTGGTGTTTCGCATCTGTGGAATGTTGATGCAGGGCGGCAGTGCGTACGTGGATGTCGTACACAGAAAGAAGTTTTGCCGTCACGCGCGTATCCTCGCACAGCACAAGATCGGCCGACGCGAGAATCTCACGCGCCCGCGCAGAAATATCCTGGAGGTTCCCAATGGGCGTCGCCACGACAAAGAGCGTTCCCATAGCTACTCTCCTTCTTGCTGTTCACTTTCCACTTTCTGTTTTTCTCCGAGCGGGTCATAGAGCTCTGTGTCTGGATGGATCGCCGCCCATGCGAACCAATACATAGGACGGAGAAATACATCGCTTGCCACGCCCGCCACATCTTCTCCCCTCGCACGAAGCACACCTGTGTTCTCGTTAAACGTCATGACAACTTTGCGCCCGAGAACCGTGTCGGTGATACTTCCCTCTTCCACCAAATACTCGCGCGGGTACGCTTTCGTCTCGCCTTCCGGTCCTGTATACCCAAAGACGAGTTCCTTTGGGTGGAGACGAATGTCACGACGGGAAAGCGGGAAATACACTAAACGATTTTCTTCGTAGCCAAGATAAGGATTACGCGTATAGTCACGCACAGCCCCGGTGTTTTTAGAGAGCACGCGTCCTGTTGTGCGTTGTGCCTTCCACTTTTTCCAGGTGACGATTTCCGATCCTATCGGTGCAAGATCGCGATCAAGGAATTCCCCATTCACCGCCCGTCCTGTTGTTTGCGGCCAAAGGCTTCCCGTCTCGCGATCAAGCAAGAGAACGTTTGAGTTCCATAATTTTCCACTCACCGAAAACAAGAGGGTGCGGCCCTCCACACGGCGATCGTAGACCATCGCGCTTCCCACAAGAGGATCGTAGGTAACAACAATGGGCACACCGGCAATCATGTCGTTCACAACCATGTGCCACACAAGAATCTGGAAAGGATAGAATTGTGTCTCGCCGCCCAGGGATAGGGAGACACCCTCGCCTTCATCATACAAAAATATATCCGCTTCGCTTGGGGAAATAAACGCGGGGGCGTCAATGGCCGGAATGGACGAGGACGAGAGGCCGGAGTCATACACTTCCTCACGCGGGATACCCCACCCTTCGCTTTGCGCAAACGGCTCGATACGAGGCCCTGCGGTTCGCGCTCGATATTCTGCAATAAAAAGCACGACGGCAAAAACCGCTAAAATCCCAAGAAAAATTCTTCCGCGTCCCTGCATAGTCATGCGTCACTCTACCAAATTGCCTTATTTTTTGCTATGCTGTTTACCTATGATAGACCAAAATACCGAAGATTTCCTTTGCTGCGCACACGCGCAAGTGGGAGAGCAGGCGCCAGACTTTACCCTAGAGGGAGTAGATACGGACGGAGTTACCTTCCGCACCTATCCCCTGAAAAGCCACCGTGGTGAATGGGTTGTCCTTTTCTTCTACCCGCTCGATTTCACATTCATTTGTCCCACGGAGATCACACAGTTCTCCACGCGCTTTGCGGATTTTCAAAAGCTCAATACAATCGTGTACAGCTGCTCAACCGACAGCGTGCATTCGCACAAGCAGTGGCTCAAAGAAATCGGGCCTCTCAAATTCCCCATGCTCTCGGACATGACGCAAGAGATGAGCGACGCGTACGGTGTTCTTGTGCACAGTAAGGGCATCACGCTTCGTGGCACCTTCATCATTGATCCCGAAGGAGTCTTGCGCTACGCCGCATACAACGATCTCGACGTCGGACGATCCGTAGATGAGGTCCTGCGTGTTCTTGCGGCGCTGCAAACCGGCGAACGCTGTCCCGTAGATTGGAAGCCGGGTGAGCAAACGCTTGGAAAATAGACTCGAGCGAGGAAGATAAGGTGGACGTAGCGGTTACACGCCCGAGCCTACTTTTTCAAGAACTCGATGAGTGTTGTTACACCGGCTCCGGTGCCGCCATAACGGGTGTACGCATTTACCGGCCGCTCGGCAAACGCGGGACCGGCAATGTCTAGATGAACCCAGGGAATTTCCGCGTCAACAAATTCTTGCAGGAAGAGACCCGCGGTAATGGCGCCGCCGTATTTCCCCCCGATATTTTTTACGTCGGCAATTTCAGATTTGATGAGATCTTTGTATCTCTTCTCAAGTGGCAGCTCCCACATCTTTTCGCCAGCCGCGGCAGCCGCTTGCAATATTGCTCCTGTCAACTTGTGGTCGTTCCCCATCACCCCTGTTATCTCTTCACCAAGTGCCGCCATGCACGCACCCGTAAGTGTGGCAAGGTCCACAAGAGCGTCGGGCTTCAATTTGGACGCATACGAAAGACTGTCGGCCAGCGTCAAACGTCCCTCGGCATCCGTATTCAACACCTCCATCGTCTTTCCATTGAGCGCTTTGAGTACATCGCCCGGTCGAATGGCGTTTCCCGACGGCATATTTTCACAGGCGCCAAAAATCCCGTGCACTGTAACCTTTGGAGCAACCCGCGTAAGCACCGAGAACAACCCAAGCACCGCCGCGGCACCGGCCATGTCGCACTTCATCGTCATCATGTAGTCGGCCGGTTTGAGAGAAAGACCACCGGAGTCAAACGTGATGCCCTTCCCCACCACCGCAACCGTTTTCTTTGCCCCGCGTGGCTTGTAGATAAGGTGGACAAAATATGGCGGATGAACAGATCCTTGACCAACGCCGGCAACCCCCCCCATACCCATCTTTTCGATCTGCCCTGCTTCAAAAACTTTTATACGAACGGCTCCTTTGCTCACCTTTGCGATGTTTTGCGCCGCGAGCGCCAAATGTCTTGGCGTCATCTGTCCCGCTGGCTCATTCACAAGGTCGCGCGCAAAGATCGTTCCCTCGGCAGAAAGTTCGCCTTCGCCCACCCCCCTTGCCCCCGCACGCACATGAGCAGCATCCGAAGAGACGATAGTCCAGGACTCTACTTTCGGCGTCTTTTTCTCTGGTGCCTTTTTCCGTTTAACAAATTCATATTCGGCAAGCCGTACGCCTTCGGTCTGTGCCTTTGCACACAGAAGCGCCGACAACTTCCCTGCTCCTGCGCCGTGAAGAATCGAGACGACGCGGCGCGCCCCAAGTTTCTTCGCTGTGTTGTACGCAGCAGCGCTCACCTCGCGTACGGTTTCTAGAGAAAAATCTTTTCGTTCACCGAGTCCAACAAGAAGAACCCGTGAGCCGGGAATAACACCCCCCGTCCGCACTAGAAGCGTCTCCCTCTGTCCGCCATTAAACTGCTCCTCCTTCATGAGTTTCTCCAAAAGCCCCCCAAGCGCTTTATTAACAGATCCCGTCGCTCCGCCGGTTTTCTCCACACCAGAGAATTCATTTACCACAAGAAGGTCGGCCTTTTGTTCCTCCAGTCTGCCTTTGACGATAGTGATGTTCATACGGAGCTACCCTAGCAAATCAACCCCCACAGGGCAATGATCGGAGCCCATAACATGGTCAAGAATAAACGCGCGTTTAATTTTTCTCTTGAGCGCCGGCGAGACGATAACATAATCAATGCGCCAACCGACATTGCGCGCACGGGCATTGCTCCAGCGCGCCCACCACGTGTAACGATCTTTTTCGTTTGGGTGGAGCAGACGGAACGTGTCCACGAACCCCGCCTCCACTATGCGCTCAAACCCTTTGCGCTCTTCGGGAGTAAAGCCGGCGTTTTTCACATTCTCTTTCGGTCGCGCAATGTCTATCTCCTCGTGCGCCACATTGAAATCGCCTGTGGCAATCACGGGTTTTTTCTTTTCAAGGGCTTTAAGATATTTCAGAAACGCCGGGTCCCAAACTTTATGTCGGTACGCCAGACGTCCCAAGTCCGGCTTTGCATTTGGTGTATACACGTTGACCAGAAAAAAGTCTCCGTAATCGGCCGTGATCACGCGCCCTTCCCCATTAGCGTCCCCATACTCGTCCGTAAGCACCCCGCCTTTGACAGGTAAATCAAAAGAAACCGAGAGAGGTTTTTGCTTGGAGAAAATCGCGGTGCCAGAATATCCCTTTCTCTTCTTTGCACTATTCCAATACTCCTCATAGTCCGGCAAATCTACGACGGCTTGGCCTTGCTCAGCCTTCGTTTCTTGTAGGCAGAGAATGTCGGGATGGTGTTTTTTTATAAAATCCGAAAGACCCTGCCGCAAGACCGAGCGAATACCGTTGACATTCCAAGAGATAATCGTGCGCGTGCGCTTTGGCATAGATATTGCAGAAATTGTATCACGGACGGAGTCTTCCATTATGTATTGACATTTCGACCGTTTTTTGGTATTCTGTCACCTCCATTCGGCAAGCAAGCCGAGGAGAAAACAGGACATTCCCATGTTATGTAGTTAGATCCTACTTCCAACGTCCACCGTAAAATTGTAGGACGTCGGCCCCCTGAAGGCGTGAAATGCACCTTTCAAGGTAGGGCCGATGGTGGCCCTGCCTTGAAAGGTGCATTTCGCACCAGAAAGGCAGACCGACCATGGACATCGAGCTCAACAGTGAGGAGATGCAGGAAATCCGGAAGGATCTCGAAAATCGCGGGTTCAGCTTCCTCGAGTACCAGCAGGCCCGCGACAAGGCCATCAAGGAGAAGAAGGCACAGAAGACGCGCCAGGCGCGCTTCATGCTGCACCCCGACCTCACGGTTCGCGACGAGACGGGGACGCTCAAGCTGGCGGACATCCTGACCGCGATCGAGCGCGACCGCGAGTGCAACCTCCCCGAGGACATCACGCAGGCCCACGGGCTCTGCTGGGTCCTGCAGAGTCTGGAGCACCTCGGAACGATCCTGCCCGAGGCAGACCGTGCGGCACTCGCACGGGTTCTCACGACGGACACGTCGTGGACCCAGATGACGGAGATCGTGCAGGAGCTGCCGATCCTCTTCGCCTGGCTCCCGATCGAGGAGCGCGTGGAGACGGCGCGGACGCACATCCTCCGCCGCTCCCACGACCCGACGTGGCTCACGGACGTGATCCTGACCCACCGGGACGGCAAGCAGATGATGCGCGAGATCGTGTGGGAGCTCATCACGACGAACACGGATGGCTCGTTCGCCGGGAAGTTCCTCGACTCCTCCGATGGATGGGCCGCCTCCCTCTGGCCCTGCTTCGAGGACGTGAACGACTTCCGCAAGATGGTCACGGAGTGCGCACGGCGGGCTCCGCTGGCGTTCGTTCACCGGTGGTGGCTCGCTACGGCATTCGCGGCGCACCTCCAGGCCGGCAACCCGCCACCTCCGCCCCACAACGCGTTCTACAACAAGGGCATCAAGGAGCTCATGGCGCTCGCCCGGGTCGGCTTCGACTGGGCCCTGCCCATGATCGAGGCGACGACGAGTGCGCTGTCGCAGCCGAACATGACGGCGAAGCACGTCGACACGGAGAGCCTCCGCGCCCTCCCGATCGGCGTGCGCTACGACATCCTGCGCGCGCTGCCCGCGTGCGACTCGTCCTACACGATCGCCACCCACCTGCTGCTCGACATGCACAGGAACACGTGGGGACGGGAGTGCGAGCAGCTGCTCGGCAACCTCCTCCGGCGCCTCACGCCGGAGAACGCCCCCTACCTGTACCGCCACATCCTGGCCGCCGAGATGGAGGAAGGGGGCACCGGCTACGTCAAGTCCGTGAGGCCACAGAAGGGGCGCGAAGACGAGGGCACCAAGACCGTGCCGCGCGAGAGCATCGTGCGCCAGGCATGGTTCTACGAGGCCCTGCAGTCGCGCGTCATCGAGTGCGGCTGGCAGTTCGTGAAGCCCACCTACGATGGCTTCAGCCGCACGAAGCACCGAGAGCTCTACACGGCCACGGTCGTGCAGAGCGGACAGACGCTCCGCTACGAACTCGAGTGGCCCCAGGACCAGATCGACCGCCAGCTCCTCGCCGCGCGGACCGACGTGCTCGTGCCGGGCTTCCCCCCGCGCGATACGCCGCCCGTCGCGCGCGACTGCTGGCGCTTCTACCCGCTCGCGGACGCGCCCTGCACGTTCGACACCCACGCTATGCGGGTGCGCAAGCTCACGGATCCCAACGACTGAACGTTCCTTCTCTCCATCCTCCGTAGCCCATCAAGGCGAAGGAGGACCTAGCGACCCCACGGGGTCGCTTTCGACTTTTATACCTCTCTTATTCTCCCCCTACCTCAGCCGATAGATTTTTTCATTGGCTACAGCCGGATCGGCTTCAACCGTGCGCGCAAAGCACGTGTATCCGGCCCCATGGGTAAAAATGTCTGATGTTTCCGCAATGGGTCGGCCCATATAAGGCGGCGATTCTTTTCCTGTAGAAGCGCGATCAAAAGTTGCACAAAGCTCAAATGACGCAAGGTCGAGTGGCCGATACTCATAGGCAGCACTGGTGCCCGGATCGCGCACAAGCATATCAAGCGTTTCAGGAAGTTCGCCATCCCGTTGGTAGAGAGAAAGCACCTCCCATTGCAAAGAGCGAAGATCGTTTACGCGCCGTTCATCAAGCGACTGTGACCGCCGCACGTTTGGTAAACCAATCACCCAAAATGCGTCAACCACAGAAAGCGCGAGTAAAATATAGACGAGGATAAACATGAAGCGTGCGCGTTTGGACGGGTGAAGCGCGTCATGTTTCAAGTGCCACCATTCGTAAGCAAACACGGAACCGGCAACCACGAGCACAGCCAGTGCTTTCAAAATAAACCGCGTTGTGAGATCCCCACCGGTGAGGTGATATACAAGCGTAGCTAAATCAATCATGGCCGTGACACCCGTCACAAAAAGCGTGAAGTATATGGGGAAATGCGGTCGAATAATGCCCTGGCTCCGAATGAACCGCATCGTCACGACAAAAACAGGGAACGCAATAACCACCGAAGAAATCCCCCACCGCATGGCGCCAAATGTCATGTCTTGATAGATAAGCGGGTCCGGAAAGAGCGCGTTGACAATTTGGAAGTAGAGCGTGATAAGCCCCACGACAGCCCAATAAAAACTGATGAACGCAAGCAAATGCAAAAACGCATTGCGTGTAAAGATAGGAGATGACATAGTGGGAAAATTGTAGCAGTTATTCCACGAATAAGCGACCGCGGCGGCGTACAACAAGTTTATCGGCGATGAGACGCTCGATCATAGCCGTCATCCATGCGGCATCGCGTGGTGTGTAGGCCGGATCAACCACAGAACCCACATGGCGCAGGCCCACCCCACGAATGTGGGCCGCCAGTTTAAGAATACGCCCCCGGTAAATGCGGTCAGGATATTTTTTACCGATGCGAATACGCTCGCGGGATTTCTTAAGAGAACGTTTTGGCGTTTTTACTCCTCCGGAGAGAAATCTTGGCGCCGTTTTGCACTCCGTACGCAACGGACAAATCTCGCACAGCGGTTTCTTCTTACAGATCATTGTGGAAAGATCAAATAACGCTTGCGGAACGTCGTAGAACTGATGCGCTCGTCCAAAAACTATTCTCTTATTCTCACAAATTAGCCGATCTATTTTGGGTGTTGGGTAAGGCTTGCCAAAAAACACACGCCCGAGAACGCGGCGAACGTTCACATCAATCGGCAGAGCCCTCGTGCGCAAAGAGAACACCGCAAGCGCTGCCGCCGTGTACGGCCCAATCCCTTTGAGTTTCTGCCAATCCGTCTCCGACTTCGGCACTCCCTGCCCCACAACAGTTTTTGCCACGTCGCGAAGCATAAGGGCACGGCGATTATACCCAAGCCCCGACCACGCGCGGATGACTTGGGCGTTCGTTGCTTGCGCTAGAGATCTCCACGACGGAAACTGCGTGAGCCATTTTTCGTAGTATAAAAGGACGCGCGGCACCTGCGTCTGCTGAAGCATAACTTCCGAAACGAGAATCTTGTACGGGTCTCGCGTGCGGCGCCAGGGCAACTTCCGGCCGTGTTTTTTATACCAGGAAAGCAGTTTTTCCATGTCCGTAGTATAATCGCTCCATCATTTCTATGAAATGGCTCCGGAAATACACAACCACGTTCTCGTTAGCTCTTTCCGCGCGACTTGTGTATCGTCTCCCTTTTGTTCTCGCATTAATCCAAGACCTTATTATTTTCGGCTCTCTCCTCTTTTTCTTCCAAGCATTTCCTAAAAACGCCGTATCGTTACCGACTCTGTTGACAACCATCATCTTAAACGCCCTTCTTGCTCCGCTTATCATCCACGCCCAAGTCATGCACACCATCGCCGACGAAATCAGCGATGGAGGGCTTGTAAATTATCTCTTGCGCCCAATCCGCTATTTCGGATTTTGGTTTAGCCGCTCTTTAGCCCTCCGGTCTATCAATGCTGTCATTGGCCTTTTCATTATCGGCATTCTTGTCGTTGGTTTTCCCTACATCGAGCTTTTACCACCGGCAAACACCACGTCTTTACTCCTCTTCATCCTTCTTCTTGTCGGCGGCCTTCTTATTGCCGTTCTGCTCGACATGGGGGTAGGCACGGTCGCGTTTTGGACACACCGCTCTTTTGGTCCACGTTGGCTTATGTATGTCGGCATGTACTTCTTGAGTGGTATCTACACTCCTTTCATGCTTTTTCCAGAGTCCGCGCGCGCGATCCTGACGCACACACCGTTCGCCTACATTCTTTACACCCCCATCCAAGCATATCTCGGAAATTACTCCACATGGCCAGAAATTCTCTCTATTCTTTTGACTCAATGGTTTTGGGTCGCACTCATCTTTACCACCCTTTCGCTATCCTGGCGCGCTGGCGTCCGTTCTTATGAAGCTTATGGTCGGTAGATATTTTCGCATCTGGAAAACCTGGAGCGTTTTGCACATGGCTCACCAATCAAGCTCACGGTTGGATATGTTGACCTTCTTTGTCGGAAAACTTCTGCGCATGGGGATTTTCTTTGCCTTCACCGTCGCTCTCTTCACACACACACAAAGTATAGGCGGATTCGGGAAAGGCGAGCTTCTGCTCTTCTTCGCCATCATGAACGCGATTGATGTCATCGTTCAGCTTTTTTGGCGCGGCCTCTCCCACGTGCACGAGCTGATCCATGCTGGGGCGCTCGATACCATTCTTACAAAGCCCCTCTCGCCTCTGTTTTGGGCCGCGTTCCATATGTTCGATCTCTTTGACGTGACGACCCTCCCCGTTGTTGGATGGATGGTATGGTACGCTCTCTCTTCCCTCTCCGTGCAACCTTCCTGGGAGGGATGGCTTGCGGGAGGCGTGTTGTTCCTTTGTGGCATCGTGATCGCGTTTGCCTTCAACCTGATGAGCGCTGCTCTGGGCTTCTGGATGGAGTCCGGTTATGCCACGTGGTTTTTGTATCGCCACTTTCTGGCAAGCGCGCGCATCCCGCCAGAATTTTTCCCCTCCCTGCTTCGCTCCGTCTTACTTTTTGTCATTCCGATTTTCTTGATTGTCGCTTTCCCCGTTCGCGCCCTTCTTGGAGAACTATCTCCGATCCTCGTGGGAGTCGCCATCGGGCTGACCCTGCTATGGTTCTCTGCCTCCGTCATGGTCTGGAACAAAGCCGTGCGGCACTATACTTCCGCCAGTTCCTAACCTTTCAAACCTTTCCCCTATGCCCATCATCGAACTCCATTCTCTCTCCAAGACCTATCGCTCGTATAAAAAACAGGCGGGGTTTTTGGGAACGCTTCGATCACTCGTCCATCGGGAGTCTCTGGAAGTTCCCGCAGTGCAAGATCTCACGTTCTCCATCGAGGAAGGAGAGGTCGTGGGATTCCTCGGCCCAAACGGCGCAGGGAAAACAACAACGCTCAAGATGCTCTCGGGAATCCTCTGGCCCACATCGGGGAGCGCAACCGTCATGGGCTTCGTTCCGTGGGAGCGTAAGGATGCCTTCCGTCGGCAATTCTCCATCGTCATGGGACAGAAAAATCAGCTGTGGTGGGACCTGCCTGCAAAAGACAGTTTCCTTCTCAATAAGGAAATCTATGAGATCCCCGATCAGACGTATCGTAAACGCGTGTCGGAGCTTTCCGAGTTCTTGCGCATTGAAGACGTGCTGGAAATTCCAGTACGCAAACTCTCACTTGGCGAACGCATGAAGTGCGAGTTGCTCAACTCACTCCTGCATAATCCGCGTGTCCTCTTTCTGGACGAGCCGACCATCGGGCTCGATGTCGTCTCCCAACAGTCTATCCGGGACTTCTTGCACACATGGAATCGTGAAAAGAAAACCACCATCGTTCTCACCTCCCATACGATGGCAGACGTAGAGGCGCTCTGCCGGCGCGCCATCGTGATTGATAAGGGTGTTCTCTTTTATGATGGATCGCTCGAAACGCTTGTGGGAAGCGTGATTGACTACAAAGAAGTGACCGTCGTCCTGGAACATCCGCACACGAAAGCGGTACTCGAAGGCTTCGGAAAGTTGGTAGAGTTCCACCCGCAACGAGCCGTGTTTCACATCCCTCATAAGGAGGTCCGCAGCCGCGTGGAAAAAATGCTTGGCGCTCTTCCCCTAAGCGATCTCCTTATTGAAAACGTACCGCTCGAGGAAGCAGTACGTTGTATTTTCGAGCGGCGCAGGGGGAAGGAAAATCATTGAATCCTCTTATAAGTGTAGATGGCGGAGGGCTGATCGAGCGTTACAACAAGCGTCTGCCAATCATCATCCATTTCGTAGGTGTAGCGAACGCCGCTCCCCATCGAACCCGTACGGAGCGGGCCTGTGCCAAGCGGGAGCGTGGGCGTGTTTGACTGTACGACGACATCCGACCCCGGACACTCGACTTCCGGATTTTGACGATCACGCGTCACGTACAAGAGCGTGCTCACGGCACCGGAAGACGGGTCAATATCTCCTGTGTCCCCGACGACGTCGAGATCCACTTCCAGTTCGCTGAAAAACGTGCCGGCGACCATTCCTCCAACGGTGCAGCTCGGCAAACGCTCCGTTCGCTCGGTGCTATAGTCGTGGGAAAGAGTTTTGTCGGCAGAAAATGTCAGATAATGCCCGGCAAACGGATTCGTGACACCGGCAACTTTTTGCTCTGCAAGCACCCACGTTCCCACAAGCGCTTCATCTACCCCATCCGTGATGATGCTGTTGTGTGCCGTCCACGCGGCATCGCTTTCGGGTAAGTCGTCCGGGTCCGCTACGTCCACGCTCGTATCGATCGTCGTGGTTGAAGGGGCGCAACCGGCGCCCAGAAGAAGAAGAATGGCAAGAAGAGAGAGAAGACGTGTCATAAAAATAGAACACCCCGCCCTTCACGAAAGGCGGAGTGTGAAATTATTTGGACTCTTTATAAACCGTGTGTTTGCGGACAAGCGGGTTGAACTTCGAGAGCTCGAGGCGTTCCTTGAGCGTCTTTTTGTTTTTCCGCGAGAAGATGACGTGCCCTTTCCCCGCCCCGGTGTTGTCCCCCTGGGACACAAGTTTGATGAGGTTTTCTTGTGACATATCGTGGCAAATTAAACCACGACACGGTTCTTGTGTCAAGAATCCTATCTGGCAATACTAATATCTGCAGCTGCCTCCGGGTCACATGCACCGACGGTCACCACACCCGCTGCGTTGCGCATAAGGTAGTAATCCGTAAACGCCGCCGTGCCACCGCTCGGATCGGTTGGAACACTCCCCAAGTAGCCCTCCGTTGCAAGGCCCGTAAGGTCCACACAAGCTGCCTGTGTCGTTTGTGCTGTACATCCCGCATTACATCCGGCAGCGTTTGTCCCAATCACATGATAATTTCCTGCCGTCAGTGCCGCAATGGAGGCAAGATATGCGCCGCCGTTGTCCACTTGATCCGTCTTTACGGCCGAAATAAGGGCGCTCACATCACTCCAGCGTTGCGAATCGCGCGCTTCTTGAAACCGCTGTGCCGGATCCAAAGCGACGAACACTCCCGCCGCGATGATCGCAATGACCGCGATCACAATGAGGAGCTCAACAAGGGTAAAACCTCTTTGTTGCATAAAATGAGAAAGATAAAAATTAAGAAATCATGTATACTATAGCAAAATCTGCGTACACAGGTGCGTGCCCTGTGGAAAAATATGCCTACCCGAAAAACAATCGTCAAAGCTAAAGACAAAATCGTCTCGGCGGTAAAAGTTTCTCCTGCGGGAAAAACGCCGGGCCGTGCGAACGTTGAAAGTCTCATTGAGTCCGCAAAGTCGGCCCGGGCCGAAGATGCTGTTGTCCGCTTGTTTGAAACGCTTTCGGCATATGCGTATGGACTCCGCGCCTCAGATATTCATATTGAACCAGATGAAAAGCAGGGGCTTCTGCGGCTTCGTGTGGATGGAATTCTCCGTGATGATTTTACGATTCCCCTGCCCGTGCACGTCCAGCTCATTGCACGCCTTAAAATTCTCACGCGCATGCGCACCGACGAGCATCATGCTCCGCAGGATGGACGGTTTAAATTTTCCGTAGGCGAGGAGACAGTGGATGTGCGCGCTTCCATCATTCCCACCACCCAGGGCGAGAAAGCCGTTCTGCGGCTTCTCTCCAGCCAATCGCACAAACTTTCTCTGGAGCAGCTCGGACTTGCGCCAAACGACCTCGCCCGCGTGCAGCGCGCTATCAAACGCCCGTGGGGTATGATTCTTGCTACCGGACCAACCGGATCGGGAAAAACAACAACGATCTACGCCATCTTGGAAATTCTAAACAAGCGAGAGGTAAACATCTCCACTATTGAAGACCCCGTGGAGTTCGAAATCAAGGGAGTAAACCAGAGCCAAGTGGACCAAGTGGCCAAGCTCACGTTTGCCACAGGCCTCCGTTCCTTGCTGCGCCAAGACCCCGACATCATCATGGTAGGAGAGATCCGCGACCAAGAAACAGCAAAAATCGCCGTTAATGCCTCCATGACCGGTCACAAGCTCCTCTCCACTCTCCACACAAATGATTCCGCCACAACGATCCCCCGCCTTATTGATATGGGAGTCGAGCCTTTTCTTGTCGCTTCCACATTGAACTGTTCTATCGCACAGCGTTTGGTACGCCGCACATGTCCTGACTGTCGTGGGCAGAAATCTTTTTCAAAGAAGGAAGCCGGACAAATTCTGGCAGAGAATGTCATTGAAAAGTTATTTGAAAAGAAAAGTTCCGTTACCGTGGCCGAGGCAAAAGGATGCTCCGCTTGTGGACAAAGCGGGTACAGGGGGCGGCTCGGTATTTATGAGGTGCTGGAAAATTCTGAAGCAATCCAAAAACTTATCATCGGGCGCGCAAGCAGTGCGGAAATTAAAAGGCAGGCACTCGCGGAGGGTATGACAACAATTGAAGAGGACGGCATTCGTAAAATTGTTTCTCTCGATACAACTGTGGAGGAATTTATTCGCGTCATGCAAGAGTAGCTATGGCAAAGAAAAAGGAGGAGAAACCAAAAAGGGCAGTACAGAAGAAATCTACGGGGCGGCGAAAAGTATCTTTGCGTTCGCGTCTGTTTGTGCGTCTTTCACACACCGAGCGCATGTTGCTTACGAAGTATCTTGCGGTACTTCTGCGCTCTGGGGTTGCCATCGATGAAGCGCTCAATATTCTTGTTCAGCAGTCATCCGGACCACTCAAAGCCATCCTCAACGAACTGGAAGACGCCGTAAAAAGTGGGCGCACACTCGCCGACGGGATGGAGCAGTTCCCCCATGTCTTTTCGGCGGTCTACATTAACTTGATCCGCGCGGGTGAATCGTCGGGAACTCTTCAAGCAAACCTCAACCACCTTGCCACGCAGCTGCAAAAACAGCATGAACTCCAACAAAAAGTGCGCGGCGCCATGCTCTACCCCATGATTGTGCTCGCGGGCGCTATCGTAATCGGTGGATTCATCTTTCTGTTCGTCCTTCCTAAAATCATTCCTCTCTTTCAGACGCTTAAAGTCGAGCTTCCCTTCACCACACGCGCCATTCTGTGGACGCTTGGCTTTGTAAAGACCTATCCGCTCTACGTGCTTGCCGGCCTGTTCTTGCTTGTCCTTCTCTTTCTTGTCGTTCCGCGCATCCGGCATCTCCGCCCCATCACACACTGGATCATTTTGCATATGCCGGTTATCCGGCACCTCTCGCGCAATATCAACCTGGCCCGTTTTACGCGACTTATGGGCACGCTTCTCGCAAGCGGTATGCCGATCAACGACGCGCTCACCATTACGCGATCTGTGTTGAAGAACTTTTACTTCCGCAGACTATTTGAGAGCGCGCAGGCGGGGGTGTCGCGCGGAAAAACCCTCACCGACATTCTTGAAAGTATGCCGCATCTCGTGCCACCGATGGCTATTCGGTTAGTGCGCGTTGGGGAAGAAACGGGAACATTGCCAGAGATGCTCGACTACCTCGCGCAATTTTACGAACAGGAGGTAGACGATTCCGTGCGGAATATCTCCTCGCTTATCGAGCCCGTGATGATCTTGAGTATTGGTGTCTTCGTCGGCATTCTTGCTTACTCCATTATCTCTCCCATCTATCAAGTTGTTGGCTCCATATGATGCGCCGGGGCTTCACGCTGTTGGAACTTATTCTCGTCATCGGTCTGTTTGCGCTCCTGGTCACTGCCGCAACAGCGGCGCTTCCTTCCCTGTTTGCTACGGACAGCGATGAGCCAGCTCTGCGCGTGGAAAGTTTGTTGCGCACTTCCGCTCGCCGTGCGCGAGACGGCATGAGTGGCCTTCCGTGGGGTGTGTATCTCCCCTACAACGAAGTGACACGATCGGCAACAGAGGTGGTGCTCTTCGCCGGAACAAGCTATGCCCTACGCGACACAACAAAAGATATTGTGTCGCCTTTCGAGAAAGATGCACACTTCTCCTCCGTCACCCTGAGCGGCGGAGGCCCTTCTAGCGGGAATGATCATGAAATTGCCTTCGGACTGTTTGACGGAGAAACAAGTCAATATGGCTCCATTGCGATAGACTATAAAGATGCGACGTATGTCATTTCTATTTCCGAAACCGGCATGGCAGTACAATGAACGTGGGTCCATCCTCCTCGAAGCTGTCCTTGCGGCAGCGATACTCATCACTTTTTTTGGGGCAGCCGCCGGACTTGCCGTAACAGTCAACCAAGAAACCGGGTCGGCCCTCATTGCACAAGAAGCGCTGTGGAGAACAATGGAGGGAATCGAGGCTATGAAGACGATTCGGTTTGATGATCTCCCCATCACCAACCCCGGCATCGTTGTGTGGAATGGCACTTCGTGGAGTGTCGCCGCGGGCGGACCAGAGAGTCTCCCCGGGGGATTTTCTCGAAGCGTGAGCGTCACCGAAGTTGAGCGCGATAGCAACTGTTTAGTGGTTCCCACTGGCGGGACGGTGGATCCGGACAGCAAGGATGTCGAGGCAACGACCAACTGGACCGACACCGCTGGACGCGTACAGACAGTCTCTCACTCTGCCATTCGCACGCGCTATCAAACGCCGACAAACCCCTGTTTTCTCAATGAACAATCAAGCTCGGTCATTTTGGATGTGAGTGAGGCGGAGTGGTTTGGAGGAAAGCAGTTGCGTGAAATCGAGATCGAAAATACCGGAGGCGCAGACGTCGTCATTGATAAAATAATCTTCACATGGACAAACGCAAGCACCATAAGTCAAGTATTTATCGAATCGGTGAAAGTTTGGTCAGACACGGGGCCGGGAACGCCACCTGGGCCGCAACTGACAGGAACGACCCTCAATATTGCCGACTACACGCTTTCCCCAAGCGATAGGGATGAAATGAATAAAGCACAGTTTGCCGATAACATGGAGGGAACGGTAGTAACACTTACGCTTGTCTTTGGTGATGGGTCCACGCTCACAAGCGATCCGTTTATCCCAGATTAATATGCGTGCTCCCAAAGGTCTCACTCTGCTTGAAGTCGTGCTCTACATTGCCGCATTCATGATCATCGTGCCGGCGGGTGTAAAAGTTTTTTTAACGATCACCCACGCGGCAGAGGCGTACCGCTCGCGCGCCACTATGGAGCAGACCGCGGCTCTCATACTCTCGCATCTTCACACCCAGTTGACGGAAGCGCCGACGCTGTTGGCCACATCGTCAACATTCGGGAACGACAACGGAGTACTCGTGTACCAAAACCCCGCGCTAGAGACGGTCACCATACGCTTGGCGTCGACAACCGTCACGTTTGGCGGAAGTACACACGCGATCAACCGACTGCAAATTCAGATAGATGCAGCTCCTTCTGTGTGGGTAAGCGCCAACACGATTAACGTGACAAAATTTCGATTTGATCCCGTATACGACTCGCTTGCTGTTCTTCGTGGCGTAAATATTTACCTGGAGGCCTTCATGTTGGCACCTAACGCGACAACGCGCAGTGCCTCGTTCGATTCTCAAACGGCGATCGCTCTCCCGCCCTCTCTCATTGTTTTATGAAATCTCAGTCCCCCAAAGGCATCGTGCTTATTCTCCCGCTCCTCATCATGGGTATGGTGAGTGTTGCCGCCCTCGTGCTCTTGAGCCAAACAGGGATCGAGAGCATCGCGGGCTCTTATGAACAGCGGCAAGCACTTGAAACACGCACCGCGCTTTTTGGATGTCTGGATGAGGTGTTCATACAACTCTCTGCAGACCCCGCATGGAATAATCCAACCGTCTACACAAACGCGGCCACATGCACGGTGGCCCTTTCGGCCCCCGCCCCCGGACAAACAAGCGCGCTGGTTACGCTCACAAGCGGAGACATCGTGCGTGGAGTAAAAGCCGTTATCACTCTCTCCCCTGTCATTTTGATTGAGAGTATAGAAGAAACTCTTACGCCATAAAACAAAAAAGAGGCAGAAGCCTCTTTTTTGTGTGCACACGCTTAGAAGCGGGCGCGCTCTTCCTTCGGACGAGCCACGTTCACACGCAGCTGGCGTCCATCGAAGTCTTGCTGGTCAAACATTTGGATGGCCTTTTGAGCCGCCGCATCTGTTTCCATGACAACGAATCCGAATCCGCGAGAACGTCCTGTTTCGCGGTCCGTAAGGATGGTGGCCTCAAGCACGTTACCAGCTTGCGAGAAGTGCGCCTTGAGCGATTCATCGGTGGCTTGGTACGGGAGGTTTCCCACGAACAACTTGTTTTGTTCCATAAGAAAATTTCACTGAATAATGCCCGTGCACGACCTTTCCTGCTCGCACTTAACTCAAGTTACGCACTTGCTAGCCAAGGGAACTGTCACAGACTTGGAAGGAGAGTATCACAAATCCCTAAAAATTGCAAGCCCGCCGGGGTCTGACCCCTAGAAGGACCAGCGAGTAAGGGCAGGGGGGTGGAGGATGAACCGTGTCCCGAACTGGGACTTAAAGGCTGAAAACCCGCGCCACATGACAGGATCTTTTGGGGCCCAAAACGTGTCGAAGTCCAAGAACTTCATGGATTTGTTGAGAGATTCTAAAAACCAGCGCTCCATGAGGCCAAAACCGACGGAATCCATTTTCGCCCGCGGATGGATGAACGAAAGGAGGTGCACGGATTGCCCGATCTCTGGAACATCAAAGACACCGAGCCCTGCCTCAAGCGGAGCACCTGGACGGTCAAGTCGAGCTCCGAACAGGCGCACGTGCACGCCGTGCGCTTGAATCTTCTCGCGAAGCACGTGTGTGAAAAGACGCTTGATGAAGTACGGCTTATCCGTTTTGCGATACGAATGAAGAAACTCTGCGTACGTGACCGGCTCAAGACGCCAGGTACTGGCCGCGTGAAAAGTTTTGAGATGCCGGCGGGCGTGCGCGCTCCATGTTCTCGTCATGTCCCCAGAATCAAGTTCGACAAACCCCGTGAGTCGAGGAACTGTCCACGTTTCTGATAGCTTCCACCCGCTTGGCTGCTCGTTGGAACATATTCTCTGCCAAATGATTTTGCGCGGCCAGCCTCGCCGTTCTATGTACGGTTCCTCATCCGCGACATATTTTTCAAATGCCACAGGCCCGTACCGCCACCGAGCTCCATAAGCCCCCGGCCGTCCGACAAATTGATAATGCTTTTTCGCGGTACACTCCCGCCGTATGTATGCCTCGCTCTGTGTATATCGCCTATAACCATCTGGAAGCGCCGCCCCCACACAAATAGTTTTTCCCAACTCCCCCTCGTACCATAGGTGGTCAGACATACAAACGTTGAATGTTTTCTCGCATGCGCCCCGCCCAACGCACGAGTGGATGCGGTAAATCCATCATCTGCACACCGAACTGTGCCTTGAATCGAGAAAATCCTTTCCAATCTTTTGGCGAACCAGGCGCCCAGAAAACACCGAAGTGAAGAGCGTGGAGTTTCTGGGCCATTGCGCGGTCAAACCACTCCATAATAAGCCCGGTGCCCGCTGAAGATGCGCGTGCGCTTGGAAGCGTGAAGGCAATGTGGTGGAAGGAGAGGCGGCATTCGGGAACATCCACCGTCGCAAGCCCAACCTCAAGGGGCCCGTCTGCGCGCCGGAGCGCCCGAAGGTGAAGCAAACCCCCATGTCCACGTGCGATCCGCCGAAGCGAATCAATAAACATCGCTTTGAAAAGTATATCTTTATCCGTCGCACGCATGCCGGCAATAAACTCTTCAAGGGTCGGCTCGACCATCTGCCATTCCCTCTGCTCTTTCATCCACGCTCGCTCATGGCGCTTCGCCTGCGCACTCCAATATCGGTCACGGCAGTCTCCCACTTCTTGCACATCCACAAAACCGTGCCGGCGGATAATGGGAGCGATGCGCCCTTTTCGCCACCCGGCAGGAACCCTCGCATGCATATGCGTCCTCCATGAAATAGGACGAAATGGACCTTCCTCGATCATTGGTTCGTTATCTCCCTCGTACTCCTCACGCACAATGGGACCAAAAGCCGCGCGGACTCCCGGCGCCTCCTCTGTTCCCACAAAATAAAAACGCCCCCCCTCCCCTATATCTCGCCGGAGAAAATCCGCATTGGATCGGTAACAAATGCTCACAGTCGGGTCCCTGCAAAAACGTAAAGCACAACAAGCAGGAGGATAAGACAGAGGACAAAGGCAAAACGTGTGCGCATACGCCAAAAGTATAGCTCCCGCCCATAAAAAAGAGAAACGCTCCGAGGGAGCGCGGAGCGAAGAAGATCACTTAATGTGAATCACGGCGGGTCGCTCCACGGCGTCCCGGATGGTTGCCACGAAGCTTGCGAGCGTCATATGCCCCATCACAAGATTCCGCAGAGCCTTCGGGTTGGAAGCATCGTAGCCGTTGATGGCCACGTTCTCCAAGTGCAGCCGCTTGAGGTACGCGGCAACCTCCACGCGGGGCGGACGGTCAAGAAGCCAATCCGTGTCCACGTGGATGCCAAGCGTGCTTTCGACCTCGCTCACAATGAGCATGAAGTCGTAGCCATCAAGCCCAACGTCCCCGAAGACGCGGCTCTTGGGCGCCGGTTGCTTCGGCACGCAGAACCCGCGCCGTTCCAAGATAGCCCACACCGTGGCGTAGGCATCGGGCGAACGCAATCGTCGCATAAATGCCCCCGTTCTGTCTCCTTGTGTGGTGGGTCTCCCGCCCCGAGTGATCCTACCTTTCTCCCTCTTTCCCTGCAACCCTATGGCCTCCGTCCAAGATTGCGGGCAGAGAGCGCTAAGAAGCCTGCGGCCACAAGGGCCACAACGCTTGCCCACATTGGCACTTGCCACCCACCAATCTGCGCGCTCCAACCATACACAAGCCGCAAAAGGTGCAGAAGCGCCACGAGCGCAAAGACCGCTTCGCTCACGTGAAAAAACATTCTGTGTGTCATAGAAAAATAGTATAACCCATCTTCAAGCACTTTTCCCTATAGCAAAGAGGATATCGCCTTTGCGCATCGCCGGCGTCTCTTTCCACCACAGAGGTACGCCATCAGAGAGTGCACACACGGGAGAGGTGCGAGATCCGTCCAGAGGGGAATGATGTCCAAGAATACTTCCGCGAGAAACGTGTGTCACCCCCTGTCGGGGAAGCCATCTTCCGTCACAAGGAGCGTGATACATGACGCAGGAGCGTAACACGACCTTCTCTGTCTTTTCTGCCGATGGTGCTTCGATCATCCCAAGCGTCCCCATCATCGTGTGCGCCCAATCAAGATGGCGCGCCACGTCGTCCTCTCCATTGCTTGTGCGACTCCCTGACTCCGCCACGACATACATCTTGCCCTGCCGCGCCAGCGTCTTCGCTTTGCATGGCCACACCGTTTCCTCAAACATCACTACCTCCGCCCTCACGTGCCGGATAAACTGTTGCGCCAGCACATCGACATCCCGCTCTCCCGTACGATGGAGCCACACGAACGGCCGAAGCCCCTCGGTAAGCGCCGCGCCGTGCATGTCATACCACACGTCCGCCTGCTTGAGGGGACCATCTACAAGCCAATGGATGAGCCGCTCGGTTGGTGTGCCGTTTGCCCGGCCCGGAAACATGAACTTCGGAAACTTGTCATCCTCTGGATTGTGGCTGCACTCGGCCCAGAATCCTGCCCTATTCATGATAGGGATAACAACGAGACGGCCGGAAAAACCTCCCGAGTAAAATTCCTGCACGAGACGGCGTGCAGCTTCCATCCCCGCATACTCATCTCCATCCATTCCCGCCGTCACAAGAAGCGTCTTTCCGCCTGGCTTTCCCGCGAGAGTGAAAACACGGGGATTTTTTTGAAATAGGTCTAAAAACATGAGGGAATCATAACAGATGGTGTACAATCACGGAACCCTTATGATAGCGGAAACTCGCGTCGACCTGGCCCAAGATTTCGAGGAGTTACTCTTTTTGGCCCGCTCCGGCAAACAGTCGCTGGAGAAGTTTTTGAAAGACCTTCGCCGGCATCCGGAGTTTGTGCAGGATCACATACGGCCTCTGCTCTTTGAAACCGGTAAGGGGTACGAAAAACGTTACCAGGAAATTGAGAGTGGCCTTCGGCGTGAACTTCGGAGAAAACACGATGGGCAGGATACTTCCTCGTTGATACAGAAAAAATGCCGTACGATGCACGAGCTTCGTGCGTTGGCGGGTTTGCGGGGCGCTCTTTTGTGCTCCGCCGATTGGCAATCCCCTTCGTTCATGCACGCGCTCTTCTCCGAGGCAGGAATGCAAACGGGGAAAATCACCGGCACGATCAACGACTACAAGCGCGATCAAAATCTTGACGCAGCCGGTTATGAGGAGCGGTTCGTGAAGGAGTATATCGAAGCCCCGCTCCACCTCACGCCGCATGCCTACGCGACCTCAAGCGGAATGGCGGCTTTTACCACCGTAGTAAATTACCTCGTGCAGACAGGCGCCATAACCTCTCCCGTACTTGTGGGGCGGGAAAGCTATTTTGAAAATAAAGGTATTCTCCGAAAGACGTTCAGCGGCCTTATGCACTTTGTGGACGAGATGGACACGGATGCCGTCCTAAGAGCCGTCGAAGAGCACGCTCCGGCAGCCATTTTCCTGGACACGATTTGCAACACCGAACGCGTTGCCGCGCCAGACTTTTCTGCCCTCATCCCTCGCTTAGCAAAGGCTGTCAAACGTCCAACTTTTATCGTGCTCGACAACAGCGCGGCGGGCGTGATGTATCAACCATTGCAAGACTTCCCGGTTCTCTTCACAAACCTCCGCTTGATCGTCGTGGAAAGCCTCAACAAGTTTTATCAATTCGGTTTTGATCGCGTTACCGGCGGCATCATCTGGAGCGTGGGGCCATACGTATCTGGACTTTTTTCCGCGCGCGTCCACCTCGGCACAAATCTCCCCGACGCCTCGGCGCGAGCGCTTGCGGAGCCAAACAAGGGACTCCTCGTAAAACGACTAGGGCGTATCAGCCGCAATGCAGAGATGCTGGCGCACACTCTTGATAAGCATCTCGAGACACAGACGAACTCCCCCCTCTCGCACGTTGTATATCCTGGACTCCCCGCACACCCTGCATATGCATGGATGGGAACACGGCCCTTCAAGGGAGCTTTCTTTGTTCTCGTGTGGAAACCTGGCCAACAAACTGTTGAGCAGTATAAGAAATTCCTTCGTCTCGCTATAGAAGAGGCCAAGCGCGCGCATGTGCCACTCATTGCGGGAACAAGTTTTGGGTTCAACACGACACGCGTGTACTTGACCGCTCTCCACGCAGAACAAGACACAAACCCGTTCATCCGCATAAGTCCGGGAACAGAAACAATAGAGGAAATCCACGCTCTCGCCGAAATCTTCAAAAAGGCTATTAATCGGTTGTAAGGGGGCGTAAGAAAATTCCGCATAGGGCGTCGTATAGGGAAAGGTCGAACTAATTCCCTAGTGTTTCATTTGCCCTATGAAAAACATCTATCTAAGTATTCTGGCCGCAGCACTCCTTCTCCCCCCCACAAGCGGGTTTGCGCACGGTGACGACCAGACGAGGGAGAAGGATGAGGTCAAAGCTTCCGTAGAGATACGGGCGGAGGCGAATGGGGATGTCCCCTTCAGGGATGGTGTCCTTCCGCGAGGCGTGCAGAAGCGGCTCGAAAACGGTAAAGGTTTGCCGCCGGGTATTGCAAAAATACTGCATCGTTTGAATGACGACGATGACGATCGAGAGAAACGGGAGGATAAGACAGCGCCTGTTATAAGCAACGTTGTCGCCGAGGCCGACGTTTCGACAGCCGTCATTCGCTGGCAGACAAACGAACTGTCACGCGGGTCAGTAAGTTACCGCGCGGCGAACGATCCAACATCCCCAATACGTGTAAAGACCGCCGACGGATGGTCCATGAGCCATCAGGTAGAACTCACGAATCTGGCACCTGACACCACCTATTCGTTCTTTGTGGGAGCGCGTGATCGCGCAGGCAATGTATCCAACACAGAGAACATGACATTCCACACAAAGGTGAGCGAGCCTGTAAAAGATGTGACGGCTCCCAACATCGTCTATGCCGCGATCAACGCAAGGACGGCAACATCGGCTCGTTTGTTCTGGGTAACAAATGAGGCATCCGACAGTCGCGTGTGGGTGAGTAAAACAAGCCCAGTGGACATAAAAGCGGCACCAGCAGTACAGAAAGTGGAGCTGGCGTTCGTTCACCAATTAGAGTTGACCGGGCTTGAGCCCGACACGCAATACTACGTGGTGATGGGGAGCGCTGACGCGACAGGAAATGTTGGCACGCGCGAAGACCGATTCCACACACGACCGGCCCCCGTGGAAGACACCACCGGACCGGAGATTGTCTACGTGGCGGTAAGCGCAAAGACAGCCACCTCCGCGCATATCATCTGGGTAACGAACGAGGCATCCGACAGCCGCGTGTGGGCCAGCCTCGCCTCTCCGGTGGATACAAGTGGCGCTCCAGCACAACGTTCAGCCGAGCTCTCCTTCTATCACAACGTGGAAGTGACCGGTCTCCAGCCGGATAAGGCGTACCACTTTGTTGTGGGAAGCGCGGACGCAAGCGGCAACCTCACCGTGTCCGGCGAGAAAACGTTCGAGACGCTCGAATAACTCCTTTCATATGACATTCCAAAACAGTCAGTGGCAGAATCCTCCCGAGGCAGACAAAGAACCGGATGCAGGCGACGATAAGAACGGAGGTGGCGAGGAAAAAAGTGATGAGTAGCCAGAACCCCGCGCATGCGGGGTTCTCTGCTATACAGAGAGGAGAAACTGTGATAGCCTCTGTGCGAAACACTTATGACACGCGAAGAACTGGCAGGCGAATCCTTTTTTGGCCTCGGCATTGCCCCGAAATTGTTGGAGCAAATTGAACGGCTGGGCTTCCAGCATCCGACACCCATTCAGTTTAAAGCAATCCCCGTTGCCACCACCGGCGAAGATGTGATTGGTATTGCACAGACAGGCACAGGAAAAACTCTTGCCTTCTCCCTCCCCATGATTCAGCAAATCTCGGCAAAAGGGAAAATGGGATTGGTGCTTCTCCCCACACGCGAATTGGCAGTCCAAGTAGAGGAGACACTACACAAAGTAGGCGGGCCGTTGGGACTGCGCACCGCCGTACTTATTGGCGGGACATCCATGGGGCCACAATTGAAGCAGCTCAAGGCCCGCCCGCATATTATTGTCGCCACTCCAGGACGCTTGCTCGACCACCTGGAACAAAAGAGCACTTCCCTTTCAACCGTGGGCGTCCTGGTGCTTGACGAGGCAGATAGGATGCTCGATATGGGCTTCGCCCCGCAGCTCAAACGTATTCTTGCGCTCGTACCAAAAGAGCGGCAGACCATGCTGTTCTCTGCCACCATGCCCGAAGAGATTGCTTCCATCGCGCGCCAATACATGAAGCAGCCCTTGCGCGTGGAGGTAGCTCCATCGGGAACTGCCGCAGAAAAAGTAGACCAGGAAGTGTACATTGTACCCAAAACAGAAAAGACTGCGCTGCTTGAACGCCTCCTTGCCGAACACAAAGGAACCGTGCTTGTGTTCAGCCGCACGAAACACGGCGCAAAGAAGATTGCCAAGTCTATTAAAAACATGCATCACTCGGTTGCCGAGATTCACTCGAACCGTTCGCAGGCCCAGCGGCAGGATGCTCTACGAGGGTTTTCGAACGGCAAATATCGTATCTTGGTCGCTACCGACATCGCCGCGCGCGGAATTGATGTGAAAGATATTGAACTCGTCGTGAACTTCGATCTGCCGGACCATTCGGAAGATTACGTGCATCGTATCGGCCGCACGGGACGCGCCGGAAAATCTGGGAAAGCCATATCTTTTGCCGCCCCTGAACAGCGCCGCGATATTGGAAATATTGAGCGGCTCATTCGAAAAACTCTCCTTGTGAAAACCCCTTCGGGCGAGACAGTCGAACGGTCCGTCCAGACACAGCCCTCTCGCACGTCGTCACGCTATCCCGCCCCGTTCCGAAAACCCCGTCGCCGATTTACCCGATAGGAAAATGCTCCAAAGCGCTATACACCGGGCCATCTGGCGTAAGTTTGCTTTCAAAAAGGGTAAATCCGCCAATAAGAATCTGCGCAGAGAGCGGGCTGACCTGCTCGGGTTGAAGAACTTCCCCAGAGGAACGTACACGGCCGAGTGTCACGTGCGGATGAAACGCACGTTCACTCATGGTGAGTCCCTGTGAAACAATAACTGTCCCGAGGCGCTGGCGCAGGGCAGATAAAGCCGTATGCGTGTGCGTACGCACGATAATTGTCTCGGGATTTTTTTTGGAAGGAAAAGCATCTACATCTCCGCATGACAGAGAAAAAGCGTCCGGCAGTGAGAGTTTTCTCACCTCCTGGACAAGTTTTAGAATGGAGGCCACGGAGACCTCACCCAAAAAGTGAAGTGTGATGTGCATGTCGCAGGGAGAAACCCATGCGACACGGCTGTGTTGAAGCTGGCGCCGGATGTCGCCCTGCACCAGGGAAAGTCTCTGCTGAATCTCTACGGTAAGTGGGATGGCAAAAAAGATACGCTTCACACCTTCTTCTTCGTCGCGCGCTTCTTCGTCGTCTTCTTTGGCACCACAGGCACCTCGGCTGACGGAATAGTCATTGCGGCAAGTGTGTCCATGATGGCATCGAGCTTTGCATTAATGGCTTTGAGCGCCTCCCCAGAGTGGTCTGTGCGTGGGCGTTCCACCTGGCGCTCCTGCCGAGGCGAAAACTCCCGAGGAGAAAAGTCTCGTGCAGGCTTTTCATCCCCATCCTTTTTAAAACAATTGCGACAAAACACCGGACGGCCATTAACTGGCTTAAACGGCACTTGGCATGCTTCCCCACATGCGTTGCACGTGGCTTGAAACATTGGACGGTCCTCGTGGCGGTGGTCGCTTCCCCCACGATCCCACGGTTTCTTGGCGCCAAACGGTCTTGCCCCGCCAAACTTCTTCGGCCCTCCCCACCCTCCTGCACCTTGCGGGCGAGGCCTGCTTTGATAATTCCTCATAGGACAGTCTTTGTTATTGAGAATCTGGGCATTCTGCGCGCAAACCATGAAAAAAGCAAGTGTCCGTGACTTCGTTGAGCCCTAACTTACCACACGTGCTTTGCAACAAGTCCAATAAGAAGGATGCCGAAAAAGTCGAGCGCAAAGGTGATCGGTACAAACCATCGCGTCTTCATGTTGGAGAGTCCCATCATGGCAAGACCGATCTCATCGGGAAACGGAGAGATAACGACGAGAGCGCCGAGAAACGGGATGAGCCAACGCACATGCTTGATGCCGAAAAGCGCCAAAACTTTTTCACGCCCTGTCTTTCGTAAAAGCCAGCGGACATCCGACGACACGCTGTCTTTCATAAATCGGAAGATGACAAGGTCTCCCACAAGCGACCCTAAGCCCCCGAAGAGCGCAACTTCCCACACCGAGTTCGCAAGCGCCATCTCCACAAGCATGACGGATGCAGGAGCCACAGTGAAGATGGAAACAAAAAAGAGGCCAGCAAGAAAGCTCCCAAGCATGATCCGTCCTTGCGTGCTTGTAAGAAGAGCCTCTAGCGTGCCTGTTTGAGCCAGTACTACGGCAACCAAAACACTCATCGCTACAATTCCCGCGTCGCGCACGATGTTATTGGTTCGAGGCATACCCTACTTCTTCCTCTCTACCTCAATCTTCAAGAGCTTTTTCACGACGACAAAAATGATAAGCGCGAGGATGAGAAAATTGATCAGCTCGGCGAGAAACTCCCCGTAAGCGATATTAATCGGGCCGAGATGAAGCACGGCCGTCTCCCACGATCGCGCCGACATCAACGGTTCCACAATCGGCATCAGAATATCTTTGACGAACGACCCAACAAGCGAGGTCGATGCGGTTCCCATGACAAACCCGATCGCGAGCGACACAATGTTGAACTCTCGCAAAAACGCCGCAAAGTCTTTGATCATACGCCGTCGTGCGCCTGTTTGAGCGCTGCAATATCGAAATCGAACCAAAGATGGGAGATAATTTTTTGCATAGACTACTTGGAGCGGTGAGGGCAGCCGGCCCAGCAACAAGGTCGGCGCATGCCGCTTTTGAGTTTTGAGAGTGCCTTCTTGATGCGGATAGTCCGTGTCTCTTCTTTTTTTCCAGACGTCACCCAGCAAGTCCACTCGTTGCGCGCAAGCGGCGTAATGTCTTCCCAGACGGCTCTTGACGCAGGTGTTGAGAGGAGAGCTTTCCGTAGATCCGCTGGCACCTTGTGCACCATAATGGTGTCACTATAGCACATTCCGTGCTCTAAAAACGAACTGTCCGACACTTAGTGTTGGACAAGCTATTTAATGAGGAAAGCTGATGCCTGCTATACTTCCGGACATATGCGCGTACCTACAAGACGAGGGGAAAAGCTTCGACAAGCTTTGAAAATGGAGGATGATTACGTAACACCAAAGGAGATCGAGCGGATGAGAAAGATCATCCTCCGCCTCAAAAAGACAGACCGGCCAGCGGCAGTTGCGGAAACACAGCGGTTGGCAGAGATGGGCGACTTTTCGGAAAACGTCGGCTACCAGATGGCTAAGGCGAAACTGCGTGGCATCAACGAGCGCCTGTTGATGCTCGAGGAGAAGTTGAAGCGCGCTATCCCAATCGCATCGGGGCCAGACGAGAACGGCTGTGTGCGGATCGGATCCAAAGTCACGCTCGAAGAGAATCGAAAGAAATGGATCTACGAAATTCTCGGTTCGCAGGAAACTGCCCCCGAACGCGGCCGGATTTCCCATCTCTCCCCTCTTGGCCAAGCTCTTCTCGGCAAGCGCGCCGGCGAGAGTGTCGTACTTCAGATAAGAGGGTCGAAGACGGTGTACACTATTACGGCTGTAGCATGAAATGTGAATTGGGATCAGATCCACCCACCCACCCTTGTCGGGGCCATGAGCCTTTTACTATTCGCTTATTCTCACGAATTAGAGCTAATGGAGTGTGGAATTATAACATCTTCACCAGTGGCGAGCGGCGTTTGGCGCGACGAGCGAGGAAGCGGTACCAGAGACTCGTCGAATGACAATCATAAAGCGTGGCGCAGCCTTTGCAGGCGTATGGACCTGTACGAAACGTTTCGCAACAGGTAACTTTCACCGATCGACGGTGAAATAGCACCTGCAGATTTATCCACCAGCGCTCTATGCGCGGTCGGTCTTTGAAGTCAGGAGGGAGAGGACTCACAGGAGATCTCGTAATGTCTTAGCAAACGCGGTTCGCTCCTCTGGTTGAGATCGGGAGGCTTTCCAAAGCTCTTCATGGAAGTGGTCGCCGTTGAATCGAGGGACGACGTGAAGGTGATAGTGAAACGCGTGTTGATCACCCGCCGGCTCATTGCTTTGATGGATCGTTATACCATCGGCTCCACGAATTTTCTTGAGCGCCGTCGCGATGCGCTTAGAGACGTCGAAAATGCGATGTCCGACAATCTCCGAGAGATCATAGAGGTTTTCGTAATGCTCGTTTGGAACCAGCACCGGGTGCCCTTCATTGCCTTTGATGAATTTTGAGCTGATAAATCCGGTTACAAGATCATCGCGGTAAAAGATGTCATCTTGAATAATCCAGGTGTCGTCGCTTTCGATACCTTTGATTGCAAGACAGATGGGACATTTATAATCCTCTGGTGCATGGTTATACATATTGGTTCAACCATTGCTTGAGTGACTCGAGATCGGTGTACAGATGCGTATCCAATCCGAACGAGGCTACAGCATCTATTTTCGGTTGATCATCGTCTATAAAAAGCATTTGTGAGCGTTCAATCAGTTCTTGAAATGGTGGTCGTGATGCCATGTTGACCGTTTCAAAGACATGATCCCAGAATGCAGGTTCCTTCTTGGAACAACCGATTTGAGCTGAATAGAAGACCCGTTTGAAGACCTGATCATTTCCAAGAAGTTTCTCCAGGTGCTCACCGCGATATTTCTCTTGATCTGTAGCCATGTAACAGCGGATGTCACGCCCTCGAATAGACTTCACATATTCCAGCACTTCCTGATCTATCTGAGTACCTTTGGTGAACCAGTATTCCATCAGCTCGTCGACTGTACCGTTCCAGCCCCACTCGCCGATGACCTTCGTGAGTTCATCTTTGAGATCCGCTTTACCGACGGTACATTGTCGAAATACGCCCTTGAAGAACGGAAGCATCTTTTCAATTTCAATACCGAAGTCCTGTTTGAGTTGTTCTGTGAAGAGGAACTTGTTTTTGATGAGAACGCCGTCTGCGTCGAAGAAAATGGCTTTGTAGGTCATACGAAAATAGTCTATCACAAACATAAAACCGACGCGTTTGAACACGTCGGTTCTATGTGGCTCCCGAATTAAAACCTTCGCAAACTTTTGAAATCATTTTGCCGAATCTGATACACAAATCTAAGAAGCGAAATCTGAAGCGATGCGCCCCGCCACTATTTTTCTGGGGCAAAGGAGGCGGGGCGACGGACTCGCCCGCGCGGAGGAGGGGTCTGGGGAGGAATCCGCGCGGGCTTCGGCTTTCTTTTTTGCAAAAATCGGCGGCTAATTTCTTTTAATATCTGCAAAAATCATCTTAACTATTTCAGGAAATTTGATGATGTTGAAATGCCCGCCCTTGCTCTTGTAAATCACAACATGGGCGTTTTTCAATTTCTGCTTGTATTTATCGGCATGAGAGGCGGGCACAACATCGTCGTCTTTTGAAAATAGTAAATGAAGATTTTTGCAGTTCTTCTCAATCAACGACAAATCACTACCAAGCGTGAAGCCACCGACCAAATCTTCGTCTGGCAATGTATTGTCGAAAGGCGGACAAACCAAATATACCGACAAGGCCTTTTTGCGAAGTTTATTTTCAGAAAGATATTTTGCAAGGAAAACTCCACCCAAAGACGAACCGATCAAAATATATTTATTTTTGATAAGAGATAAATATCTCTCAAAAAATATCTTCCAATCTCTGTACTTCGCAAAATCCTGCAAAGGCATTCGTGGCGAAATTATCTCAAACCTTTTACCTAAACTTTTTTCTAAATAATCTCCCGTCCAAGAAATCTTTTTCTTTGTCGTTACTTTTTTGGTTTTTAGGTAATGTAAATAGTCCTTCTCATTTTTGAAGGTCATTCCGCCATGAACTAATAGCACTTGGATCTTACTTTTTGTAGCCATAATTATCTTTCCCAAACTTTATCGTCAGGAGCAAAATCAACTTGATATTCTGGTATGCCGAGCGAAATGCCATAGTGTTTCGCTTCATCATATTGTTCCTTACTTTTTCGGTCTATGTAAAAAACTTTGTCGCGGAAAATAATGTAATGATGAGTTTCATTTTTCAAATCCGCATACCAGTTATGTTTTGAATCCAATGCTTTGCTGATTTTTTCCGCGACACTAGCAACTTGATTTTCTGAAATTTCAACAGTGTGTAAAGTCCATTGTTTTATCCAAGGAGTTTTATGTTCTTCTACAACTTCCTCGACTTTCGTCTCTAAGATTTTGACATCTTTGAGAATATCTTTATTTTCTAAACTTTCTTCAATTATTACGCCTTTGTAGTTCATAAATCTAATGGATGGTTTTTTACAAGTATATTCGAGATGCGCTAAAAAGAAAACACACCTTGCAACGCAAGGTGTGTTATCTGGCTCCGAACTCTACATTTTTACCGAACTGGAGCCGATTTACCGCCAGGTCAGGGTGAGCATGGAGAAAATAGAAGTTTCTTGGAAGTTTCGTGAGCTAGCAACGAATGTGTAGCCTACCAAAAACTAAACTTTGGAGAGGAGCCCGGATTTAAGTAGACAAATCGACATAGCTTGCTCACTCACCCCGTATCGGCTAGCCAAGGACGGAATATCGTATTTCCCGAGCTTCATGTCAGCAACAAGAAAATCTTTGGGCATCAATAACTCGGCGGCCAGGCTGTTTGCCTCTCTTTCTTTTACCGTATCCTTATCAAAGGTATCTTCAACGATTTTTAGGTCGTCATGACCACTAAGAAAATGACCGAGCTCGTGGGCTACGGTGAAGCGTTGTCTCACCTTAGCTTGTTTTGAGTTAAACCCAATATAGATATTTTCGTTGTCTCCATTTTGGTCGCGCACAATCATGCCAGAAACATTGTCTGGGAAGTTATCATACGGAACTAGATTGATTCCAAAGTAAGCCGCCACTTTTTCAATATCAATAGGAGGCTGTGTGATTGCCAGTTTTTCAAGAATGACTCTGATTTTTTCAGTCAGGCCCTCCATAGGATTAGTTACGGCTGTTTTTGAGATTTCGAGCAAACTTTATAAAATCCTCTTCGACTTTTTTCTGGTCTGACGAAGAAATAGAATCCGAGCGAAACTGAACAACAACCCGTGATTGCATATCTTCAACACTAACACCAAGCGCAACGGCAATGCGTGCAATATCTTCTGAAGAGAGTGTCCGGTCCCCACTTTCAACAAGTGAAAGGAAAGACTTCGTATACCCCAAGGCATTGGCTAACTGCTCCTGTGTCATGCCCTTTGTACGACGAATGAGTTTGATATTTTCGCCGATATTCATATAAAGAAATATAGTACATTCGAGCGGTTTTGTCAACTTTATCCCCAAGTTAAAACCCCTTCAAATATTGAACGGAAGATTAGTCTGTAACCAAAGTTGACAGCAAGAAACGAGCGTGAGAAAATAATAGCGCATCGGGGATTACCCATGCGCTATCTCCAACAGTTCGTCGCCCGTGGCAGGTCAATGCTTAGGGGTACGGCCCTTTCATAATATCACGTGGCGACGAACCAGGGTAGCATCTAATCACTTATCGTTAGAGCTATGGTTTATCTGGTTTCCTACGATTTGGGACAGCCAAATCGTGATTACAAAAAGTTGGTCGAGAAGATTAAGAGTTACGGCACGTGGGCAAAACCACTTGAGTCACTTTGGCTCATCAAGACAGATGTAGCCGCTGTGCAGGTCGCTAACGACCTCAAGACGGTTATGGATAAGGATGATGGACTGGTGGTCATTCAAGTGAAGTCCAACTGGTCTACGTTCAACGTATCTCAGGAAGTTACCAAGTGGATGAACGAGAATATCGCTTAGTCCACAGCAAGCCCCTCCGTACGGGGGCTTTTCTATTGTTAAGCATTGTTAAGAGATGATAGAATACTTGCAACTATAAAATCCTGCGAGAATGAATATGCTAAAGCTCCACTTTGAAGCCAACCTCCAGTACCAGCTTGATGCTATCGCTTCGGTGGTTCAACTGTTTGTTGGAGCGCCCTACGTTCGCGCGGAAGACCGGCTCTTTGCCGGCGTTTGTGCCAATGACCTTCGCATCGCACCAGAAGCTGTGCGAGAGAATCGCGACCGTGTAGCAAAACTCAACAACATTCTCGATGCCCGACCGATTGATGAGCTCGATTTTTCCGTTGAGATGGAAACAGGTACAGGTAAAACATATGTCTACCTGCGCACGATTTTTGAACTCAACAAATCCTACGGCCTTTCGAAGTTTATTATTCTTGTACCCTCAATCGCGGTGAAAGAGGGTGTACTCAAGACCCTTGAGATTGCCGCTGACCATTTCAAAACTATCTACGGCGTCAACCACCGTGCCTTTGCCTACGACAGCAAAAAGCCAACAATGATTCGCGGTTACGCACAGTCTGCCGATTTGCAAATCATGGTCATGAACGTGCAGGCGTTCAATACGGATGACCGTATCATCAACCAGGAACGCGATAGCAATGGCGGCGAAAAACTTATTGAACTCATTCGCCAGGTTCAGCCGGTTATTATCATGGACGAACCACAGGAGGGCATGGACTCCCCCAACATGGTGAAGCGTCTTGAGGGACTCAATCCGCTCCTCAAGTTGCGCTACTCAGCCACGCACAAAGTGGTGAAGAACCTCGTCCACCAGCTGACGCCGTTTGATGCGTACAACAAGCGGCTCGTGAAGCAGGTAGAAGTCCTGTCTGTCCATGAAGAAAACAAAGAGAGCACCACAAACATCGTTGTGCATGATGTTGATTTTACTGCTGGTAAACAGCCACATGCAAAAATCGGCGTTATGGTTCGTTTGGCTGGGGGAGGTTTCAAACAAAAGACCATCAAAGTGACGAAGGATGATGACCTCGGCAAGAAGACCAAAAATCCCGCCTACGAAGGTTGGGTTGTCGACCGCGTCTGGAAGGATATGGGTGATGAGGTAGCCCGCATTCGATTCACCAATGGAACCGAGCTCGCGCAAGGTGCCGGTCACGGGCAAGACAAGGAGGCAATCTTCCGCGAACAAATCCGGCTCACGATTGCTCAACATTTCAAAAAGAAGGAACAGTTGGCAGAGATTGGCGTCAAAGTGTTGTCACTCTTTTTCATTGACCGCGTTGCTAACTACGTTGACGAGGAGGGTTTGATTCGTCGTTTGTTCAACGAATGCTACTCAGAGGAATATAAGAAAAAATACGGTAAACTTCCGAGTGACACGAACGCTGTGCACGGTGGATACTTCGCCAAGACCGGCAAGGGCGAATGGACCGACAGCGTTGCCGCGATGCAAAAGAATGATGACGTTTTCGACCTCATCATGCGCGACAAAGAGAGACTCCTTTCGGTTGATGAACCACTCGAGTTTTTGTTCTCCCACTCCGCACTCGGAGTTGGTTGGGATAACCCGAACGTCTTCAACATATGCACCCTCAACGAAACAGAGAGCGTGATTCAGAAGCGTCAAGAGATTGGACGCGGACTTCGTATTTGCGTAGACCAGACCGGCAGCCGTGTACGCGACCCGGAGAAAATGGAGAGTGGTATTCCGGTTAACTTGCTGACCGTTATTCCCAACCAAAGCTACGCCGAGTTTGTTTCGCAATATCAAAATGAGCTCGCAGATGAATACGGAGATAAGGCGCAAGAGATGGTACTAACAGATGCCCGTCGAGCGCTCACTAAAGTGAAGCGCAACAAAGCCGTCTTTGAGAGTTCAGATTTCGACCGGCTCTGGGAGGTTATTTCTCGCAAAACCAAATACACCGTTCATTTCGATGAACAAACCATCGTGAACGATTGTGTAAAAACCCTCAATGGTCTTTCTGTTCCTCCCCCGCGCGTGCAGGCCACGCTCACGCGCATTACTTCCATGCAACAAAATACTCAAAACGGCATCACGTTTAGCGACGACTACAAAGGCGAAGAGATAAAAGATATCGCTGTTGCCTCTGCTCCGAAAGTCGACCTCGTCGCTGAGCTCGCAGAAGAGACATGGCTCTCCATGGGAGCGATTGAAGAGATTCTTCACGGTGTACGCGACCAAAAGAAAGTAGCTCAAAATCCGGTCGCGTTTCTCTCCAAAGCATCCGTAGCCATGAAGAGTATCATCAAGCACGCCATGGTGCGTTGTGTGCGCTACGAACCAAAGAGCGACCGTTACGGCAAGGATGAGTTCAAAGAGGCATTCGAGACGTACCAGGACGCAATCAAGGTGAGCGGAGGCGTGTACGACCACGTTGTCTACAACAGCTCCATCGAGAAACGCTTCGCGCAAGACATTGATGGAGAGAATCGGGTCCGGTGTTTTATCAAACTCCCAGACTGGTACAAAATCCCAACCCCCGTTGGACCCTACAACCCCGATTGGGCGCTGGTCATAGAAAAGCGGTCGATTGATGAGGGGGAGGCTACCACCTACCACTTCGTCGTTGAGACTAAGGGCTTCCAAGAAAATCAACCGGTTCTCGACGATGAGGAACGAGCCAAAATAAGATGTGCCATAGCTCATTTCAAAGCCATTGGCCTGGAGGAATACTACATGACCGATGCCTTCCCACCGATTGCGGATGAAGGCAAACGCCCAGAACGAAAAGCAGAACGCCTTGTGACCGCCTAAATACGCCTATATGACGCACGAACCACAAAACCCAGCATTACAGAGCCCTGACCACCGCCTCGAGCGCCTTGAGGCAATAAAGCGGCTCTATCCTGATTTGTTTACCGATGAGGGAAAGCTGAATGTAGAGGAGGTACATGCTCTCGCACACAACTTTGACGTTTCCCTTGGCGAAAAGTTTGAGTTCCGCTGGCCGGGCAAGATGCACGCTAAGAAGCATGCCTTCACCCCGAGCAAAGCTCGCCTTGCGCCCGACGTGGAGCGCAGCGTTGATTTTGATAAAACACAAAACGTGATTATTGAGGGGGAGAATCTGGAGGTTCTAAAACTTCTTTCGAAGGCGTACTACAACAAAGTGAAGTGTATCTACATTGACCCTCCCTACAACACGGGTCATGACTCTGTCTATTCAGATGATTACTCCGAGGGCAAGCAGGCATACTGGGAGAAAAACGGCCTCTTCCGTGACGGTGTAAAGATGGACACAAACACCGAGAGCGCCGGCCGCTACCACACCAACTGGCTCAATATGATGATGCCACGTCTCTTGTTGGCGCAGATGATGTTGAAAGATGAAGGAGCCGTGTTTATTTCTATTGACGATAACGAAATACACCACCTTCGAAAACTAATGGATGAGATTTTTGGTGAAGAAAACTTTGTCGCACAGCTAACTGTTCTCTGCAATCCAAAAGGTCGTTCGCAAGATAAATATTTTGCTACAAATCATGAGTACGTATTGTGTTATTCGAAAACACAGCTCCCTAAGGGCTATTTCGCGATTGAGAAAGATGCTGAGCAAATAGCAGCGGAATACTCTGAGGAAGACGACGGTGGAAAATATCGTCTTCTCGAACTCCGTAACACACATAGAGAGTTTGGTAAGCATAATCGTCCGAACCTTCATTATCCATTTTTCGTTGACGATAAGTCGGGAGAGATTAGTTTGAGAAAAACACCGGAAGGCATTGCGGTGTATCCAGATTGGGACGACGGCTTCAACGGGTGTTGGGCTTGGGGAAAAGAAAAAAGCGAGAATGAAACGGAGTTTTTGTTAGCAAAGCAAGTAAATGGCCAATGGAAGATATACCGCAAATCATATGCCAGCGGGGCTGAGAAAATGCTCAAAAGCATCTTGAACGATAAGAAGTATTTTACTGAAAAAGGACAAGCAGTATTCAATGATTTATTTGAGACTAAAGCCAAACTGTTCCCATCGCCAAAATCACTTGAGCTCATCAAAGTCATACTGAAAACCATCACAAAAAATGAGGACATTATCGTTGATTTTTTTGCCGGTTCTGGAACTACAGGACATGCAGTAATGGATCTCAACCAAGAAGACGGTGGAAATAGAAAATCCGTAATGGTTCAGATTCCAGAAGCAACCGACGAAAAAAGCGAGGCATTCAAAGCTGGGTATAAAAAAATATCCGATATCACTATCGAGCGTGTAAAACGCGCGGGTGAACGGATTCATTCTGAGAAGCCTGACGTTGATACTGGATTCAAGGTCTTCAAGCTCACAACAAGCATCTTCCCTGAAAACACATACCAACCGGACCCAGAAAAATCGGATGAAGAGAACGTTGAAGCATTTCAAGAACATCTTGCGCGAGCAAAACAGCAACTACTCTTTGACCCAAAAAACAAAGAGACAGACTTGCAATACGAAATGCTCATCAAGCAGGGCTTCACTCTCACGATGAACAAAGAGAAGCTCGACCAGTTTGCAGACAATGCGGTTTGGAAAGTTACGGACGGAGACCGTTCCGCACTCGTTTGTCTTGATGCAGATTTGAAAGAATCAACCATCAAGGCTCTTGAGGGTCAAAAAGATATTCGTTTCATCGGTCTACACCGTGCCGTTGATACGACTCGCAAATGGGAGCTCACACAGATTTTTGGGGAGTCACTCGTGCTGTTCTAACGTATGGCAACCCAAATACCAGACTTCTATCTTGTCTCTGAGCTGGCAGAGAAGCTACGAGTCAGCGAAATGACCATTTACCGTTACATCGAGGCCGGAAAGCTCAAGGCACACAGACTCGGCAAGGGTTATCGGATTCCGAAGGAGGAGTTTGATAAGTTCTTGGATTCGATTGAGACGAAATAGTATGCCAAACACACCACAACATTCTGAATCAGAAATAGAAGCAGTTTTCAAAACGCTAAATATCGAAACAGAAGAATAGTGGAGTGTACAGGGTCCACTCCAATAGTGAAAAACGAGAAATCGTCACGCAGGCGTTTTCCGAACTCATTTTTGCTGACGGGGAGTTTCAGTGTGTACCAAAAGATGGCTTTTCCGCACTATTTGCAAGGCACGAACAAACTAAAACCACCCAGTTTGCACTGAGTGGATTTAGTGGCTCCGGGGGTGGGGATCGAACCCACGACCAATGGATTACACGTATCCTTAAGTTTCCTTAAGGGGTGGACTATATCATCGTCCCGAAGGACGGAGGGCGCTTCCTCCGACATCGTCGGAGTACTCCTTGCGGATAGTCTCTGAACCTTCCCGCCTGCATTGCCTCAGCTATGCGGCGGGCTTGGCTGCTGATTACCGTGCTCGGCCAGCTTAGCTGGTCTTACGCGACGGCTTCCAGCAGTTCACCCTCTTTTCATTCCTGCGTCTCCGCAGGAAGCTGCTATTTGGATCGCTTGATCCTGGTCACAGTCCACTGCTCTGCCGCTGAGCTACCCCGGAATATTTTTACTTACATGTTCGATGAATTGCTTCCGTCTGTGAGCACTCTTTTTCAACGAGTATTCACGCCAGCGCGCTTTTGATCGTGTCTTGTAGGTCTCGTATCCGATCAAGCGAAAGGGGACTCTATTACATGTCGAGGGGACTTCTCCGTTATTATGCTCCTCTAGTCGGGCAGTGAGATCTTGCGTCTGCCCAATGTAATACCTTTGGTCGCTTTCACTTTGTATCAGATAGACAAAGAACATACGAGTGACTCATGCCGCTGAGCCCTCCGGGTCTACGACCCGTAGGGTCGGAGACTACCCCGGAAGGTATGCCTGTGAAGGGCGCGGGTATGATAACATGGAGCGCAAATGGGTCAAGTAAGATATGGTCAAGAAATAACTTATGGAATTTCAAGAAGTCCAGCGTCTCATTGAGGCCAACGCGGAACGCTATAAGAAAAAACACGGGATCGTGATGGATCGCGAGTATCTTTTGCTCAAGCTGATGGAGGAGATGGGAGAATTAGCCGAGGCTCTGCTTTCAAGTCAAGGTAAGTCCCGCATGAAAAAGCTGGGGGAAGAAACTTGCTCTCCAGAGCAGCATCTTGAAGACGAGCTCGCCGATGTTTTCAATATTCTCTTTTTGATAGCTCGGGAGTTGCGCATTGACCCGTTGACGGCTCTTGAACGTAAGGTATTCGTTAAAGCCCGTAAGTATTTATCTGAGTCTTCCTGATCAGACTTCTCGTTTTTATTTCTTCAACCGTGCGCAGAGTTGTTCTGCAGTGGGCATGGCGCCGCGTGAGATGCCTGCGCGGTCCGCATAATTTGCAAGAACGTCTGGTGTTGCTGTCTGGATGCAATCTTCGTAGGTGAATGTGCTGGCGCCTTCGAACGGATTCGGAATCGCTTGAGCTGGTTCAGGCTGGGTGTTCTTTTGCACCGGCTGTACGGGTGGCTGTTCTGTCGGCGGAGTCGATGTTGTAGGTACTGGCGCGGTGTTTTCTTCTCCTTCTTTGTCTTTATCAGGCTTAAATAAGTCCGTAAAAAATCGGAAACCCTCTTTTACACCCTTCACGACTTTGTTCTCACGACAGGAAGTGTGGCCTTTATCAATCCTACTTCCAAAAGGACATCGGCATTTATCTTTTTTGAAGTCAGCGCCAACAGGACAACCGTTTGACGTGTTAAAATTAAGTTGATATTCCACAAGGTCGCGCTTGCTTGCCACGACTCGACAATAAGAAACTGAACTTAATTCTTCCTCCGTGCTCTGAGAGTCTGTACAAAAGCCTCGTTGCTGCTTGGCGGAATCTCGGATCCATTCCTTTGGCTTTCCGATGCACTCATCTGTACACGCGGTAAGCTCGTCATACGTTTTTTTCGTGTCCTTACTTCCCATACATTCAACTGTGCATTCGTATCGAATGTAACGCAAGAGGTTATTTCGATCATCATTTGGCTGTGGCGCTTTGGCGGCAAACACGCTTGTGGCCATGCTCGCAAAAAAGATGTCAAAGACGATGACAAGGTATTTCATACTGAAGGCATCATAACAGAAAAACGACGTGGAAATCTACACGACATTATCCCCAGGCGGAAATAGAGATGTCCGTAAACTATCGTTCATCCTCATGCGTTTTTTATAAGCGTCGAGAGGTCGAGGGTTTGGTCAAAACGGATTTGACGGACGAATTCTTCTGCGTGGCTTACAACAAGGAGGCAACCTTCGTAGGCATCGAGTGCTCGCGCAATCACGGGCAGGTGGCGAAAGTTGATGTGGTTTGTCGGCTCATCGAAGATAAGAAGCCCGGGCTCTTGCAGAACGAACCGCGCAAAACACAGAAGCCCCTTTTGCCCTTCTGAAAGCGCGCCAACCGTCGTTGCAAGCGCGTCGCCGCTCAATAAAAACTGCGCGCCTGTGCGTCGTATCGTCTCATTGTCTGGTTCTTCCATCATGGACGCAAGCGATGCATACGCCGTTTCATTGAAATTGAGCCCAGAGAAATCCTGTCGGTAATACCCCGCCTTCACTCCATCGGCAATCGTTGCGCGATCATCCTTCCCTTCGGCAAGTGTTCGCAAAAGCGTGCTTTTCCCTATCCCATTTGGGCCAGAGATCAGCACGTGATCGCCGCGACGAAACGTGAAATCCACTTCCACCTGGTGCGCTTCGTGGTCTAAAATCACCTTCACCGAGCGCAGATGCGCCACGGGTTCCGGCCACGGCTGTGCGGGAATCACAAAGTCATTGATGGTCCGGTCATCACGCCGCACATCCACCATGTTTTCTTCCGCTTCTTCGACTTGATCTTTTAACTTGCTCGCAAGCTTGCGCATCTTCCCTCCTTTGTGCGCAAAAAAGTTTACTTTGTCCTTGCGATCTTGAATCGTCTTTAGAAGCTGCGCGTTTTTTGCCCGATCGCGTTCGATGCGTACCGCGATCTCTTCCACAACATCTGTGTAATTTCCATCGTACTTCTCGACCTTCCCTGTGTAGACATCAAGGTGCAGCACGCCTTCGGTAAAACTGTTTAAGAAATCCGCGTCGTGCGAAATAACCAAAACTGTTTTTGGATACATGATAAGAAACGTCGTCAGATGATCGATGCCGTCGCGGTCAAGATTATTTGTTGGTTCATCCAACAATAGAATGTCCGGCTCCTGAATCAACGCGTAGGCAAGAAGCAGTCGCGCTTGCTGCCCGCCGGAAAATTCGCCAACAATCTTCTCAAGCGGTGCCGAGAGGTTCACCACCTCAAGAACATCCGCAATGCGCTTGTCCAAATTACGCGGCACCTCCGCAAAAGCATGCGCAAAGTATACGCGAAGCGTCTCTGTGAGATGCTCGCGTGCCATGACTTGCTTGCCTGTGGCAATGCTTACCCCGGCCGGCACATGGATGTTTCCGTGCGTCGGCTTCAATTCAGATGTAATGAGTTTGAAGATCGTACTCTTCCCTGCGCCATTTTGTCCCATGAGCGTGATCTTGGTGTCTTCGCGCACAGAAAAACTCGCCTCATCCAAAATGAGTTCGTCTTGTTTGTAGCCAAAAGAGACGTCTTCGAACCGCAGAACCGTGTTGCCTTGTGCCATAGCGACGAAGGTTATACCATGCAGAGCAACAAAAAGCGACGCGCGAAGAATACTATGGATAAGAGGCCACTATGATCAACCACGATTGGAAGAAAAAACTGACTCCGGAGCAGTATCGCGTGCTGCGCGAGAAAGGCACCGAAGCTCCGTTTACAGGCGAGTTTATCAATCACCACGAGGACGGGACATACGCATGTGCAGGGTGCGGAGCGCCGCTGTTTTCAAGTGAGAAGAAATTCGATAGCGGCTCCGGCTGGCCGAGTTTTACAGACGTAATCGATGCAGGCAACGTGAAACTTCATGTCGACGAATCGCTTGGCATGTCCCGTACCGAGGTCGTGTGCAAATCTTGTGGCGGGCACCTCGGCCACCTCTTTAGCGACGGCCCCGCCGATTGTGGGGGCAAGCGATTTTGCATCAACTCTGCCGCTCTTCAGTTCAAGAAAGATAACTTCCGAACCTCGTGACGTGACAAGTATAGCCGTCGGGATTTCTTTGGAGATAGTCTTGATGGAAGCTTTCGGCAGGATAAAAGGCGGTAAGAGGTTCAAGCGTAGTGACAACGGAACTGCTCCAGCGCCCAGATGCATTTACGATGTCTATAAACGCTTCAGCTTCTTGCTTCTCATCTTCATTCGCATAGAAGATCGCCGAGCGGTACGAAGCGCCGACGTCATTTCCCTGTCGATTACGCGTGGTTGGATCGTGAATGCGGAAAAAGAAATCCAGTAGTTGCCGATAGATGATCTGCGATGGGTCGTAGGTTACTTGGAGCGCCTCGGCGTGTCCGGGATGATTTTCGTATGTTGGATTCGGATTTGCCCCTCCTGTGTACCCCACTTCCGTTCCGACAACACCCGGAAGTTTCCGGAACAGCTCTTCCATCCCCCAAAAACATCCACCGGCAAAAGTCGCTTGCTTCGTTGCCATAGGCGTATACTATACGCAATATGAAATACCCCATCAATCTTTCGGCGTTTGACCGCGCCGTGCGCGCACTCCTCGCCCTCTCTTTCCTCGCTGCTGCTGTATGGCTTTTCGACCGTACGATCGCCCAAGTTCTTTCCGCCCTCGTCGGCGTCGGTGCGCTGCTTGAGGCCGCTCTCGGTCGTTGCCCGTTGGCGCACAGGCTCGGCGTATCTTCCGCGCGCGATCGCATGCGCCCGGAGCAGATTCGCCTTGTAACCCTCGCAGGCATTCAGATCGTCCTCGCCTACGAGTGGCTTGTCGGTGGTATAGGAAAACTGAAAGAGGGAGCGTTTGTCGCGGGGATGCCGGAGACTCTTCAGCGTTTCGCCATCAATAATCCATCCACGTGGTATAGGAACTTTTTGGAAGGATGGGCCGTAGAGAACGCGACCCTTCTGGGGAACCTTGTTGTGTGGGGAGAGATTCTTGCAGGCACCGGGCTCGTCGTCTCTGCCGTCGTCTACATTTATGCGAAACGCGCATCGTGGAAAACCGCCGCTATCGTCCTCGCCGTCGTTTCGCTTCTGGTCGGTGCTTGCATGAACAAGAACTTCTACTTTGCCGCCGGATGGCTCAGTCCGAGCACGCACGGCCTCAACGTCATTATGTTTTGGGTGGAACTCTTGCTCGCCTACAACTGGATTATGGAATGGCGTAGCGCGCGCCAAAAGTCCTAGCGCATGAAAGAGCTAGCAAAACAGTGGGTGCGATACGAACAATGGAAGGCGCTCTACAAGCGCTATGAGCGGATTCTCATCCCCGCCATCCTCTTGTTTGGTGTTGCCGTAGACTTTCTGACATTCCGAAGCATCAATCTGCAGACCTTCATCCTACTCCTTGCGGTCTACACCATCCTCGCTGGAGCGACCATTGCGTACATGCACTTCTACGATGAAAAGCTCGCGAGCCCTACCCGTGGATTTGCTCTGCGCTACATGCGTCTCTCCACCCCCCTCGTTCTTCAGTTCCTCTTTGGTGCCCTCCTCTCCGCCTCTCTCATCTTCTATTGGTTTAGCGGCGCTTTCTCGGTAAGCTGGCCTCTCCTTGTGCTTGTCGCCCTTCTCATGATCGGCAACGACCAATGGAGGCATATCTACCTTCGTCCAACCGTCCAGCTTGGCGTATACTTTTTCACGCTGTTCTCCCTCTTTACTCTTGCTTTGCCATTTTTTCTTAACTCCATCGAGCCGCAGATATTTTTCTTGAGTGGATTTTTGAGTCTCGCCTTAGCAGGCGCGTACCTCCGCGGACTTTCTTCCATTATCAAGCGCATTGACAACATTCGGCGGCGGATCATGACCGTATTCCTCGCTATTTTTCTTTCCATGAACGCCCTGTACATCCTCAACGTCATTCCGCCCATTCCCCTTTCGTTGCGTGAGGCAGGAACCTATCACCGCATCACTCGGATGGGCGACTCGTATACCGTACTTACCGAGAAAACATCTTGGCTCGAAAATATTTTGCCGGGGACAACTCTGCACCTAGAGCGCAATGATCCAGCATACGTCTTTTCTGCTATCTTTGCCCCCACGGAGTTGCGCACGCGCATTGTGCATGTGTGGCAATATTACGATCCGTCCAAACGAGCTTGGATCGAAAAGGATGCACTCTCTTTTTCTGTCGTTGGCGGACGCGATGCGGGATACCGAGGATATTCCATGAAATCTGCTTTGGCCCCAGGCAAATGGCGCGTGGATGTTCAAACGCCAGCGGGCCAGACCCTCGGGCGCGTGCGATTTGATGTAGAAACAGTCTCTGAACTCCCGAAACTCGTCGAGATCAAACAATAAGATGGTAAACCTTGCAATATATTGTTTAGTTGATACGCTAGCCTCTACCTAGAGTACGCCTACTCTAGAAGGAGGAGTGTTCCATGTCTCGTGCGTACCTTCCCCTCTACCTGTGCATCGCCCTCACCCCCCTGTGCTTGCAGAATGCCTGCGTGCCCGGGTGCGGAAGAGGCTCTCTGCGACGGGATGGACACGAACTGCTCCGGCGACTCGTTTCCTTTGGAAGCAGACAACGACGGCGACGGGTATGCCGAGTGCGGGGGCGACTGCAGCGACCTCAATCCGTCCATCCATCCTGGCGGCAACGAGACGTGCGATGGCACCGACAACGACTGCGACGGCGAGACGGACGAGACAGCCGACGACGATGGCGATGGGTACTTGAGCGCGATCTCGTGCGCCACCGGAGATGACTGCGATGACACGAACAGCGCCATCCATCCCGGCGCCTCCGAGTCTTGCAACGGAGTGGACCAGAACTGCAACGGCATGGGCGATGAACCCTACACGACGTACTACTTCGACGGTGACGGCGACGGGTTCGCCGCTAACGGGGCCGCTTCTCAGTCGCTGTGCGCGCCCGCCGGTTCCTACAGTGCACTCGTCACCGGGGACTGCGCGGACGGGAGCGCAAACACCTACCCAGGCGCCTACGAGCTCTGCGATGGCACTGTGGACAATGATTGCGACGGCCTCCTCGACTACTCCGAAGGCTGCAACCTTGCAACCCTGACCTTCTACGACGACGATTGCAACCTGGGCTGCTCAACGACGTGCCCGGTGGGAAGCGGTACTGGTTACCTCGATTTTGTCTCCGTCGAGGATGGGATAGTTACCAATCTCCCCACGAACATCGACAACCAGGCAGCACAGGTAGATGTCCTTGTGAATGTAAGTTGCGCGAGCGGATACGACATCAACATCGAAGTCTACGCGGACGACGCGTGTTCGGTGTTGCTCTACACGTACTTCTTCCCCTGCACGTGGAACAACGCCGCCATCAACCTGAACTGCCCGTCCTCCGCCAACGCGGATGACAACGTGGAGTGCGTCGTCGTCTTCCTCAACTAGGACTGACACGCCTCACTCGTGTTCCTTCTTCTGCGCCGGATTCTTCCGGCGTTTTCGTTTGTATTAATAATCTCGCAACTTCTCGATGAGCGGGCTGGCTTGAATTTTTTCGAGAGCCTTCGCTTCAATCTGGCGAATACGTTCACGCGTGACATCAAATTCTTTCCCCACTTCCTCAAGCGTGTGCGACACGCCATCGGCAAGTCCAAACCGCATTTCTAAAATCTTTTGCTCGCGCGGAGAGAGGTCGCGCATAGCCTCACGCACATAACTGCTCAACAGCTCTCGCGCGGCCGACCGGTCCGGCGAAATCGTCTTCACGTCTTTAATAAAGTCCTCGAGCTTTGAATCGGCATCATCATCGTCCCCCACCGACGTCTCCAGCGAAACAGTGTCTTGGGAGATTTTAATGATATGGCGCACCTTATCCACGTCCTCGTTCATCTCGGCCGCGATCTCTTCAGGCAACGGCTCGCGCCCCAAGTCTTGAATGAGTCGGCGCTCCACTTGCTGGAATCGGTTAATGGTCTCCACCATGTGCACAGGAATACGGATGGTGCGTGACTGATCAGCAAGCGCGCGCGTGATCGCTTGGCGGATCCACCACGTGGCATAGGTGGAAAATTTGTAGCCCTTTCGATACTCAAACTTTTTCACAGCACGGAAAAGGCCGATGTTGCCCTCTTGGATAAGATCAAGAAGGGAGAGCGACTTTCCTACAAACTTCTTTGCAATCGAAACAACAAGGCGGAGGTTCGCCTCGATAAGCCGACGCTCGGCCTCTTTTTCATTGCGTTCCTTACGTTTGGCAAGCCCGACTTCCTGTTCCGCATTAAGAAGAGGGATGCGTCCTATCTCACGCAGATACAGCTGGATAGAATCCTGTGTAAGGTTGGAAAAGTCCACGCCCTTCATCGCAGGCTCGAACGACTGGCGGATTTTTTGGTAGACGTCGTCGCGGTCGGTCTGCCGTCCCAAAATCCCTTCCTTCATTTCCACAAGCACCACGCCCTCACGATCCAGCCGATCGAGAAACTCCTCATAGAGAGGAAGGTAGTCCTCTAAATTTGGAAAAACAAACAGCACCTCTTGCTCCGTAACGAATCCGCGCATGTGGCCTTTGGAAAGAAGGCGTTCTACTTGCGCGGGCATTGGCGCCGGTACGGGAACATACCGCTCGCGCTTTGGGGAAGGCTTCTGTCCTCCCTTCTTGGGTGTACGAGAAAACGGAGGCTTTTTTGAAACAGCCTTGCGCCCACCAGCGCGGCGCGCGTGGGTCTTTTTGGGAGACGGTTTGTGTTTGGCCATACTCGTGTCTTGGCCGGCGGCGCATCCGAGAGACGGGAATCCAGTCTCCAAGGCGGCCGAGGGGGCAAGAGGAAAACGGCTTAAGAAGAAAATTGAGTAAGAATTCTTGAAACGGCTTCGGCATCCCCACGCGCTTCAGCCTGGCGCAGTTCAGCTAAGAGTTCTTTTTTTGCAAAACGCGCGCACCCATCAAGAACCACTTGCAAATGTTCCTTCACATAGGGCTCAAGATGCTCCGACTCCACGCGCTCTGCCACCTCTTCGCCCACCGCGATGAGGCGTCGTGCAAGATGCTCGGGGGTAGGCGCCGCACTCCACGTTTCAAATTTGCCGGAATTATACGCTTCCAACAAAATTCGGTAAAGCTCGTTGAGGGGTCCGTAAGATTCGCTCGGGGCAAGAGTGGCGGCGATGGTGGCACGCTGGCGAGGAAATTGCACGAAAACCCCAAGAATTTGCTCAAAAGCCTTCTCGGCACGAGATTGGGGGGTTTTGGGAGGAAGAGGTACTGGATGTTCGGTGACAGAGGCGGGAGAAGACGGTTTTTGAATAAGCAAAGAACGAAGAACACTGATGTCGGTACGCAAGAGGTCTGAGAGTTTTTGGAGCCAATGCTCACGCTCAATGGCGTCCGAGAGCCGCCCGATTTCGCCAAGCAAGAAATGGCCGACTTCACGTTTGACCACAACATCTTGCAGATTCTTTCCTCGCGTTGCGTGTTCAAAATAATACGGCATGATCGGCACCGGTACGGAAACAATCCGTCGCCAGAGTTCTGGATCTTTTTGCACAACCTCGTCCGGATCTTTCCCTGCTTCGCGAGGAATGAGAAGCACTTCTACGTCGCACCCAAGCTCCGTGGCTAAGTGAATCCCACGCAGCGCGGCCGCAAAACCTGCTGCATCTTGGTCGAAACAAAATATGAGGCGCGTTGTGTAACGCTTGAGAAGTTGAATTTGTGCCTGCGTGAGCGCCGTCCCGGAGCTTGCGACGACGTGCTTCACTCCTGCTTTATGCGAAGCGATAACGTCAAGATTCCCCTCAACAATAATGACCGTGTGTTCACGTTTAATGTCTTGCTTTGCCTTTGAGAGACCGAAAAGAATTTCTCCTTTGTGATAAGCGGCAGTTTCTGGAGAGTTGAGATACTTCGGCCCCGCATCCGCGGTTGCGGAAGGAAGAACGCGCGCCGTAAACCCAACCGTATTACCATGTGCATCTTCAAGCGGGATCATGAGGCGGTTGCGGAAGCGATCAATAAGACCCATGCGGCCACGTTGAGCCAGGCCGGCAGCAAGAAGTTCCTGGTCGGAAAAATCCCGTTTGCGAAGCGCCACCACAAGCCCATCCCATCGATCAGGCGCGTAGCCCAATCCAAAGTCTTGTACGAGTTCCTGGGGAATAGCGCGCTTTGCTACATACTCCCGCGCTTCGAGCGCGAGAGTAGAAGTCTCGAGAACTTTCGCATAAAAGGCGCGCGCCATCGTATTCACTTCCACCACACGCGAACGTTCGTTAGACTCGGTGGAACTGAATCGCGGGATTTCCACGCCAGCACGCTTCCCTAAAAGACGCAGGGCCTCCGGAAACTCAATCCCCTCCATGCGCATAAGAAAGGCGAACACGTCCCCACCTTCCCCGCAGCCGAAACAATGCCAAATTTGTTTTTCTTTCGAGACGTGGAATGACGGGGTCTTCTCGGCGTGAAAAGGACAGACGGCCTTGAAGCTCCCCGCCCCCGCCTTTTTCAATTCTAAATATTCGCCGATGAAGTCTGCAATATCTACTCGATTCCGGATTTCTTCTTTGACATCCACAATCAACTTTTCCTCCCGGTTATGTGTTCCGCAATACGCGCGAGTTCTTCATGCACAGCCGTCCCCGTATATTCCCCCGAATGCATGTGCGTCCCGCCCCCGTAGCTTGGCTGCTTCTGGTCCAAGTGAATATCTACCACGAATCCCTGCGGGTGCGTTTGGAGATACACGTGAAAGCGCGGGTAGAATCCTTGCCCCGGACGGCGGACATAACTGATCTTTCCGGTCTTCGGATCCCGAAATTCGGCATAGCCGCACCTCATAATGAGATTCCTAGAAGAGTCATGGTAGTTCTCCGGGAAGAGCATTTTCATAACAAAAGGCATTGTAGCACGCCCTATAGATTTTCATGTAGAAAAATAAAAGGTTAGGAAATTCAGTACTTAACTCCGGGAGATGGGATATTGCCTATCCTGGAACCTTTGTCTATACTACGCCTGCTTTGGAGGGGTCGCATAGCGGCCTAGCCACCGCCTACGGCGGGGTCCCGCCAAAGGCGGGATGCGCTTGCCTTATATGTTCATCGTCTATATTCTCAAGAGCGAGTCATCTGGGAGGTATTATATCGGGATGACATCGGATCTCGAGGATCGTCTTCGAAGACATAACCGAGGGGATACCACGTCGACAAGAAACCGTGGCCCTTGGCATGTGGTGTGGACCGAACCATTCGTCAAGAAAACTGATGCGTGGAAACGGGAGCAGCAAATAAAAAGTTACAAAGGAGGTGAGGCCTTTAAACAGTTACTACAT